>CAITXU010000189.1 GCA_903896505.1 uncultured Verrucomicrobiota bacterium | reverse complement strand
GGCAGGAGCCTCGCCTTACCAATGTATTTGGTATTCAATTGATTACATCGGCAAAATACAAGGCCATGGTAGGGCGAACCTCCCGGTGAGCCGCGGCGGTCCAGATGGCCTCCGATGGCACCCCCTGCCCGTGGTTGGTTCATTGGCAACCGCAGCGTTCAAACCACAACCGACCCACCACTCAATACCAAAGGTATCGGGCCTGACCCTGTGCGTCTCTCGTGAAGGCCTACCAAACGCCGGCCACTTCAAACTCCTGGCGGGTACCCCCAAGGTCGAGTCGCAGGCGGGCACCGCGCTTTTGTCCAATCAGTTGCTGACCCAGTGGTGACTGAGGGGTAATGACACAGATTTCGTGCTCGTCCTGTTGCACCTCCATTCCACCGGCCCGGGGTCCGACAAAATAAAAGGCTTTTCCTTTGGGGCTTTTCAATTGAACCAGGGTTCCCAATTGAATGGGCGCCGAGGGATCGACGGGAGCAGACGAGAGCCCTTGAAACTGTTCGATGGCCAATTCCACCTCCTTGACCTTTTGAGCCTGTCCCCGTGCCAGGTAGGAGGCTTCGAGTCCGCGGGTGTCGTATTTGTTCTCTGCCTTGCTTTGTTCGTCCGTGGCCTCGAAATGGGCACTCCGTGCGGCCCGGTAGAGGAGTTCGCGCTCTTCTCCCAGCTGGGCGATGATTTGAGCGATGAGATGATGCTTCTGAATGGAGACCATGTCGGGATACGGTTCGGGGGCGGTCGGGGCGGTGGACTAGCGTTGTAATTTTTGGGTCAGAAGATAGGCCATCAGATGATTGAATTCACCCGCAGGAATGGCTTCTCCGAAGTTGTCCGGCATCAGTGACAGTTCACTCTCATGGCGTTCCTGGAGGTCGGGCTTGCGAACCGAGAATTCCTTGCCTGAGGCATCAGCCAGAATGATGAGATCACCTTCCTCACGCCGTATCAATCCCGCCATCACCTCGCCGTCCTTCAAGGTCAGGAGGGTTTGGCGGAAGGCTTTGTCGACATTGCGATTGGGATCGAGAATGTCTTCGCACAACCGATCGAGCCCGCGATTTCCCACTCCCGTCAATTGGGGACCGACAAGGCCGCCCACGCCGTCGATTTGGTGGCAGGGGGCACAGGTGACGCTGAACAATCGCTTTCCCTCGGAAGCATTGGCGGTCGATGAATCAAAGTGGCTGCGTCGCTCGGCAATCAATCGGTCCCTGGCCTCGTCTGCCGGCGGCAGTCCCCGGGTGAGTCGGTCCAATCGCGCCTGCCAATCGGGCGGATTTGCCGCCTGAATTCTGTTCCGGGTTCCGACAGATTGCAGGATGCGGGCCGGAGCCTGACCGTTTTCAACAGCGATGAGAAACGCATCGGCACCGTCATGACTTGAAATGAGGGACGAGGCCCAGAGGGCTTGTAGTCGATAGGGGGCAGCTTTGAGGGCTGAAAGAATTCTTTGCCGGGTAGACGGGGAATTTTGCTCTGCCAACAGTTGACCGAACTTTCCCCGGAAATGCTCCGACGATGTGGGCGACTCCAGAAGCGGACCAAGGGAAGCGACAGAATTTGCCGGGTCCAATTCCAAGGCGGTCTGTGCGGCTGCCAGCCGGACGTCGGTGTCGCGTTGATCATCTTGCGCCAGTGCGACCAATGCCGAGGCACGAGTTTTAAGACCGAGTTGACGAGCCAACCGAATGGCCGTGATGAGTTGTTCCGAACTGGGGCGGGGACCTGCTGAAGGCCACGGAATGACGGTGGATTCGGGCTTCGCCAGATCGATCCATGCGTACGCCGAGCCCGTGTCGCCATCGGTCAATTCCAGGTAGACCGGGTGTCCGGCCAGATCTGACAGATTCCAGGTAATCTTTTGGCCAACATCATTGCGAGGCGGCGCGGCTTCCCGGACGACGGACTTGGAGGCCGTATCCCGGAGAACCAGCCAATTCTTGTGAGCGGGGGGTTGATCGGGCGAGCCGTCATGGCCTCCGAGCCAAAAGCTTAATTCGGCGGGTGCGGCAAAGGACGGAGATTGCAGGGTGCCGGTAAGGCCTTCGCCATGCGGAAAGCTGGAGAGGACGCGAACCGAAGTTCCATCCGCGAGACGGCGGGTTTCGAAATCCCAGGGATTCAGGGTCGGAGCGGAGTCCAGAGTCTGATTTCTCCAACCAGAGGATGGGTCGGGTTGATCCAACACCTGTCCGACTAATTCCTGTCCCCAGTCCTTTAGCTCCGATGATAGGGGCAATCCCCGTTGTTCGAGACCTTTTTGCATCGACTGGAACAAGCCCAGTTGGGCTTCGAGGTCGGAGGCGAAGAAGCGCCGGGCAAACTGGGCCAGCGCGACAAATTCGGTTTCGGGCGCGTAACGAGCGGCGTGTTTCAGCACATCGGCGATGCTCGGTTGAGGATGAGGATCGCTGGCCAAGGTTGGAAGATTTCGTGCCAGGAGCGCAGCGGCCTCGGCGGTGGGCACGGCGATGGCCACGTCCGCCAGCATTCGAACTTCAGCAGGATTCCAGTCGGTGGAGAGGGCCGCTGAAATGGTGGCAGAATCCAGCAATTGATCCCGGAGCGACTTTCGCAAGACGTAGACCAAGTGGGTATCGGCGGCATCCGCATTGGATAACGCGGTCATGAGGGGACGAAGATGGGCAAAGGACGGTGAGGTCGCGAGGACCTCAGCGGCGCAGCGGCGCACCAGTGCATCCGGGTCTGACAGGCGCTCAAGCGCCGTCGACGATAATTGATTGAGGCGTAAGCGTTGGTCGGGGGGTAGGGGGCCGCCGGATTTGGCCAGACGGAGTTGCTCAAGCTCCACAGTGGCCAGACGCATGGCGTGAGTTCGGACCAGAGGTGAACCGGATTCCGACGCTGCCGTGAGCTGGCTGTACAGGGAAGGGGAATGCAATCGCTGGAGCAACCAAAGCAGGCTGATGTGTTGTGCCTGATTGGAAGGTTTCTTCGCAGCGAGTTCCAACTGAGCCACGATCTGGTTGCCAAAACGGTCTGCCAGATCGTTCATCGCCAGCATCCGGCGATTCAGGTTTGGTGAAGCAAGTTCTCCGACCAGTCCATTGACATCCTGAGCCAGGGGCGCCGGTCGCAGATGTGGAGTGGCGCTATTGCCTTTGTAAACCACCCGCCAGATGCGCCCGTGATCATGGTCGCGGCCGGGATGCGAGAGGGGTACCTCGTAATGTCCGATGATCCGATTATAAAAATCAGCAATGTACAGGGCTCCATCCGGCCCGAGTAGATTGTCCACCGGGCGGAACCAGGGATCATCGGCGACCACAAAGTCGGGCTCCTCAATGGCACGGGGAGATGAGCCGTGAAATTCCAGGTGGTCCTGATTGACCCGGCTGGTCATCACGTTGCCGATAAACACATGGTCGCGGTACTCTGCAGGCCAGAGGTCATCGTTGTAATAGACCATGCCGTCGATGGCGGTCGATCCATGCGCGTGTTCCATCAGGACCGGGGCAAAACCCAGGCCGTCATGAGGCTTGCCAAAGCTGGGATAATATCCGCCGGCCAACAATTGATACACCGGAGCGCTGTGACAGTCGCTGGAGTAGAGGTTTCCACGTTCATCCCAGGCGAGGCCAAACGGATTCACCTGCCCCCAAGTGTGGTGCTCCATCCTGGAACCGTCGAGGCGCATCCGGTACGTATTTCCAGAGTTGAGATCCACCTGATTCCCGTCGCGACCTCGAACGTGGGAATCATTGTTGAATCCGTGGGTGGCGTAGAGCCAGCCGTCGAATCCACGCCGGAACGAGGCCTGATTTCCATGGGTGTCCCGGCTGACGTCGAAGGCACCGTACAGGAGTTCCCGGCGGTCGGCATGGCCATCTCCGTTGGTGTCCTCCATGAGCCAGACATTCGGGATCGACCAGACGATGGCTTTCCAGGTTTCTTTTCCATTGGGACCCGGTGAACGAAAGGGGTAGACCCCAATGGGGATGTTCAGGCCATCGGCGAATTGGGTCACCTTGCGGGCCCGGCCATCGGGACCGAAGTCCTCGAAGATCATCAGCCGGTCCCGTCCGTGCCCATCTTTGGCCGGGAAGGGGTACTCCACGCTGGTGGTCACCCAGAGCCGTCCGGCGGAATCAAAAGCCAGGTTCATTGGCTTGTGGATATCCGGCTCGGAGGCCACCAGCTGCATTTCGAAGCCCGCGGGAACGTGCAGTTTGGCGATCTCGGACTCGGTGGACAGCGGCGGTGTAGTTCGCACGCCGAGGGCAAATTCATCCTCGGCGGGCGCCGCTACACCTGCGTGCAAAAACCAGCACGCTGCCAAAATACCAGGGAACCAAGGACGACGAGGAACGGTGGTCACCCGCCTATTCTAGCGCCGTTTTGAATCCCGAAAAGCGCTGAAATCGACGGACAGCAGAGACTACTTCCCAGGGGTCGTCGCCTGCGAATTCTCGATGCGATACCGGTAAAACCGACTGAGGGCCTTTTCGGTCGAGTCCCAGACCGACTGCATGGAATCGTTCCCCACAAGGGTGGCCAACGTCGACCAATCTCCCGTTTCGGGAGATGAAGAGTAATCGATGACGTATCGGAACCCAGATTCGGTCCAAAACGTGATGTTGACGCCTTGCTTGCCGGAGAAATTGTAACGGTCGACGGATTGTGGGAGGGGCGACGGCTGGGTTTCGTCGTCACGAACGGTCAAAATGGTGGCCGAATTCTCTCCAAGCCTCATTCCGCCGGAGGGCTGGGACAAACGGACAGTCAAACGACGGTTCCCCTGGGCCATCGGGTCGTTCAGCAACGGAATCAGCAATGTGGCCTCTGCTTTTCCTTCCGGAAACGAGATGGAACCCGTTTGGGAAGACCCGGCGGTTGCCAGAAGGTCGGCATCGCCTTCCATCGTGTAGGAAACGTTGCCCACAAATCCAATGGCGCCGGTGCGGACCAGATTCAATGACGCGCGTCCGGCTGCTTCGTTGACGACAAATTGGGGCGCAACGAAGGACACGGCGCCGGGCGAATCGTCATCGACGATGGTGACGTCGAGTCGAGCGGGTGCCGAGGTGACACCTTCAGTGGTGACCAAAAGCTCCAAGACCAAGCTCTCATCGGCTTCCGTTTCTAAGTCGTTGATGATTTCGACCGAAAAGCTGCCGAAGTATTCTCCCGGACCGAGGTTGATGAATGCCGATTCGATTCGGAAATCCAGTCCTTCGGTTGCCGAGCCGCCTTGGGATCGGAGCTGGACTTGTGCAGTGGCTTTCGGATTGGGGAGACCTACTTTGAACGGGATTATGAGAATACTAACGTTCTCTGGAACGGTCTGTTCGGTTTCTCCGAGATAGATTGCAGGGGCTGGCCCAGCTGGTGCTGGTGCCTTTGACCCAAGGATCGATGCTGAAAGAAAGGACAGATTTCCGGTTGGGTCTTCTGCTTCGAGGACGATCTGCGCCTGCCGGTCTTCCGGAAGAAGGATGTTGGGAATTGTGAACACGCCATTCGTCCCGACCACAACATCCTCATCCCGAAGTAGATTGGTGGTGCTGCTGCCAGGAGCTCCAGAAGCATCGGGCGGAAGAGTTTCGGTAAAATGAAGGCGTCGAACAGCGACGTTGTCAGTGACCATTCCCGTCAGCTGTATCTGGTTGGATTCGGCCACTACTGGAGCGCCGCCCAATGAAAACGCCGGAACCAGCCAAGCGGGTCCATCGACCGCCAATTGCGGTCCATTAAAATCTCCGGATAGGACGGTGAGAAAGCCCTGGTACTTGAGCTGGTCGCTCCCGATAACAGAGAATAGAAGGGGAGATTTTCCTGAGGGGAGATTGGTGACCAGCAAGTCGAATTGATTGTCACTCCCGTAATTCAGTGGCTTTGGGTCGCCACTGCCTAGCGCCCACGTCGCCGAAGTGGGCGAAACTGACGAGGGAAGGAGGATGCTTCCGTGAATCAGTACGGCAGAGTCGAGAGAGTTCGCAAAGGCGTATCCCGGTATCGTCAGGTCGACTTTGGTTGGAGAGGAACCAGGGTCCGCTTGTTGAGCAACTGCCGACGCCAGGTCGAATGCAGCAACCACGGCCAGGGCTCCATGAATCCATCGTGCGAGCAGTGTGGACGTATCTGTGGCACCACGGACGGTTTGGGGACTATGTTTCATAGTGGAATAATAAGGACAGCCGTGAAGTTTATGGAGAGAGGAAACCCGTCGAGTTGTTCGATGCATCTCAGCCCGAGTAGGTCAGGGCCAATTGTTTCCGGGCCCGCGCTTCCTTCCAGGCTGTCGCCATCGAGAGCACCGAGAAGACCGCGATAACCTCCAACAAAATCGGCTCAAGAGCGCAGCCTGAAACAATGAAGTCGGCGATATCCTGGCGGATGGGGACGAAAAATGAGATGACCGCTGTTCCAAGGGCAAAGGCGATCGAGGCCCAAACGATGGTTCCGCTGCGCCGCAAGAAACCGGCTCCCAAACAGGCGCAGGACAGCCCGGTCAACAGGCAGGCCACAATGGAGGTGTGCGACGGGGTAGATGCAAAGCAAATCCGGCTGGCCATGAAGACCGACAAAATCATCCAGCCGACCACCACGAGCTTGAAATCGACCGGCGCTTCACGCCTCAGCCACCACCGGCTGGGTGCCACCGCTGCACACGCGGGTGCTATTTCAAGCAGCTCACCGAAGCGTTCGGCGGTCAACTGCAAGGCTCGTTCCGGCGTCTCACCATCGCGGAGATGCCGGGAGTACTCTTCCAACAGGTGGTCCTCCAATTCGAGAGCGATGGGGGATGGCAGAGTCTTCAGAAGCCGTTGGATTTCCGGAGGGAGGTTCAAGACGTTTGGGTGTTCCATAATTGTTGGAGGACGTTGTGGACGACATTCCATTGGTGGCGTTCTTCTTTCAGCGTCTTCAATGCAGACGGTTCAATCTGGTAGTACTTCCGCTTACGACCGGTCTCGGACTCCCCCCAGCGGGCTGAAATCAGCCCGTCGCCTTCGAGACGATGAAGAATTGGGTAGAGCATACCATCAGTCCACTGGACCTCATCATGGGAAAGTTCCCGGACACGTTGGGCAATGGCATAACCGTAACTTTCGCCCTCCTGGAGAATTCCAAGGACGATGGCGGTGGAGGAAGCGGCGTTCAATTCCTTGCTGATTTTCACTAGAGGTAATATGCATAGTTGAACTATGTATGCAAGGCGCATTGCTCTTTTTGTTGCAAAAATGACGATCAGGGAGATTTGACCGTCAGGCGAAGGAAACCGTGTGTAAAAAGCGTGGTCGACTCCGGGTGATAGGCTCGGACCAGTCGGTAGGGAGGGTCTGAAAGGACGTTGGATTGATTGATTTGAGGTAGTCCGCCGGACCAGTTCGGAAGGTCCTCTGAGGCATCCACCAAGTATTGGTAGGCACTGGCCGGTCCGTAGACCGGACGCAGGTAATCGAGCCAGAATTGATCTCTTGAAAGTCCCGTCTGAACGATTCCGGGCTGAGACCTGAAGTAGGCGGTTGTGGGAATGACTCGCTTGGGAGTGTCTGGGCCTTCATACGAGGCAATAAGACCCTGGCCGCCATTTCCTTGAAAGAAGGTGACAATGAAGGGGTGAAGGCCAGCGACGGCGGCGACTGTCCCACTTTGTTCGACCATGCCATGAGTCCCATCGTTTTTGACGATCTGGGTACTGCCGAGGAACAGGGCCGAACCATCGTCACTGGTGGTCGAGAAGCGCCAGACTCCGTCTTTTGGCAAATAAATCCATCCGAATAGCCGAAGCCCGTAGTCGTTATTGCGGAGTCGTGGGGCTATGGAGACGGCACCCGTGACCCCGATTTTGACGGGCTGAAGGGAATCAAAATCGGGGAGTGCTGACCAACTGCCTTGGAAGTACTGGTATTCGAGACCGGGGGTGGTGGGTGGCGGAATGGGAATGGAATTCCGGACAACGAAGGCGCTTGCAGGAATGGGTTGCTTGGGAAGGTTGGGACCTTCGTAGCTTAGAGTCAGGTTGTGGGTTCCACCCCCATTGAAGAATTCGACGGAAATTGGATATTGGCCCGCCTCCATGGCCAGATAACGGGATTTCTCCTGATTCCCATGGGCACCGTTGTTATCGATGAGCAGATCGTTTCCCAACAAAAGGCGTGAACCATCGCTACTGGACAAAAAGAACCCGTAGAGACCCCCAGTCGGAATAGTGACCGCACCGGTAAAACGGAGGGCGAAGCCTTTCTCCCGCAACCGGGGAGTCGCATCGGGAATCGGAGCGACGCCGTTGGTCTTGGCCGTGAGATTGGCAAATGCCGGCAATCGGGTCGAGCCGACTGGGATTTCATAGTAGGCATAATTGATTCCATTGGCTGGATGCCAGGAGGGATTCGGGGGGCGTGGAGCTAGTGCCGTCAACGGAATCACCGCCGTTGCGCTGGGAGCGAGAGGCGGGGCAAATGCTTTCACCTTGATAGTGACTGAATTGGAGATGGTCAGTACCTGAGGCCAAGGGGTTGAAGCGAGGCTCGGTTCTGTTCCGTCCGCCGTGTAACGGAGTTGTGCATTGGGAGTGGAGGTGGTGGCGGTCAGGTCCAGCGAGTCGATAAAACTGCCGCCAGCAGGCCACGACCAGGTATAGCGACCCGTGTTCACAAAAACCTGGGCATCGGCGTTGAATCGGCTGTCGGCGGGTTCTACGACGGGCAGGGCTGCCGCCGTGGGGCCATTGGTGAGTCCCTGGTTCCAACCGCTGTAAAGCGCCCAACCTGTCCATCCCCCTTGCTGAGTCTGTTGTACACTGCCCTGACGAACCTCCCTCAGTTTGACCTCGTAGGCATTGCCAAACGTGATTTCGCGAACTCCGGCAGCGGTAAAGGCGGAATTATCCACGTCAAACATGGGACGGGAATCATTATCACGGACGCCGGTGGAATAGTTGAAGAGGCCCAAGATTTCGGTTTTTCCCCCGTCGGAGGTCCGAAAGCGGATTCCACCTCCTTCATGTTTGACGCCCAAGACCCATAAGTTGGCCCCGTAATTTTGTACAAGGCCGACGTTGTCATCTCCCTCCGGATTGAGTTGCCGAGCCCAAAGGTTCTGTCCTGGCGACGAGAGCTTCAAACGACAGGCGCAATCGGTCACAAAGATGTCCCCGCGTCCTGTCCCCAAGGGGGTAACGTCGGAACTCTCAACCACCATCGCATTTGTGGAGGAGCGGTTTTCGACGGTAACCGGTCGGCCCCCAAACGCCTGAAGATTATGAAATTTGACGATGGGTGCGGAGGTATAATCGACGATGAATTTTGCATTGGTCGATCCCGCAACGATGCGGCCCCATCCGAGAGCCATGAACCGTTGGACGCTGCCCCGAACTTTCACCTCGCCATTCATCTGGTAGGTTCCGCCATCGCTGCCGCGCAAATAAACAGTGGTGGCTCCCCGGGCCGCCGCAGCGTCGATGGCCCGTTGAAATGCGGCGGTGTTATCCGCGCCTGAACCGTACGTTGCTCCGTAGTTATTCGCGCAAACCCAGTTATCCAAGTGGGTTTCCCAGGGTAAATCCGGCTCGGGCTTTATCGGAAGCTGAAGCGAGGTTCGCGTGGAATTTGCATACAACCGCACCGGGTCTTCGGAAAAAAATTCGATGATGTTGGGGCTCGTCACGCTTCCTTTGGCACCACGGCCGATGAGGGCCTGCTTGAATCCGGTGCTCGTGACGTTTCGGGCATAAAGGGTTCCGGTGTTGGTGATGGCCGGACCAGAAGGGTTTCCGCCTCGAAAGGTGGCACCGACCAGTGCCACGACTCCATTCCAACCGCTAAAGGGCGGGTAGTTATCGACGTTTAATCCCAAGGGCGTGTTTTCCACCAGGAGGTCCTCAATGCCGACTGAATTCGCCAATACGTATATTCCTTGAACTCGACAGTCGCGGATCGTGACCCTTGAAATTGTTTCACCCCAGACGAATGGGGCAGAGATGCCGGTATCAAAACCGTCGATGACGGTGTCCTGAATGAGATTTGGTCCGTTGAGTCCGATGAATCCGGCATTGATTCCAATCCCTCCGACGCCCCGGCCTCTAACTAGGATATCCTTGAGAAGACTGGTGTTGTTCCCATACCAGCGGATTCCGTCGACTCCTGGATTGTCGCCCACATCCACGGTGAAATTGTGGAAGTTACGCATGAAAAAGTCGGAGCTGGTAGCCTGGGTGTCGCTGGGATGGGTCCGAATGACCGAAGTGCAATTGGTGACAGACTGGCGAGCCCGGTCCGCCAGCCGAATCACCACCCCGTCCCGGGTTTCACCATAAACCCATGGGCCCAGCGTGTGAACGACCAGGGTGTTGGTGACGAGATAAGTGCCGTTGGAAATCCAGAGGATTTTACTGGGGCCTCCCATGCCGCCGCTGGCGTCAAAGGCTTTTTGCAACGCTCCCGTGTCGTTGGCAATTCCGTCGCCGACTGCCCCGAAATCGCGCTTTAAATTCAGGACTGACGGATCGGACGGGAAAACGATGTGATCGTCGGCGAGCGCATATGCCATCAGCCCCCATGCGGCGATGACTCCAGAGAGAAGGCGAAACATAGAAGGTATGGCGGAAGCCAGAGAACTCCAGCTATGCCATCGGGAACAGCAAGTGCGATACCGAAGCTCAATTTGTCAGGGCTCGAACGTTGACATTTCTGTAACATCGTCAAGCGATTGGAGTGAAAGTTGCTCGACGCCAGCCCGCTTCGTCCCAACGATCCCGACCTATTGCGCAAGTGAAACAAGAAAAATCACCCCGTGGAGTCCAGACATGGATTCATGAATTGGAGGAAGGGGCCGGGCAGGTCTGGCTCCGACGTTTCGTGGTGGGGTTGATCATCGCCATGGCGGTGTTGCTTTACCACGTCTTCGAGGCACAGAATTTTTCGTCTCCGGAGGCGATGGACCAGGGACAATTGGCGCGAAATATTGCGGAGGGGCGGGGATTTACCACGTTCAACCTGCGTCCTCTCAATTTGCATTTGCTTCGGCAGGGAGCTTGGGCCGGGCAGACCAATGAAATCGCCCGAATGAGGGGGCCCATTCCAGACCTGGAAAATGCCCCGGTTTACCCTCTGCTATGGGCCGGTTTGATGAAGGTATTGCCGGAGACTTACCGCAATGGGAAAGTCACCGGGTCCCAGGCCACCCAGCGTCCCCCTCCCGAGGTGGCCATTGGCTTTTTGAATCTCGCCTTGTTTTTGGGGTCGTCGGTCCTTCTTTACCGGCTCGCGCGCAAGCTTCTCGGCAGCATCGCAGCAAACCTGGCGACCCTGTTTTTCATCGGTTCTGAGACTCTCTGGCGCTTTGCCTACTCGGGACTCCCCACCCATCTCCAGGTGATCGAACTGCTGGCTCTGGCGGCCCTTCTGACAGTTCGTGATCGCTATGAATTTGAAATCCCGGCGGGACAAGACGATGAAGAGAGCCAGCATGATGAATCCGATCCAGAGGGCGAATCAGTTTCGGACGGAAGTATTCAAGGATGGAAGAGTTGGGCTTGGGGCATCGGTGTTGGACTGTTGCTGGGTGCGATGACGTTGACGAAGTATTCGCTCGGCTGGCTGGCCATCCCTACAATTGCCTGGATTGCCTGGAGGCCCGGGAAGACAGCCCGGCGGGATGCTTTCGTGGCGACCGTGATTTTTCTGACGGCGATCTCGCCGTGGATTGTTCGAAATTGGAAGCTATGCGGGACTCCCTTCGGCACGGCTGGCTACGCCATGTTCACCGGGACCCCAGGATTTCCGGGCTTCAAAATGGAGCGATCACAATATCCCGCCTTGGATACCGTGCTGGCATCGGAGTTGGTGGCGAAGCTCGGTCGAAACATGCTGGATATTGTGGAAAACGATCTTCCCCGTTTAGGGGCCTCCTTTTGTGTTCCCCTGTTTCTTGCAGGTGTCCTTTTACCAATGCCGGGAAGTCGGCGAAGGAATCTCCAAATCTGGTTTATCGGTTGTCTGTTGGTTCTGGTGCCGGCTGAAGCGATCGGACGAACCGAAATGTCGCGGCTTTCTCCGGAAATAAATTCAGAAAAGCTTATCATCATTCTGTTTCCTTTGGTCTGCCTCTTTGCCGGAGGAACGGTCGAATGGCTGATTCAGCGCCGTGAATTTCCGTTTCCGCTCCTCGCCACCCTGACGCGGGCTTTGATTTCGGCGCTCGCGTCGTTGCCGTTGGTGGGCGTCGTGTTGCTCGCGGGTTTGGCTCTGTTGGGAGTGATGCCCCGTCGACACTTTGTCGTGGTGGACCCTCCATACCGTCCGGCGACCATCGCCACAGCGTGCGGATGGGTTCCATCGGGGGCATTGATGATGAGTGACATGCCCTGGGCTGTGGCTTGGTATGGAAATCGGGAGGCACTATGGATGCCGCTTCGCATCAAGCAGGAGGGGCGAGAGGATTTTTATCAGGTCCACCTTTCGCAGCGGCAGGTCAAAGCCGTTTTTCTGTCCCCGTTAACGAGCAATGGACACTTTCGTGATGAATTCCTTTCAGACCCCGACCGGCCTTGGGGCCTGTTTTACCTCGATCTGCTGGCCCGTGGACAATTACCGGAAGGGTTCCCGCTGACCTTTGTCGAAAGTGATCTATTGAAGGCCGGCTATTGTCTGGTGACGGCTTCTCCATGGTGGAGAACATCGCAGTAGGGTTGAGACGAACCGCTGTCCTTTTGGTGTGCGGAGTTCGGTCGAGGCTTGAGTCACGCCATGTCGGCAGGTATCTTAGATCAAATGCTTCTGCTTCCGGTTCGGGTCGGTTCCAGTTCGATTCATGGGCTTGGACTGTTTACGGTCTCCAGAGTGCTTCGGGGGACGCCAGTTTGGCGTCTGGAACCCGAGTTTGATCGGATTGTACCGATGACACAGTGGAAACAGTTGCCGACAGCTGCCTTGGAGCACCTGCGAGGTTATGCGTATTTCCGCGGAGAGGACCGCTGCTACATCAAGAGCGGCGATTTTGCCTGCTTCATGAATCATTCAGCCTCCCCGACCACCGGGGTGATGGGGGAGACCATTGGTCCGGTGACCACCGTTGCGCTCCGCGATCTGCTGCCGGATGAAGAATTGACCTGCGACTATTGGACGTTCGATGCCGAGGCCGCCTGGAAGCTGGGGCAGACTGCTTAGTGGTTGGATTCGTGGACTGTTTGCAGGGTTGATTCCCGTCATCGGGCTTTCCAGAAGGGCTCCCGTCTGCTTTGCTCCTCAAACGGGCTCTAGATGCCCTCTGTCTACAAATATGAATCTCAGTACTGTTCTTTTGAAACCCGGTGAAGCCGACCGTCTTGTTGCCGGGCATCCATGGGTCTATTCCTCCTCGATCCTTCGCCTCACAGCTCCCGCTCAGGATGGAGAAGTGGTCCAAGTCAAGGATCACCGTCAACGCCTCCTTGGTGTCGGCTTTTACAACAGTCGTTCCAAAATCGCGGTCCGTCTCCTTGACAGGGATCGGGTCGATATCAACAAGGACTTCTTTCGCAGACGCCTTGCGGCTGCCTTGGAACATCGCAAGCGGTATCTGCCTCTGGCCACTTCCTTTCGGCTGGTCAATGCCGAAAGCGACCTGCTGAGCGGGTTGATTGTCGATAAATACGGTGACGTCCTGGTGCTTCAGACCAGTTCGCTGGGAATGGACCTCCGGAAGCCATTGATCGTGGAGTTGCTGGTGGAACTCCTCGCGCCGCAGGCAATCCTGGAACGAAACGACATGGCCGGCCGGAAGTTCGAGGGCTTGCCGGAGAGCAATTCCGTGCTGTACGGCGAGGCCCCTCCAGAAACCGTCATTCAGCTCAACGGACTGGAGTTCACCGCCGACCTGGCGGAGGGCCACAAAACCGGGATGTACCTCGATCAGCAGGTCAATTACGCCGCCGTGGCCGAATTTGCCCAAGGGGCGGTGGTGCTCGACTGCTTCAGCTTTCTCGGAGGATTTGCTCTCCATGCAGCCCGTGCAGGTGCCCGCCACGTTCACGGCCTCGATCAGAGCGAAGCGGCTGTGGCAACGGCCAACCGCCTGGCCACGCGCAATGGAGTGGCAGATCGAACGGAATTTGAAGTCGCCAATGTATTTGACTGGCTCAAGTCCAAGACATCGACCGGTCCCAACGAGCGATTGGTTCCCGTGTACGATGTCATCATCCTGGATCCCCCTTCCTTCACGCGGAACCGGGCTTCGGTGGACGATGCCCTTCGTGGGTATAAGGAGATTCATCTTCGGGCATTGAAGTTGATTAAGCCGGGTGGAATTCTGGCAACCTTCTGCTGTTCCCATCATGTCGACCGGTCATTATTCGAAGAGGTCGTTCTCGCTGCGGCCTACGATACCCATCGTCTGCTGCGCCGGGTCGCCAGCTTCACACAATCACCCGATCACCCGATTATTCCGGCAATTCCCGAGACCGAGTACCTGAAGGGGTACGCCTACGAGGTGATGAAGACGGGGTGAACGATCCGCTCAAGCTCCTGTTCATTTGCAGTCGCAATCGAATTCGCAGTCTGACCGCGGAGCGCTTGTTTTCGCAAATCCAGGGTTTTGAAGTTCGCTCAGCGGGCACCCAATCCGGAGCCAGAATCGTGGTCACCTCGGGGCATTTGGGGTGGGCCGATTTCGTCTTTGTGATGGAAAAGGCCCATCTTCGGAAGCTTCAAGAACGATTCCCCGAGGAGCTTGAAGGGAAGCAGGTGGTGACGCTGCATGTTCCCGATGAATATGTTTTTGACCAACCTGAATTGCGGGATGAGCTCTGGAGCCGGGTGGCTGAGGTCGTGGATTTGCCAAGGTCACGGGAATAGAGTTTGGTCGTCGAGGCGCGTACGGCTTTTAGGCGTCTGCTCGAGGTTGTCCGAATACCTATCGGCCCCAACACCCGGGAGCCCGGACGTCTCGTCCGGAGAAAGTCCATTTGAAGCAGGTGCGACTGGAATTCGATCGGCCACCGGGCGAGACACCCGTGCTCGCGGTCAGGAAGCACGCACATGGTTCCACCCAGTTCCGCAGGGTGGTGAGATACAAAATCCGCTTGCCTTCCGGGGCGGATTCCTTCCCCCTATTCACAGTGATATCGGTTCCGCCCACCACTACCTGCTAGCGTCTCCGACTGAAATTGGGGACGCTCCACGCCTCGCACCTGATAAGGTTCGAGGCGTTTTCATTTCTAGCGAGGCTAACGAAACCGATGCCCACTGATTGCAAGGCTGACCACTATTTTATGGAATCCGCGCCCCTGGCCGCCGCCAAGACCGAGGTTCAACGCAAGTCGTTGGACCAACGGGAGTTGATGAATGAATTGCAGCGCATCCGTCATTCGACGGCCCACATTCTTGCGGCCGCCGTCCTGCGCCTCTGGCCAGAGGCCCGGCTTGATATCGGTCCCCCCACCGACGAGGGCTTCTACTACGACTTCGACCTCTCGACTCATCGTTTTTCACCTGAGGATTTTCCCCGCATCGAGGAGGAAATGCGTAAGATTACCAAGGAAAACCAGACGTTTGAGAAGTCCTTCAAGAGCCGTGACGAGGCCCTGGCGTGGTTTTCGGAACGTGGACAGAAATTCAAGGTCGAACGTCTGGCCGACATTCCCGAGGGCGAAGCCATCAGTTTCTACCAGAATGGAGAGTTTGGGGACCTGTGTGCGGGTCCCCATGTGATGCGGACGGGTAACGTCAAGGCCTTCAAGCTGCTCAAGGTGGCGAGCGCCTATTTCCGCGGCAACGAGAAGAACCCCCAGCTCCAGCGCTTGTACGGCACCGCCTTCAAGAACAAAGAGGAGCTGGAAAACTGGTTGCACCTTCAGGAGGAGGCAAAGAAACGGGACCACCGCCGAATCGGTCAGGAAATGGGGTTGTTCACTTTCGATGCCGAGTATGTAGGTCCTGGCCTGCCTCTTTGGATGCCCAAGGGTACCGTGCTGGTGGAAGAGCTGGAGCGACTGGCCCGGGAAACCGAGTTTGATGCCGGGTTCGTACGGGTGCGGACGCCGCACCTCGCCCGGGAAAAGATGTACAAGACATCGGGTCACCTTCCGTACTACGCCGATTCGATGTTTCCCCCGATTGAATTCCAGGAGGAAGAGGACCGGCAGCGGGAAGTGGGAATCCGGGCCGCTTTGGCGGCCCTGGGTCCAATCGGTACGCCCGAAACGGAAACGGAACGGGCACGACTTCATGAGCAGATCGCCGGAGCCAGGACCCGGTATTACCTCAAGGCGATGAATTGCCCGCACCACCATCGCATTTTTGCTGCGGAGCCCCGCTCGTACCGCGATCTGCCATTGCGGTTGGCGGAGTACGGAATGTGCTACCGTTACGAGCAGTCCGGGGAATTGTTTGGGCTCATGCGGGTGCGGGCGATGCAGATGAATGACGCTCATATGTACTGCACTCCCGAGCAGTTCGCAGGGGAGTTCCAGGCGGTCAACGACATGTACCTGAAGTACTTCAAAATCTTCGGACTCGACCGCTACGTGATGCGCTTCAGTACCCATGATCCGGCGCGCCTGGGTCAGAAGTTTGTCAATGAACCGGAGCTTTGGAAGCAAACGGAGGACATGGTCCGACAGGTGTTGGTTGATTCCGGGATCAATTACGTTGAGGTTCCCAACGAGGCCGCGTTTTACGGTCCGAAGATTGACGTCCAAGTTTACAGCACCATCGGACGGGAGTTTACCATTGCCACCAATCAGGTGGATTTCGCTGTGCCGCGCCGGTTTGGTCTGGTCTACAAGGACCGGGACAATACCGAAAAAACGCCATTGTGCATCCATCGGGCTCCTTTGGGTACCCACGAACGGTTTATCGGCTTTCTGATCGAGCACTACGCCGGGAATTTCCCGCTTTGGCTGGCCCCGGACCAGGTGCGTGTGTTGACGATTGGGGACGAGGCACCGTTGGTGGACTACGCCAAAGCCCTTGTTCAGGAGCTGCGCAGTCATCGCGTCCGGGTCGAGGGCGACTACAGCACCAATAAAATCAATGGCAAGATTCAGCACGCGGAGAAAGAAAAGGTTCATACCATGCTGGTGATCGGTGGGCGCGAGAAAGAGGCCGACTCCGTTGCCGTCCGACTGCATGGCAAGGGCAATGTCGGCGTGAAGCCTCGGGCAGAGGTGGTCGCCCAGATTCTGGAGGGCATTCGGACACGGGCTGCCTGAAGGCCGGGCGTTGACATCTGATTCAAACACCGGGACTTCCCCCAGCCATGCATTGCATTGTCACCGCCGGACCCACATGGGAACCCATCGACGGAGCCCGGCGGCTAACGAATTTTTCCACAGGAAGCTTGGGAGGACGTCTGGCCAACCATCTGGCCGGGGAAGGGCATCGGGTTACCCTGTTTTTGGGACAGATGGCAGTCTGGCAGTCGCCCCTCGCTGCGCTCGAGGTGGAACATTTTACCACCACCGCCTCGCTTTCGGCCTTGCTGGAGGCCCGAGCGACATCAGGACCGATGGCAGTCTTTCACGTGGCAGCGGTGAGTGACTTCTGTGTGGCCGGGGCCTATGTCAAGTCCGTCGAGGGCAACCTGGAACCTGTACGGAGCGGCAAACATTCCACTCGGGCCGGCAATCTCTGGCTCGAATTACAACCGACTCCCAAGATCATCAACCGTCTTCGAGACTGGTTTCCCGACGGAGTCCTGGTCGGTTGGAAATATGAGGTGGACTGTGGACGCCCCGGCATCCTGGCGGCGGGGGCCTCACAGTTGATGCAGACCCAGGTGGACCACTGTGTGCTCAATGGGCCCGCCTACGGTCCGGGGTTTGGACTTTTGACCCCCAATCAACCGCTGGAACATTTGTCTCAGCACCAACTGCTCGTGCGATTGGCAACGCTGGTGTCGGGTTTCTGAAAGGGACGACGAGATCAGGGCGGGGACAACACCCTCTCCTAATAGCCCCCATTACAAAGTCCAGCCGAAGCGTGGTGGACCCGGGAAGGTTGCAGGATGGCCCTTCACCGTGTAGGACTTGTGGATGATTCGATCTGGGTGGCTCTTGACGCTGAATCTCCTCCTTCAGACTTGGATACAGGCAGCCGACTTGTCTCCGGGGCTTGCCGTCCTTCGGACGAATACACTTCTGGATCGAGTGACGGTGCTGGCATCGGATGAGTTCGAAGGAAGGGCTCCGGGAACTCCTGGAGAAAAGAAGACCGTGCACTGGATGGCAGACCAATTCAAAGCCATCGGGTTGGAACCCGGGGGTGCTGATGGCACCTTTTTTGACCGGGTTCCGATGGTCGGAGTTTCATCTACGACCAAGGCCGCGTTTGTCCGGGGCGGGCAACCCGAGTCACTGACATTTCCACAAGATTTTGTGGCATGGTCTCCCCAGACGACTCCGACGGTGGAGGTGACCAACAGTGAGCTTGTGTTTGTCGGTTACGGCGTCGTTGCTCCGGAATATGGATGGGATGACTACAAGGGGGTCGATGTCCATGGTAAAACTCTGGTGATGTTGGTGGGTGATCCTCCCATCCCGGATCCCGCCGATCCTTCCCGCCTGGACCCGAAGATGTTCAAGGGCAAGGCGATGACCTATTACGGTCGCTGGACCTATAAGTACGAGATTGCGGCCGCCAAGGGAGCCGCCGCCGCGATCATTGTCCATGAGACCGGTCCTGCGGGCTATCCGTGGTTCGTGGTGGTCAATTCATGGAGCCGGGAGCGGTTTGATCTGGAAGAAACGGTGGGGCCACAAGTGCAGGTGGCTTCCTGGATTAGCCTGGATCGGGCGCGAAGCCTTCTTGCCGGCGCCGGACTCACCTATGAGGCAGCCAAGGCGATGGCCATCGATCCCCATTTTCGCCCCCGCTCACTCGGTACTTCCGTCGATTTTGCCGTTTCGAATCAGGTCCGCCACATCCAGTCACGCAATGTCGCGGCAGTGCTCCCCGGCAGGGATCCTGCCCATCGTGATGAATGGCTGGTCTTGACGGCCCACTGGGACCATCTGGGACGCGATCCAAAGTTGACGGGCGACCAGATTTTTAACGGGGCTGAAGACAACGCCACCGGTTCCGCGGGGCTTTTGGCCCTGGCCGAGGCATTTAAAGCCGGACCGGCACCAGGGCGGTCTATCCTGTTCCTCGCGGTGACTGGTGAGGAACAGGGATTGTTGGGGGCCAAATACTATGCCACCCATCCGACCCATCCCCTGGCAAAAACCCTCGCCAATCTGAACATGGACGGCCTCAATACCTGGGGCCGAACCCACAGTGTGGCGGTTGTTGGCTTGGGGAATTCCACACTGGATGATGCCGTCGTCCGATTTGCTCAAGCGCAGGGGAGGGTCGTGGTCTCGGAGCCCATGCCAGAGAAGGGCACCTTCTATCGGAGCGACCATTTTGAGTTCGCCAAGGTCGGCGTTCCCGCCCTCTACATGAAATCGGCCCTGGACTATCTGGGGAGGCCGGAGGAATGGGGGCAAGCCAAGTCCAACGAGTTTACCGACCGCGATTACCACAAAGTCTCGGATGACATCAAACCTGACTGGGACCTTTCCGGGGCGGTCGAGGACTTGGGCATTCTCTATCAGGTCGGATGGACACTGGGGCAGGATGCGGTGTGGCCGGAATGGAAACCCGGGAGCGAATTCAAAGCGCGGCGCGAGGCGATGGTGCCCCCGAATCGCTAGCCGATTGGACATTGCAAGACGGGCGGCGATAATCGGCAGACTGTGCAATATCCAGTGACCGAGCTGACCCAGGCCCTGCTGGAATCCTACCGGCGGCATGGGGGAATCAATCATCTGGATGGGGTCAATCTTCCTTCCAAAGGGGCGGTTGTGGAAATCGTTCGCGATTTGCTCTGCCTGTTGCTGCCGGGATTCTTTGACGAAAAACTGATTCACTCCTCAGAGTTGCACGCCGAAACCGCCCTGCGAATCGATTCGGTCTCCGGGCGGTTGGAAGATGAAGTGTACAAGAGCCTGCGCTGCTTTGACTGCGACGATCCTGCGTTGCGCGACCCGCGTCCGGCAGCGTTTGACATCACCCGCCAATTCCTTCGTCAGTTGCCTGAAATCCGCGAACTCCTTCAAACCGATGTCGAGGCGGCTTTCGAAGGAGACCCGGCGGCACGTTCGCGGGAGGAAATCATTGTTGCGTACCCGTTTGTCGAGGCAATTGCCGTGCATCGCCTCGCGCACGAATTGCATCGTCGGAAGGTACCGTTGCTTCCTCGCATCATGAGTGAGTGGGCCCATTCCCGGACTGGAACCGACATTCATCCCGGGGCTTCGATCGGTAGCCATTTCTTCCTCGACCATGGAACCGGTACCGTCATTGGCGAAACATGCGTGATCGGCAATCACGTCAAAATGTTCCATGGAGTAACGTTGGGAGCGACCAGTACCAGTGGAGGCCAGTCACTCCGTGGACGGAAACGCCATCCAACCGTTGAGGACCGCGTGACCATCTATTCGGGGGCGGTCATTCTCGGTGGGGACACCGTGATCGGTCGGGGCAGCACCATCGGTGCCAACGTATTTCTGATGACCAGTGTGCCTCAGGACTCCATCGTCCTGATGGAGGAGGTTCGATCCCGAATCATCAGTAAGCGGGACCGGCAGGCCTACGTTGACTTCCAAATTTAGACGGAACGACGCTGGCCCTATTGAACAGATGCGGTGCGTCAACCGCCTTTTTCGAAGCCGATTCATGTCCTCTTCCACCTCAAAATCTGTAGTAGGACTCCTTGCCAGTCTACCGAACCGGCTGATTTTTGGGATACTCTTCGCGGCCTGGGTGGTGTTGTTTCATTTCCTCGGAAATTCGACGTTGGGTTATGTAAATACCCCTTCGATATTCGGATGGCTTTACGCGCTTTATCAAAACGATTCACCGGCGGATTCGGGGGATGAGCTTTGCCCGATGATCCCGTTTTTGGTCCTGGGTTTGTTTTACCTCAAACGGAAGGAGTTGACCCTGCTTGAAAAGCGGCCCTGGGCGGTGGGACTTGTTTTCGTCGTTTTAGGATTATTTGTTCATGCCATCGGATTCATCGTGCAGCAAACACGAATCTCGGTGGTGGGATTCCTGATCGGAGGCTTTGGCTTGATGGGAGTGGTCTGGGGTCGGGCCTGGTTGCGTGCGGTTTGCCTTCCCTGGTTTATGCTGGTGGCGGCCATACCGGTTTCGGCCTATTTGGATTCGGCCACCTATGGCCTTCGGCTGCTTTCGAGCCAAATCTCAGTCGCCATTTGCCGAATGGTATTCGGGCTGAACTTGATTCGGCAAGAAACCCAGGTTTCCCTTCCTCCATCCGGCACAAGCGCCGGATTTCACTTCGAAGTCGCGGCGGCATGCAGCGGCATGCGGAGCCTCACCGCGGTACTGCTGATCAGTGTCCTGTTTGCGTACCTCAATTATCGGTCGCTTGGGCGTCGAGCCATTATCGTCGTGGCCGCCTTGCCGTTGGCTTTGATGGGGAATGTCGTTCGCCTATGCACGGTGTTCGTGGTCGGTGACATCCTCGGAGAAGCTGCCGGGCGTTTTATCGAAACAAAAATGGGATTCATCACTTGGATTGCCGCACTGCTGGGCCTGTTTCAAGTGGGACGTTGGATTCGGGAGCCGGCGGGAACTGGTCACGTGAATATGGGTGTGCCACCGCCAGAAGTCGCTCCAGTTCCATGGGGTTTTCCGTCAGTTTGCCCCCGGCTAAATCCAATTTTTCCCATCGCCGCCTTGGGCCTGATGGTCGCTGCTGTCGGCTTCATTTCCCATATTCGCAATCGTCAGCGTGTGGGTGAACCCAGCGTGAGGCTTGAGAATGTCCCGTTGATTTCAGATTCCGGGCGGATCGCACGAACCAATTCCGTGCGTCTTCCCCTGGCACTCGAAGGTTACACGGCGGAGACCGTGGCCATCACCGACTTGGAATTCAACTACCTGCCTCCAGACACCAGTTTTGGCAGGGTGGCTTACCGTTCCTACGACCGGAAATTTACTGCGACCGCAAGCGTCGTGTTAATGGGGACCGATCGAACCAGTATCCATCGACCCGAATACTGTCTCACCAGTCAGGGCTGGCAGATTCGACGACAAACGGTGGAAGTGATTCGAATTCCAGGGAGCACTCCGCTGGAGATTGAAGTGCAACGCTTTGATACCCATATCCAGGGACATGATGCGGAGGGTCGTAAGGTTGAACGTGGCGGAGTTTACGTCTTTTGGTTTACCACCGAAGGTCAATCGACGGCGCATCACTTCAACCGTCAATGGTCCATCCTCAAGAGTCTTCTCCTCGAGAACGTTGTTCAGCGGTGGGCCTATATCTCCTTTTTTTCGCAGTGCCAACCCGGCGGGGAGGACGATTGCTATCGGCGGTTGGTCAGCCTAATCTCGACCGGAAGCCGGGGAATTCTTCGATTGACCCCGCCAAATCCTTCGGCTAAAGCCCAATCACCTTAGGGAATCGAAGTCGGACGTTTTTGGATCACCTTTTGGATCACCCTTTCCCATACCATGTTTCGTCAGCGGCGACAGATTGAGATTCAAGTCCGGAAGGCATCAGACGCCTTTTTATGCGGCTGTGCCCTATGGCTGGCCCATTCCATTCGCTCTCATCCGTGGATCAACTCGACTGGCCTGATCCCTGAGTTTTCTCAATACGCCTGGCTTTTGGCCGTGGTAGTCCCGCTGGGTCCGGTGGCGCTTGAGTTTGAGGGATACTATCAACGTCGGGTGTTTAGCTCTCCTGCAGCCCGTTTTTTCCAGTCGGTCCGTGGGGCTGTGTGGATAAGTCTCGCGATTCTATTGGCGGCTTTCCTCCGGAAGGCGGAGGTGGCCCGCGGACTGATCTTCATCTTCCTGGGGGTTCTCGTTGTCATGATTTGGGTCAAGGAAGAGCTGATCCGGCGATGGCAGCAGGGCCATCTGGGCCGCAAAGCCGCCACCCGACGGTTGATTTTATTATGTGGGAGCGGGGAAGGGGGCAGGGTCGATTCCGAAAGCTTGCAGCGGACCTTGGGACTCCAGCATTTCGGCGGAATTGAGGTCGTTGCAGCTTTGGACGTCCGGAAAATCACCCCCGATGAACTTGCGGCCCAACTTCACAGGACTTCTGCCAATGCTGTCGTCGTTTCACCACGGCATGCCCCCTTCAGTGTGATTGAGCAGGCAATCCAGGTTTGTGAATTGGAAGGGGTCGACGTTTGGTTGTTGGCGGATTTTTTCCAAACCAGGATTTCTCAGACCTCTGCCGACGAATTGAACGGCCACCCCGTTCTCGTCTTCAGCAGCAGTCCGGGAGCCTCCTGGCAGGGGGTGGGGAAGGGACTGATGGACCGTGTCGGCTCATTGTGCATTCTTATTGCCGCATCGCCGATTATGGTGCTGGCGGCGATCGCCGTCCGGATTGATTCCAAGGGACCTATTTTTTTCCGGCAACAACGGGCCGGTCTGAATGGGCATCCCTTTCGAATGCTAAAATTCCGAACGATGGTGACCAATGCCGAACAATTGAAGCAGGAACTCGCCGCGCTCAACGAAATGTCGGGTCCCGTTTTCAAGGTGACCAACGACCCACGGGTGACGCCCGTCGGGCGGTTTCTTCGGAAGTGGTCCATCGATGAATTACCCCAGCTTTGGAACGTCTTTCTTGGGGACATGAGCCTTGTTGGGCCCCGTCCGTTGCCCGTGGACGAAGTCGCCCGATTTGATGACCCCTCGCACCGACGTCGACTGAGCGTTAAACCTGGGCTGACCTGTCTCTGGCAGGTGTCGGGACGCAACAATGTTCGTGACTTCAAGGAATGGGTGCGACTCGACCTGGAGTACATCGACAATTGGACCCTCTGGCTTGACGTGCGAATTCTTCTCCGGACCGTTCCAGCCGTGTTTACCGGTGCCGGTGCCCGTTGACGGTCGTTATAAATTGGCTGGTCAACAGTGGAGAGAACCGCAGAGTGCGGGTCTGGCGGGCATGTGCGCCGATCATGGCGTTTGGCGGTAATGTCCTGCTCGTAGTTACCTGACCATCCCTTATGTCTAGCGTATCTCTTCCCGTTTCCGTTGTGACCGGCGGTGCCGGATTCCTCGGTTCACATCTTGTTGACCTCCTCCTTTCCCGAGGGCATCGCGTGATCATCATCGATAACCTGGTGACCGGTTCGACCGACAATATTGCCCACCTTGCCGGTGATCAGCGAGTGACCTTTATCCGGCAGGATGTGACCGAGTATTTGTACCTCGCTGGACCTGTCCATTACGTCTGGCATTTTGCCTCACCAGCCAGTCCGATTGATTATCTGGAGTTGCCCATCCAAACGTTGAAGGTGGGCTCATTGGGGACACACAAAGCACTGGGATTGGCCAAGGAAAAGGGGGCCCGGTTCCTGATTACTTCAACCTCCGAGGTGTACGGTGATCCGCTGGTCCATCCGCAGACGGAATCCTATTGGGGCAATGTCAACCCCATTGGTCCTCGTGGGTGCTACGACGAATCCAAGCGCTTTGCCGAGGCTCTGGTGATGGCCTACCACAACGAACACCAGCTGGATACACGCATCGTCCGCATCTTTAACACGTATGGCCCGCGGATGCGCATCAAAGACGGGCGAGTGGTTCCGGCCTTTGTCAGCCAAGCCCTGATGGGAGAGCCGATCACTATTTTTGGGGATGGTCAACAGACCCGCAGCTTCTGCTTCTGCAGCGATCTGATTGAAGGCATCTATCGCTTGATGATGGTTCAGCATCCAACCCAGCATCTGCCGGTCAACATCGGCAATCCGCATGAGTTGACCATGGTCCAGTTCGCTGAAGAGATCATTCGAGCGACCGGATCAGCCTCCAAGTTAACATTCCAACCACTGCCGCAGGACGATCCCAAGCAGCGCAAACCAGACATTACCCGGGCACGGTCGTTATTGGGATGGGAGCCGGTCGTTCCGTTGGCCCAAGGGCTCACCTCAACCATCGCCTACTTCCGCACCAAGTTGGGTTTGGGAAGTTAAAGACAGGTATCTTGAAGTGCGAGCTGCCAGCCGCATTCGGTGACGATGCTGCCGGAGGGGCAGCATCAAGAATGGGCCATTCTTGGTCCGGTCATGACCGGAATGGTGCGCACGGCAGGACTTGAACCTGCACGCTGTTAAGCACTACCACCTCAAAGTAGCGTGTCTGCCAATTCCACCACGTGCGCGACGACCAACGAACAGTACCAACCTTCAGACCTCCGCCCAGAAAAACTTTTTCGTACGGGCCGAACTTCCAATGGTCGGGGCGGTGAGATTCGAACTCACGACCTCCTGTACCCGAAACAGGCGCGCTACCAGGCTACGCTACGCCCCGAACCAGAAGCGGGCGATAAAGTGGTCGACACACCGACGAGATGCAAAGCCTTTTTTGTTTAATACAAAGGGGTGGAGCCGGTGCGGGTTGCTGGCGGAGGTCTCCCCACGATCCTTCAAATGCGCGAATCCAAGAGTTAAAGTTACCGACGATCTCACGGTTCACACGGGGAAAAGCCGTTGCCTTCCATTCCCTGAGGAGAGGTGCTGCACTGTTTGTTGAGCTGTTCCTATTGTCGTGTGGCCATAGCCTTTTCGAGTGCTTCCAGAAGGTCGGGGTGGCCCTCAACCAACCGCAGGAAACGGTTGCGGGTGAGGGTGAGGCAGGTGGTGTGGACTAGGGCCCGAACGGTTGCCGTACGGGGGACGGCTCGCAGAAGGGCAATCTCACCGAAATGGTCTCCGGCTCCCAACTGAGCGACTACTTTGGACCCTCCGTCCGGCAACGCAACGGCGACTTCAACCAAGCCGCGTACGGCAACATAGAAGCGGTCCGCTGTCGACCCCTGCTGAATAATGATCGATCCGGTGTCGTAGGTTTCGGTGCTGAATTCATCGGCTAGGCGGCCAAGATCAACCAGACTGAGGCTCGAGAAAATGGGAATGGCCCGGAGACGTTCCGGAGTGATCGCGAAGCCAGTTGGGCTTGTATGAAAACCGTGTTGCTTTTCCCAAAGCCGTCGATACATGCCACCGAGCGCAATCAATTCGTCATGGTTCCCAGATTCCACCACCCGACCGCCATCAACCACGATGATTTTGTCAAAATGCCGTGAAAGGGCGAGTCGATGGGTGCACATCACGATGGTTCGTCCCTGGCCCTTTTTCCGGATGGCATCGTTAACTTGGTCCTCGGTGATGGGATCGAGCATCGAAGTTGGTTCATCCAGGAGCATGACGACGGAGTCCTGAATGAATGCTCGAGCCAGGGCGATGCGCTGTCGCTGGCCTCCGGAAAGAGATCCTGCCTTTTCGTCAATCGGATGATCGTATCCCCTGCTCAGCGTCATAATCCAGTCATGGCACTCGGCCCGCGTCGCCGCTTCGATCACCTCTTCATCGGTTGCATCGGGTTTTCCAAAACGGATATTTTCGGCGATGGTTCCTTTGAAAACGTGGCTTTCCTGCAAGACGATGCCGCTGTTTTTTCGTAATGTATCCACGCGTAGCTGACGCAGATCAACCCCATCGAATCGAATGGAACCCACTTGGGGTTCAATGATGCGCATGATCAACTTGAGAATGGTGCTCTTGCCTGAGCCGCTCGGCCCGACAAAGGCCACCGAGGTTCCTACTTTGAATGAAAAATGGAGGTCCCGTACCACTTCAGTTCCGGCGCTGTACCCTGCACTGACGCCATCGAAGGAGATTTCATGATTCAACCGAGAAAATGCGGTGGTGTCGTTGCGCTCCCCAGGAACCTCGGGCTCGGAGAGAAATGCTTGAATTCGTCTAAACGGTCGGATGGCGTTATGGAACGCGGCGAAATAGCGCGCCGACTTGGCAGAACCATCGGCCACCTTACGAAGGAGTGCGAAACACCCGATGAAGGCGCCCGTGGTGATACCGCCCTCCATGGCAATGATCGCTCCAATGACGACGATGATGGCCAGGCTGGCATTAACAGCATAGTCCGCGAACACCGGCATGATGTTGATGTAATAGGAATAATCGGAGGACGCCCGGGTGTACTGGTCGTTGTGGTGTTCAAATCGGGAACTCAGAAGTCTCCGTTCGCCAAACGCCCGAATCATCAGCCAGGAGTCCAGCAAGACCTCGACTGTCGACAGCATCGAGTTCTTAAGCTGTCGACTTTCGCTGTTGCTCGCCGCCTCGCGGGGACCCAGCAGGAGATTGCCGACAAAACCAATCGGCAACAGAACCGCCGCCGCGATTGCCAGATGCCAGTCGATGAAGGCGATGGTGACCAGACATCCGACGGTCACCAGTGCGCTTTCCACCAGAAATGGCAATGCCCTGGTCATTGAGTTTTCGACCCGTTCGGCATCGTTGGAGAACCGGGACAATAGGTCAACGGGCTCCACGTTGGAGTAAAACGAAAGAGGCAGCGTGTGGAGCTTGGTCACCATGTCGGCCCGCAACTTGGCAAGGACCAAGCCGCCGACCCTCGACATGTACCGCGTTTGCACAAATGAACCCACCCAACCCACGCCCAGCAACACAAGAATCTCCACTGCGGCGATTCCCAACTTGCCGAAGTCCCGTTGGGGGATGGCTTTATCGAAGATGTATTTGAAGACCAGGGGGAACTGGATGTAGAAGGCCACCTGGGTCAGGATACCGATGAAAATCGCCACATAATCTCTAAAATGGGTGCGGAGCAATCGGTTGTATTCCCTGAGCAGGTAGACCGACTCCTGGTAAATCTGACGGACCTGGGATTGTCCCGGGCTTAACAGCGGACGCGACAGCTCCTTGGATGACGGGGATTCCGTAATCATCGTGTCTGCGTCGGCGCTGCCAGGCAGCGGTCTTGGACTCTCGAACATCGCTTTGGTGATCGTAAAGCAGCTCACGTTTCCCGATTGTGACGAAACCGTGACGCTCCAGCAAAATGCTGCGCGTTCGAAACCGATTCAATCAATTCCCGACGTCCAAACCACTAGATAACAGGGAACAAGCCATCGACAATGGAGAGCAATTGGCCGACAGGGCAACGGCTTGCCCCGGGTCTGGCCATCCCGTAGCCTCCTGATGGATGGATGATTCAGTAATTTCACTGCGTTGCGTGGCTGAGGCATGCCCAACGCCCGAACTTTGCCGTTTGAGCCGTTGTCGAGCGGGCACTGTGGCGATCGTACGCCAATTGACCGCCACGCCTGAGGTCAACCAACGCCTTCGGGAGATGGGCTTTGGCGAAGCGCAGCGCATCAAGGTGCTTCAAGGCAGTTCAAATTTATTGTGTCAGGTGTGCAATGCCCGTCTTGGACTGAGTGCTCGACTTGCTGAACAAATCTGGGTCGAGCCAGTAACGTCCCTCCCTTTGGCGGCCTGAACTAGTCCTCCTCATTGCCATGGAATCTGTTACTCCATTATCGACTCTTCAGGCAGGTTCTCAAGCCGTGATTGTTTCGATTCAAATTCCTCCAGAAAGCCGGGGACGCCTTCTCGAAATGGGTGTGTTGACGGGGACCCGCATCGAATTGGTCCGTCGTGCTCCCCTTGGAGATCCGCTGGAGATCAAGGTTCGGGGATATAATTTGTCGCTCCGCAAACACGAGGCAGACCTGATTCTGGTTCGCCGGGATTAATCCAATTTCGTCTGCGGAGTTTTTACGCGGTTCATTCATGTCCACCTCCCACGGTTCACCCCATCCCATCGGGGTATCCCCTTCGCCCGATGGGCCCTTCTGGGTGGTGCTGACGGGAAACCCCAACTGCGGGAAGACGACGCTGTTCAATTCGCTGACCGGTTTGAGGGCGCGCGTTGGCAATTACGCCGGTGTCACGGTCGAACGAAAGGAAGGATCCCTCCTGGGGGCATCTGTTTCCCGTCCGATCACGATTCTGGACCTTCCTGGAACCTACAGTCTTAGTCCGCAATCATTGGACGAACAGATTGCCCGAGATGTTCTT
This sequence comes from uncultured Verrucomicrobiota bacterium, assembly GCA_903896505.1. Lineage (GTDB taxonomy): Bacteria > Verrucomicrobiota > Verrucomicrobiia > Limisphaerales > UBA9464 > CAILNN01. The sequence goes on along the minus strand of CAITXU010000189.1, from coordinate 21,720 downwards.
TTTCAGCGGCTTCCGGAGGTTCCGGCTCCCGGCCTGGTGGTGGTCGTGATCGACGCCTCCAATCTCCAGCGCAACCTCTACTATGCCACCCAGGTCATCGAATTGGGGCACCCCACGGTCATCGCCCTGAACATGGTGGATGTGGCCAGCCAAAACGGTGTGGAAGTGGATGCAGCTGCGCTGGCGACGGCGCTGGGAGTGCCGGTGGTGCCGATGGTCGCCAGCCGGGGGCAAGGGGTGGAAAACCTGAGAAAGCTTCTCATAACTCGGGCGCAACAAGGACCGGAGCCGCGCGAGCCGCGGTCATTTCTTGAATTGCCCAGTGAATTTGGAGCTGCCGCCGAAAGGTTGGAAGCTCAGTTGGAAGGATCATTTCCGGGGCGGCGCCGGTTTTCAGTAGCCGAAGCCGTTCTGATCCTGAGCGACGACAAAGTGCTTCAAGCACGTCCAGACCTCTATCCTGCAGCCATCCTCAGCGCCGTGGCACTTGCACGGTCCCGTCTTGAAAAGGCAGGGGTTGACTGGCGGAGTGCTGCCATCGAGGCCCGTTATGCGCGGGCGGCCGCCATCCAGACAGCCGTGACCCGTGAGCTCTCCCCGCCTGGTGAGACTTTATCAGATCGACTGGATGGTATTCTGACCCATCGGGTCTGGGGCCTGTTTATCTTTGTCGGACTGATGGCGGTGATGTTTGAGAGCATCTTCAGCTTTGCCCAGTTCCCGATGGACTTGATCAAAGACGGATTTGATTGGATCGCATCCATGGTAGGGGAGGCGCTGGGGCCGGGAGATCTCTCCAGCCTGTTGACCCGCGGCGTCATCAAGGGGGTTGGTTCCGTGGTGGTGTTTCTGCCACAAATCTGTCTCCTGTTTCTGTTCATCAGTCTGCTCGAGGACACGGGGTACATGGCGCGGGCAGCATTTCTGATGGATCGCCTCATGTCGCGGGTGGGGCTGCACGGCAAAAGCTTTATCCCGATGCTGTCGTCATTTGCCTGTGCAATTCCCGGGATCATGGCGACGCGCACCATTGAGAGTCCCAAGGACCGGTTGGTGACCATCCTGGTGGCCCCGCTGATGAGCTGTTCGGCCCGGCTACCGGTCTATACTGTACTGATATCCGCCTGCATTCCCAATCTCCGATGGCTGGGAATCATAGGACTTCCCGGCATCACCCTGCTGGGTATGTACCTTCTCGGAATTGCCGGTGCGATGGGGATGGCGTGGTTGTTTAAGAAGACCCTTTTCCCGGGTGAGCCCGCACCGTTGATTCTGGAACTTCCCCCCTACAAACTGCCGGTGGTTTCGGTCGTACTGCGTCACATGTGGGAACGTTCCAAAATGTTTTTGCGGCGGGCTGGGACCGTGATTCTCGGCATCAATATTCTTCTTTGGTTCCTGGCATCTTATCCGCATTCCAACGAGCAGGCCGGGCGGCTGTCCGATCAGCGAAAGGAGCTGATTGGATTGGCGCAGGCCTCGGGGATTTCCGTTTCGGATCTGGGCAAATCCACCGGGACTGAGACGAACTCCTCTGTGGTTTTGACCGATATTCAACAACGTTGGCAGGCCCTGGCTTCCGAGGAGGCGGGCGAAAAGCTCCGCACGAGCTATGCCGGACGAGCCGGACGTCTCCTAGAGCCGATTTTGTCCCCTTTGGGATTCGACTGGAAGATTGGAGTGGGAATTGTGGCCTCCTTTGCGGCGCGGGAAGTATTTGTGAGCACCATGTCGGTGGTTTACAACGCGGGAACGTCCGACAGCGGCGACGAGCGGGCGACTTCGAGTCTGGCAGAAATCATGAAACGGGAGAAGCGGGCCGACGGTTCGTTAGCCTACACGCCTTTGACGGGAATCACCCTGATGGTTTTTTATGTCTTTGCCATGCAATGCGTGAGCACCGTGGCGGTGGTGCGGCGGGAGACCAATAGTTGGAGGTGGCCGCTCTTTCAGTGGTTTTACATGACGGGATTGGCCTGGATTCTGGCCTTTGTCACCTACCAAGGCGGGCGCCTGATGGGGTGGGGATGAAGCTTTGTCGGTGGCGACTCCGAGGGAATTTATCCAACGGTTAGCTGGCAAAGGCGGCGGCTAAATCCACGGCGAAGCCCCGGACATCCTCTTCCGTGGTGTCCCACGAACACATGAGGCGGCAGCCTCCTTCTCCGATGAAGTTGTAGAAGAGCCAACCTTTGGCCCACATTTTCTGGATGACAGGTTGCGGGAGGTTGACAAAGACGGCGTTCGCTTGAGGCGGAAAAAGGATGGCCACCCCGGGTATCGCGGCTACCAATTCATGCATCAGGCGTGCCATGGCGTTGGCATGGGCGGCATATTTAATCCAGACGCCGTCCTTGAGCATTCCCACCCAGGGAGCCGACACAAAGCGCATTTTTGAGCAAAGTTGTCCCCCTTGTTTTGCACGGTAGTCAAATTCCCTGGCCAGCTCCCGATTGAAGAAGACGACCGCTTCTCCGACATGGATGCCGTTCTTGGTGCCTCCGAAGCAAAGGACATCCACTCCGGCCTGCCATGTGATTTCCCGGGGGGCCACGCCCAAGGCCGCGATGGCATTGGCGAAACGGGCACCGTCCATGTGGAACCGAAGGCCGTGCTGTTTGGCCATCGACCCAATGGCTCGTAATTCCGCAGGAGTGTAAAGGGTGCCGACCTCCGTTGATTGGGTCACCGTGACGGCGCGGGGTTTTGGATAGTGAATATCGGTCCGACGCCGGATGGCGTCGTCAATGCCCGATGGGGTCAGTTTTCCCAATTCACCGGGGAGCAGTAGCAACTTCGATCCATTACCAAAGAATTCCGGGGCACCGCATTCATCCTTTTCGACATGCGCCACTTCATGGCAAAGGACAGAATGGTAGCTTTGAGTCGAGTGGGCCAGGGCGAGTGAATTGGCGGCGGTGCCATTGAAAACGAAAAACACCTCACACGGGGTTTCAAAAACTTCTCGAATCATGTCCGCGGCCCGCTGGGTCCAGGCATCGTTGCCATAGGCGGGTGCGTGGTCGCGGTTGGCATCCTGGAGGGCTGCCCACGCCTCTGGCGTGATACCGGCGTAGTTGTCTGAGGCAAAATGGCGCTGCATGTTGAAAGGTCCTGGCTGGAAAATTTCAGCCGTGGGAATACCGATAATGGAGTTCCCGACCCGCCGCCAGTCTCCTTTTCTGGAGTCGTCTCCGTTACTCGGAAGATTCGGAAAGCTTTCGGTAAAGCGTCGCCAGACTTATTTCCAGAATGCGGGCGGTTTCTTCCTTATCCCCTCGGAGGGTTCGCAGCACATGCTCAATGTACTTTTGCTCTTGTGTTCGGATGAAATCCTTCAGGTTACCCGCCGCCATGGGAGTGTCGACGGGCGTGATCGCGCAGGATTGTTCCGCAGAATTTGGCGGTGGACGATTTGTCTCGCCTGCAGTCAAAAGGCCTTCTGGAATCTCCTCGGAACCATCGTCCCGCGGGGCGGACGCCTGGACGGCCGGGGGTAGGTCCCTGGTACGAATCAACGGTAGAGCAGCGAGTACGGTCGCGCGTTGAATGGCATTTTCGAACTCCCGGACGTTTCCTGGCCAGTGATAGGCGCACAATGTCTCCATCGTCCGCCGGCTCACCTGGAAGGGCAGGTTGGCTCTGGCGTGAAGCTTGTCTCTCAAGAAATGTGCCACCAACAGAGGAATATCCTCCCTGCGTTCTTTCAAGCTGGGGAGATGAATCGCGATGACATTCAGGCGATAATACAGGTCTTCGCGGAACCTCCCGTTCTTTACCAGCGATTCCAAATTTTCATTTGTGGCCGAGAGAATTCGAACATTGACCAGGGTTGCGCTGTTATCACCCACCCTCCGGACCTCTTTCTCCTGAAGCACCCGCAGCAGGCGACTTTGCAGCGGCGCAGGCATGGTCCCAATCTCATCCAAAAACAACGTCCCTCCATCCGCTTCTTGAAAGAGACCGACCTTATCACTTATGGCGCCGGTGAATGCCCCTTTCCGGTGGCCGAAAAGCTCGGACTCCAAAAGGTTTTCGGGCAAAGCCGAGCAATTGATGGGAATAAACGGTCCCTGAGCCCGCCGGGAGTTATAGTGCAGCGATCGGGCAATCAGTTCCTTACCAGTGCCGCTTTCCCCGAGGATTAGAACCGTGGCGTCGGTATCCGCCACCAATTCGACCATCCGAAAAACCTCCAGCATGGGAGGACTGGTCCCGACAATTTGGGTGAAACGGTATTGCTTCTTCAGTTCTTTTCTTAGTTGGCGATTTTCCGCCACCATCTCGGTGTGAGTGAGCGCCCGCTGAACGCACAGTTTCAGTTCCTCCAGCTTGAAGGGTTTTTCCAGGTAATCAAACGCACCTGCCTTCATCGCTTCGACGGCGCTCTCCACCGTGCCAAAGCCGGTGATCATGATAATCGCCGGGGGAGGCGAAAGCGCCCGCGCTTTTCGGACGATATCCAACCCTTGCGCAGATTTTCTATCCAGATACAGGTCGGTGATGACGAGGTCGGGTTGATGCAGTGTCAGCGCTTCGGAAACCCCATTAACGCTGGTAAATGGGAAAACCTCATGTCCATCTGCTTGAAGGACTTCGGCCACCATTTGGACCATGGTGAGCTCGTCATCGACAAGGAAGATTTTGGCCACACCAACAACATAAGGAGGATTGATGGCAAAACCCAAGCGGCAAAACACCGCGCGACACCCGATTTTGCTTTCCAGCCAAAGATCATTGGCTGAAGGGGGCGGGGTGTCCGCCCTGCAGATTCAACTCGAATCCTCTGGACTCGTTAGCCTGAATCAAATCGGGGGGATCATGGGCAGGCTGGATGCCGCGATGGCCTGTCCATGTCGACGATCGCTTTCACCCGGCAAATGAAGGGTCACCTTTTCGGCAACGGCGGGGAATTCTGTCGCCAAAACGCGTCGTGCCCAATCCAGCAGGATTTCACCGCCGGGACCACTCAGAACCCGTCCAAGGACCAAGACGTGCCGGAAGGGATAAAAGGTCGAGAATTGGGCAAGACCGTGTCCGAGGAAGACTCCGAGAGATTCATAGATGCGTGCGGCCCGAGGATCGTTGGCGGCCATGAGTGCCTGGACATGTTTCAGGCGTTCCGGGAGCTTCAGCCCGGTGTCCACTTCGATTCCGGCAGCCCCGAGGAGTCGACCGACGGCCTGTTGACTAAAGTACTGGGCACCGACTCCGACATCTCCCGACCACTCTTCCAACGGAGCCTTTGTCCGATAATCTATGGGCACGAACGCGAGTTCATTCAGCCAGGAGGTGATCGCCCCCTCGGGAGTGACGAAACCGGCCGCGGTGCTGGTTCCCATGGCCAGTCCCAGAACTGCATTTTGTTCCAAGGACATCGAACCGGCCAGCGCCGTGACTTCGCCATCGTTAACAACCTCGAAGGGAATCCCACCCCAAGCCTGGCGCAACTCGAGGAACAAGTCCTTGACCCGGCTTTCGAACAAGTGGGGAGGGACTCCGCGGAAAAGCGAGGCGACTCGAACCCGGTTGTTGACGTAAACACCGGCGGCACTGCCTCCGATGGCATCGACCCGGGGAAGATGGCTGGCAGCGCGTCGGAGGGAGTCCATCACTCCATCAAAATGGTATTGGGGGTCGGGCTGAAAATAGGGGTCCCAGACGACCTCTTCACTAAAGACACATTTGCCGTCGATGGCGGCGGCCACTTTTCGGTCGCTGCCGCCCAGATCGAATCCAATTCGGCATCCGTTCCAGTGCCGTCCCAGGGGTGCGGTTGTTGAACGGGCCGGTGGAAGTTCGTCGAGGGAAGCGACCCCGACAACCGAGATAGGTTGCCCATAAATGCGGGTGCCAATGGTTTCCGAATCAAATTTTCCGGGCGGTGTTTCGTGGTAATGTTGGGCCAGGCGGGAGGCCAATCCAGCTGGACCCGCGACATGAAGTCGCCATCCGCCCCACGCCCAGAGGAGGAATTTTGCCAGCCGCTCGACAAAAAAGTCATTGGTCGCCTGGGCGCCCGGCTCTGCCGGATCAATGACTCGAAACGAATGCTGGAAGACCGATCCGTCGGCTTGTTCGACAGCGATGCCAGCGGGAATGGTGGCGGCCTTCAAATAGGAAGTCCACGCAAGGCTGGCGGGTCGAAACTCCGGATCGAGAGGAGGAAGAATCGCGGGTGGGACGAGGTAGAGTTCGGGTGAATGCATGCGACCGGCCAAGGCTAGCGAGGTCAATTCAGCTGACAAGCTTGGGCGAGTCCTCACTTCAGGACATCTTTGAGCAGGCCGACGCTATCCAGCAACCAAAGGAAAAAGAAAGTGGAGGCGTCGAAGAAACCATGCGCTAGAGCAGCGATCCAAAGCGAGCGATGGAACACAAGGATGGAACCCAAGCCGAGTCCCAACACCCCGGTCATGACGACGCCGCCCCACCCTTGGGGCAGGTGGGCCAGGCCAAAAACAATCGAGGAAACCACCACCAAAGCCATTTGACCTTTGGTACGTCTCCATTGAACGGGAAGAAGATTGAGGCCTGCCGCGATCATTCCAGCCCGCCAGAGCTCTTCTCGTAATCCGGCGAGAACAAAGCTGATGAGGGTGAGGTTGGTGAACAAGTACCACGGACTTCGAAGCGATTCGGGGGACACCAGGTTTTCAACCTTGGGGCGAAGCTTCTGTACGAAATCCGCGTCCAAATCTTTGATGCCGTGAGTGATCAGGAAAATTCCGATCACGAGCATCAGGAGGGCGGCCAGGGCGAACCGTAGTGCTATCGACCACCCCAAGCCCCAAAGGACGGAACTCGGCTTTGGGCGACGGTCCGCCTCGAGTTGCTTCCAGTCGAGGCGTCCCAGCCAGGCCGCTGAGGCAAACCAAACGCCAAATACCAGCAGATTCTCTGCGGCACTGACCCATAATTCAGCCAATTCCGTCGGGAGCAGGGTGGCGCCTTTGGGTGCTTTCAGTCCGGCTTCGTCCAGAGCGTTTGAGATCACCGACAGCAGGAGGGGATAACCGGCCAGCAACACGAGCGCTGATGCGCGACGCCAAAATGGAAGAGAGCGGGACAGCGGTGCTGTGGGCGGGAGCGGAGATTCTGGTAAAAGAATCGGTCCGGTGTTGGGAGAGGCATCCATGAAAAAGTCTACGGGGGGAAATCAGACCGTGGAAGCATCCGGGATCACGGTCTTGCCGGAGTTTGGGACTCCAAGGATTGCCGACAGGCATCGGCCACCAATTCAAGCTGGGCCAGGAATTTTTCCTGCTCTTCGGATGGCAGAACCGAGAGCACCTCTGCCTGGAGACCAACCGCCAGGGAACGGACGTCGGCATATTTTGCCCGACCTTCCGGAAGGGCACTGATGCGATAAGCCCGTCCGTCCCGCTCGTGACGCCTGCGTTCGATCCAACCGGCGTCCGCCATCCGTTCGACCAGGGAGGCAACGGTGTTGGGGTCGCTGGACATGGCGGTGGTCAGGTCCCTCTGGGTCATCCCTTGTGAGTCTCCCTCCAAAAGGGTCCGGAGAGCGGTAAATTGGTCCGGTGTCACTCCGGTATGAGCGATTCGTCGGCGAAAACTTTGGTTCAAACCATACCAAGCCCTCCGGAGGAGCGGGGGCAGGCGGCGACGTTGGGGCGCATCCAATGGCTGCGGCGTGGAACTGGCTGAGTGAGTGACGACGGGGGCGGTCAATGCGTGGGGAGTTTAAGCGGCCGTGAGGCTTCTTGCCAAGGTTTAGGCCATTCGAACTATTGGGCCGACCCATCTCTGCCGCCATCGCGCTTAATGATGGGGGCCCCAGGCTGCGCGGGGATGCGGCCTCAGACAGAACGAAGTCAGTCAAATTTTGAACCTCGACATCGTTGCTGGCCATTCTGTTCAATCCCGGAACTGGCACGCCTGCTGCATCCGCTGATGGAAGGCTCGATGTGGTGAGTGGGCTGGTGCTAATTGATCAAGCCAGAAGTTCCTATTTGTCTCTATTTTGCCATACCGCAAATGAACCAACACAAATTCAAAATCGCCGCAGCCTGCGCGCTGGCGATCTCGGCTCGCAATGCGTTTGCTCAATCTTCGACCAACGCTCCGACCACCTTGGAGAAAACGGTGATCGAGGGAATTCCGTTGGAAGAGACCATTGTTCCAACTGCCCGTCCTTTCAATTCGGTGTACGGGACGGACATGAGTATTTTGGATACTCCGCGCAATGTGACCATCATCAGTCGGACCCAGCTGGACACCATTAGCATCCACGACGTCCGGGAATTTTCAAAGTTGACGTCCAGCTCCTACACCACCTCGAACTTTGGTGCGCCGACGACCCCTTCCATTCGCGGGCAATATGCCGACACGTTCGTCAACGGCACCCGGGTCGGATTAACGTCGAATGGCAACGGATTGCCGATCAATTTCAATTCGGTGGAGTCGGTGAACATCGTGAAGGGGCCGGCATCGGTCGTTTACGGGCCTTCGCAGTATGTCGGCGGCTACGTGGACTATATCACCAAAAGGCCCTATTTTGACCAGTTCCACGGTGAAACGTTTGGGGAGTTCGGCATGTATGATCAGTTCCGTTGGGGATTGGATTTTGGTGCCCCCATCGGCAAGGAGAAGAACATGGGTTACCGGGTCAGCTATTCCGGCGAAAGCTCCGGAAGCTACTATGTCGATGGCTTCAAGAAAACCGAAGCGCTTTACGGTGCGTACAACTGGACGCCGAGTGATACGTACGAACTGTTTGTCAACAGTGAAATCTTTTGGGCGAACTACACCGAGAATTTCGGCATTAATCGGCCCACTCAGGCGCTGATCGATCATGGTCTGTACCAGACCGGCGTGAACAACAATGGAGGCACTTCTCCAACGCCCACTGACCCGCAGAATTCGAAGAATGTCGGTTCTGGATTCTTTCCGAACAATATCGCACTCGGACCGGTGGTTCCTGTCAGCCGTCGAAATCGTCTGCTGCGTCCGGACGATCAATCTTCGGGTGTTTCCTACAATATACAGGCAATTCAGACCCTGAAGTTGAGCGACGATTCCCAAGTGGTGGATACAACCTCGTTTCGCTACGTTCGACGGAACACTCAGAGCTCCTACCTTTATTCGGAAATCATCGACCCGAGTTGGTCGTTTGAAAATCGGACTGAGTATCGGTTGACCCTGGAGAAGCATTCCATCAACACCGGCCTTGACATTCGGTATCAGAGTGTCCGCGCCTACAATGACTTCTACAACGAGCCCGCCAACGCTTGGGACATCACCAAGGACCACGGCTCCATCAATTATTTCAATTCGGTCAATTTTCCCAGTCCGTATACCCAGTTTCCGGTTCCGGGCACGAGCTGGAAGAATCGGTACTTCACACCGGACAACGGGGACTCCGGGACATCAACGGCCTTCTTCGTAGGGCCGTTCGTTCAGGAGAACTGGAAGATTACCGATCGCATTTCCCTGCTGGCCGGTGCCCGAGCCGACGTCCTCGTACCCGATTATCACGTGAGTTGGGCGAATGGATATCTTGCCGACAACACGACGGTGGTTCTGCCGAACGCCAATGCATCGCTGAACTACAAGTGGACACAGCAGGTCTCCAGCTATGTCACCTACAATTACAGCCAGAATCCCGTGGGAGCGATTGGTAATGGCGGAGGTATTACCACCGGTGGCAATAATCAATATTCCAACTCCAACCTTCGGAATAACGCGATTCTCTATGAGGCCGGAACAAAGGTCTCCCTATTGGGGAATAAACTGTTTGCGAGCGGTGCCGTGTTCCAGCAGGAACGTGCCGACCGCCAGCAGAACCTGTCAGTGGTTACCTTTAGAACCCGCGGGATTGAGGCCGAATTGAATTACCAGCCGGACCGCCATCTCTTTGTGACCTTCGGCTACTCCTACATGGACTCCGAAGTCAATGCGACCCAGTTCTTTGTCAACAACACCGACATCCCGGGTTATCCCAGCTTCGGCGCTTTCGCGGCTTCGCGCGGTCCCGGTCCGTACCGTCGGCAGGGTTTGCCCGATCACCTCTTCAACGTGTTGGTCAGTTACAAATTGGACTGCGGCTTTGGGGCGTCCGCCAATGTTGTGGCGACCACCGAGATCAACAACGACGTGGCCGGAAACATCCGGATACCGGCGCAATACACCCTGGATTTGACCGCATTCTACCAGCACAAGCGGTTTGACGCGCGATTGAGCCTTTTGAACGTGACGGACGAAAAGAATTGGAGCGCTCCCAATTATGTTTACGGACAGGAGTCCATTGTGGCCGACCTGCCGTTCCGGATTGAAGGACGTTTGTCGGTCAAGTTCTAGTTCATGGGTTTCCAGCGCCATCTACGCACTGGTCATCCCCAATTCATTGTCGTCATGGCCGCCGTGATTTCGTTCTGCACGGCGGCCCTTTGTTTTGCTCAGGGGTCACTGCGGAAAAGAATTGGATGGTTGATGGCTTTTGCCGTTGCCATCGGGTTCGAGGGGATGGCTGCCGATTTCCGGTTCCAACCGAAGGTGATCATTGTTTCGACCTTTGAGATTGGAGCGGACACCGGGGACAAGCCCGGCGAATTCCAGTTTTGGGTTGAAAGGGAGGGGTTGACGAATTCGGTTCGGGTTCCGGGGATGGACCATGCAGTTCGATATCGTGACGATGGTCTGTTCGGCTGTGTCAGCGGAACGACCGTCAGATGCGCGGAACAGATGCTCCTATTGGGTGTCGACCCGCGATTCGACTTCACCCATACCTACTGGCTGATTAATGGCATCGCGGGGGTCAATCCAGAGTATGCCAGCGTCGGGAGCGCTGCATGGGCTCGATGGGTGGTCGATGGTGATCTTGCCTATGAAATCGATGTTCGGGAAATTCCGTCCGATTGGCCTTATGGTATCCTGCCTCTCGGCGGAAGGGAACCCAACAAGGCTGTTCCTCCTCCTCCATGGGCACCGAAACCGATGGCGTGGGAACTCGATGCCGGGCTCGTTCAATGGGCCTACGGCCTATCCAAGGACATTTCCATTCCAGATTCCCCCTCGGCCGCCCTCCACCGGCGACGCTTCACTTCATGGCCTGCCGCCCAATTGCCTGCCCGGGTTATTCAGGGCGAATGCCTGGCTTCCGGTCGCTATTGGCACGGACTCCGTCAGAACCAGTGGGCTTCGGACTGGGTCCGGATTCAAACCCGTGGTGAAGGCCGGATGGCAATGAGCGACATGGAGGACCACGGTTTACTATCGGCCTTGCACCGGCTATCCAGCATGGATCGAACGGACGCACGGCGTATCCTGGTGCTCCGCACCGGAAGTAACTACACTGTCCCCCGACCGGGACAATCAGCCTCGGAAAGTCTTCACGAAGATTATGCTGGAATGCGTCCTGCTCTCGAGGCGGCCTATCTCGCGGGGAGTGTCGTTGTTCACGCTCTCATGTCGGATTGGCCACGTTATCGAGATCGTCTCCCGGTTGAACCGTCACCATGAACCTGCCCTTTATTCGTACCCAAAGCCGGATTTATCTGGTTCGGGCTGCTCTCAACCTCCTGACATTTTACCTCTTGGCGGGGTACCTCTCGGCCGACGGGCCGGTGGATTTTTCGCAACAGTTTGAGACCATCCGGCGAAACGCGACGCCGGCCCAACTGTTCACGCTGCTGTATGCCGCCCCCAAGGCAGGAGACCTCCATCACCATGTTGGCGGTGACTGGCGGATGGAGGACCTTTATCGCGTCGCCACCAACGCCCTCGCGGCGGAAGGTCAACGATTCTACACGCGGGTTCGCGCCGGAGATTGCTCCGGGGAAGGAAATACCTGGGTCCGATTTGCCACCATTTCCCGGCATGAGTGGGAGTCGTTGGAGAAATGCCAGCAGGCGGAATACCTCCCCCTGGATCAATTGGACCCGACCTTGCGGACCGAGTGGATCAATTCGCTCCGCCTCGATCAACCGGGTGAAGGGAGGGACGAATTCTTCGAGCGCATTTGGCCCCGCTTGGGCGCTCTTCAACGCGACCCCTATGTGGGTGGTGAAATGTTGGTTGAAACCATGAAGCGCTATGGTGCGGAGGGAGTTCGATATCTTGAGCCCCAGCTAATACCCGATTTCTGGGTGTCACCGGACGGGAAAGCAATTGATGCCGAAGGGTTTTATCAGCAGATCAAAGCCCGGTTGCAGCAGCCCGATGCCGTGGCCACGGGTGTCTCCGTCCGATTTCAGGTGGTGGTCATTCGATTCCTACCCAATGCCGAGCAACGTGTCGCTGCCGCCTACGATTTTGTGGACCGACATCGCGACCTGTTTGTGGGAATCAACATGGCCGGACGCGAAGATAACAACAAAGGGTATCCCAGACGTTTTCTTGAGATTTATCGTCAGATGCGTCACCGATACTCGGGCGTCGGACTTTCAATTCACGGTGGAGAGGCGGATGAACCCAATGCCCACGGACGGGATACCCTGCTGCTGGGGGCAACCCGCCTCGGGCACGGTGTCAATCTCATCACGGATGATGACCTGCTGCTGCACCTTCGGTCCGGTATCGCGATGGTGGAAATCAACCTCGTCTCCAACCTGTTGTTGGAATATGTCAAGGATTACCGGGAGCATCCCTTTGGAGAGTACCTTCGGACAGGAATTCCGGTCGCCCTTTCAACCGATGATTCCGGGATGTGGGATGCCGGGATGACGGAAGAATACTACACCGCAGTGACGGAATTTCATGTGAACTGGACGGAATTGACCTCCATGGGCACCAACAGTCTTCATTGGTCCTTCGCTGAGCCCGCATTGAAGGCGAAGTTGCTTTCCGATTACCGAAAAGCGTTGGAAGCATTTGAGAGGCAGTTTGGGGGTGCTGATTGGCCGGAGCGTCTGAAGGCCGTTCATCCGGTGGCCTATGGCTATGCGCGGCGTCGGTGGAACCTCGAGTTTTAGTCGTCCCATGCTGACCCGATTGTTCAAGTTGGATGCCCACGGAACCAATGTGCGCCGCGAAGCCATCGCCGGACTGACGACGTTTGCCGCCATGGCCTACATCCTGGCGGTCAATCCGTCTGTGCTCAGTCAGGCCGGAATGGACAAAGGGGCGCTCATTACCGCTACGGCTGTGGCATCGGCGCTGATGACGTTGGTCATGGCGCTTGCAACGAACTACCCCATCGCATTGGCACCGGGGATGGGATTGAACGCGTTTTTTGCCTTCGGCCTGTGCCTTGGAGCCAAGATTCCCTGGCCCGCGGCCTTGGGGTTGGTCTTTTATGGCGGAGTCATCTTTTTTGTCCTGAGTGTGACCGGTATCCGGCGTCAGATTATCGAGTCCATTCCCCAGGAGATGAAGCTGGCAATCACCTGCGGCATTGGGCTCTTTATCGCCTTTATCGGGCTCAAGGGCGGGGGAGTGGTCGTTTCCAATCCGGTAACCTACGTGACCCTGGGAAACTTCGGCCAGCCTGCTCCGTTGCTCGTTCTTGGAGGATTGATTTTAGCCGCCGTCCTGGTCTGGCGTAAAGTTCCGGGAGCGATCATTCTTACGATAGGTATTCTGACTCTCATCGGTCTGATACTTCCGTCACCCGATGGGAGCACATTAACACCTCATCCGACGCAAATTTTCGCCGCTCCGCCCTCGCTTGAGCCATTGTTTCTCAAGCTGGACCTTGCGTATTTCTGGACCCATTGGCAGGCCTGCCTGCCTCTTCTCCTGGCGCTCCTCTTCGTGGACTTGTTTGACAACATGGGGACGCTGATTGCTGTCTGTCAGCGCGCCGGTCTGTTGGATGCGGCCGGAAATCTACCCCGTCTGGGACGTGCACTGGCAGCGGACGCCGCGGCCGCCATGATTGGCTCCAGTTTGGGCACCTCCACCGTCACCAGTTACATCGAATCCGCTGCCGGGGTCGAGGCCGGTGGAAGGACGGGACTGACGGCAGTCGCGACCGCCATTTGCTTCCTACTGGCATTGTTCCTCAACCCCCTCATCAGCATCATCCCGGCGGCAGCAACCGCACCGGCACTGGTGATTGTGGGCATCTTCATGATGCAGAGTGTGGTCGAGTTGGACTTGAAGGATTTCAGTAAAGCCGTGCCGGCAGTGGTCACCATGCTGGCGATGCCGTTGACCTTCAGTATCGCCGAAGGAATTGCCCTTGGGTTTGTGGTGTATGTCGGAATGAACCTGTTGATCGGCCGGGGACGGACGGTGCGACCGTTGGCCTATGTCCTTGCCCTGCTTTTCCTGTTCCACCTGATCGCGAAATGAAATCGCTTTGGATACTCCCGCGGTTTCCATGGATTTTGCCGTGGGTCCTGCTTCTCTCTGGTGGTTGCATCAGCCCAACGAAGGAGGCCGATTTACCCGCTGCGCCGCAGACGCCCCGATATGCCGTCTTTTCCGCATTTGGACCGGAAACACTTGCCAATCAGCGGACATTTCTCGGAAATCATCGTCCCGACAAGGTTCAGTGGATCAATGGCGTTCAATGCCAATGGGTCCGCTATTCCGGTCACGATCTGGTGCTTCTACCGTCGGGAGTCAGCATGGTCAACGCGGCGATGACGACCCAGTGGGCGATTGATCGCCTGGGAGTGACCACAATCCTCTTTGCTGGGGTTGCCGGCGGAATCAATCCTTCTCACGGGGTGGGTGATGTGGTCGTCCCTGAACGCTGGGCGCACCACAGCGAAGCCGCCTACTTTAATCCTGATCCAGATGGCAAGGGATACCGATTTGATCCCGGATTCAGGCAAAAGTACGAGAACTTTGGTTTTATCTTTCCCGTTGATTTGCACGTTGTTCGGGAAGGTGATTTGGAGGTTCACTCGGTCGACTCCTTTGCCGCGGATACCCGGCTGCTGGAATTCGCACGAAGTGCCGTTTCCGGGCTACCCGTATTCAGGCACGCCGACCACGTTTGTTCGGTAACGGTGGGTGGTACGGGTGTCAGTGGGCCGGTGTTTTGCGATAACAGGGCCTACCGAGAATGGGCCTTTCGCGTTTGGAAAGCGGAATGCCTGGACATGGAATCCACCGCTGTCGCCCAGGTCTGCTGGGCCAACCATGTTCCGTTTCTGATTGTCCGCAGCCTGAGCGACCTTGCCGGAGGTCAGGAGGGTCAGAATCCAGAGGAAATCAATGAACCGGTGGTTGCCCAACATGCGAGTGAGGTTGTGGCTGCCATCCTTCGGGCGATTCCTGCGGATTCAAAAAACGGCCCTCGGTGAGCGATCTGTTCTAGTGTCAGCTGTCGATGGGACCAAGGAACCGGCAAACGCGCCCGGTAGACCGCTTTCCCTCACGCCGCATCAATCCGTTGATCCAGGTTCTCCCCGGTCGGTGGGTGTGGAACCCCTGCCTGTAATTCAGCGGAAACGGTCAAATCACCTTGGGTTGGATAAAAGCCAATAAAACAATACTTTCATTGTTGCGATTCCAGGCCACTGGAGCAATATCTTGACCGGCGAAAACCCCGCCTTCATTCCCGCTCCAACAGTGACCTGATTTCCCTTGTGGCTTCACGCAAAACAAATAACAAAAAATTAAGAATGCCTGCGAAGCCAGCATCGCCCGTGGTGATGGGCATTGTGACGGCACTCGTGCTGATGGCGTTTGTAGGGATCGTGGTTTGGATGATCACTTCCTCAGATCGTCCGGTTTTTGGGCAATAGTCACGGTCTGATTCTCGGGTAGTCCGTCCCGGAAAGCCGAATGTCACTCGACTGTTGACAGTCTGGAACAGTCCCGTAGCGTTATCGTTTAACATTGTAAACGATAGGTGCGGACACCGCAGCCTTGAAACTTCAACTGCATTCCAAAAATTTAGGATGATCTCAAATCTCACTCGCCTGGCCTCCGTGGCGGCGCTTGCCGTATCGGCAACCGTGGCCTCCATCGCGCAATCGGCACCGACGAATCATGTGTTGCTGGTCAGCATCGACGGCCTGCATGCCATCGACCTGGCCAATTACATCAACGCCAATTCCGGTTCGACACTGGCAGCCCTGGCCTCGACCGGAACGGTTTACACCCAGGCCAGTTGCCCCAAGCCTTCCGATTCCTTTCCCGGAATCCTGGCTCTGGTGACTGGTGGCTCCCCCCGCAGCACGGGGGTGTGGTACGACGACTCCTACGACCGGAGTTTATTTGCCCCCGGGGTGACCAATGGTGCTCCGGGCGCTGAGATCGTGTTTGATGAAACGATTGACCGAAACCCAGATCACCTGGATGCGGGCGGGGGAATTGATCCAAGTCTTTTGCCAATCAATCCGGCCACCTTGCTACCGGTTTATCCGCATGATTTCCTGAAGGTCAACACCCTTTTTGAAGTCGTGCGTGCGGCAGGCGGTTATACGGCGTGGTGTGACAAGCATCCCGCCTATGATTTATTGAACGGTCCATCCGGCAAGGGTATCGCAGACCTGTATACCCCGGAGATTAACTCAACGAATCGATTTGGATTGGTGGGCACCTCCAGCAGCCTGACAGCCCGCGACAATGACGAATTCAAAGTTCAGGCACTCCTTCACCAAATTGCGGGGAGGGATCATGCCAACCTCGAAGATCGTCCTATTCCGACGCTTTTCGGTATGAATTTTCAGTCGGTATCGGTGGCGCAAAAGGTCACCACCGACGTGAGCCGGGACGGGATCCAAAATCTTGGACCGGGCGGTTACTTGGACGCCGCTGCATCGCCCACCGCCTCGCTCGGCAATGCTTTGAAATATGTCGACGGTGCACTGCAACGGATTGTTGGCGGGTTGTCCCACCAACATCTTCTGGACAGCACCTATATCATCATCACCGCCAAGCATGGGCAGGGGCCCATTGATCCGGCCCGTTGGATTGCTGCCGGGCGCCCGGAAAATGGATCGGTTTCTCTCACCGGGATACTCACTGCGGGCGGCGTCAAGGTGTCTCAGAACACCACCGATGATATCTCGTTGATTTGGTTGAAGGATTCCAGCCAGACCCCTCGCGCAGTCGCCCTGCTCCGGGCTAATCGAACCAATGCCTTCATTCAGGATATCCTCTTTGGCGAGCAATTGAAATTGCGGTATCAGGACCCCGCCACCGACAGTCGCACGCCGGACATTATCGTTGTTCCCCAGCCCGGGGTGATTTATACGAAATCGAATCTCAAGCACGCAGAACATGGTGGCTTCAATGAGGACGACACCCACGTGGCCTTGTTGGTCTCGAATCCCCGCCTCAAGGCACGGGTTATTCCGGCGCCAGTTCAGACCACACAGGTGGCTCCGACGGTCCTTCAGTTCCTGGGTCTCAACCCCTATTCCCTGCAAGCGGTCGTGCAAGAGCAAACTCCGCTCCTTCCTGGTTTCGAGCCTTTGGCCGCGTTGGACTATGGAACAGTCAATGGTCAACCGGTGGCGGTTGGAAGTTTGTTCCGGGTCGAGGCGGGTGTCGCATCCTTTGCGGTGGCTGGAGCGGCCGCCCAGGAAGTCATCATTCAACGCAGCCTCGATTTGACCAACTGGACGAACTTTTCGACCAATGTGCTGACTCTCGGAGGTTCATCGGTTGTGACCGATGCAACGGCCACCGGGGCTTTGCGCTATTATCGCAGCCTACCCAAGCCGTGACCGGCCGAAGGGGGCGGCGTTGGAACCCCCGGAGACCTCAATTCAGAGCCTGATAAACGGCGTTTGTCGGGCTTTTTGATTGGTGCATGAGGAATCGGGAAGGCACTGTGCGTTGATTCGGAGACTCCCAGCGGCGGTTCGAACCATTCCCATTTTTTATTGAAATTGGCACCAAACCGTTGATGACTTCAAAAAGGTTGGCCTCTTCCACCGACGGAGTGGATCAATTTGCGTCTTGCCTTCACCGAGGCTCGAGATAAGGTGACCGAATTCGTAGAATTGCATTGGAAAGGATGTAGATCAGATAGCAAACAAGAAAATTGCAGCCGCGTTTTTACCTTCAGGAGGGAGGGCCGTCTAAACCCATCCTTTGTGGACGGATGAAAACGGGCGGGCTTCTTTTATTAACAAATTATATCCATGAATCCATTCCCGTTGTCTTTCAAAAATCTCGTGGGTCAAATCACCCGGGCGGGTTTCATTGCCGCTTACCGGTTTTTGGCCGTGCTACTCCTTCTCGTGGGAGTGGAATCTGCTAATGCACAGACCACCAACGGCTTCAGTTATGTGGAAGCGGGTGGCTCCATGACCATCACCGGCTACAATTGCTCCTCCAACCTTGCGGACGTTCCTGCTTTGGTAAACGGATTGCCGGTAACGAGCATCGGATCGCATGCGTTTTTTCAATGCACCAATTTGACCCGGGTCACGATCCCGGACGCCGTTACCAACATTTCGGATTATGCCTTTTACCGCTGCACAGGACTCACCAACATCGTCCTCCCGGGGAATCTGACCACTATTGGCGACAACGCTTTTGCTGGTTCCGGCCTGGTGTATTTCTCAATTCCCGCCGGTCTCATTAATCTGGGCGATTACGTTTTTCAGTCCTGTGACAATCTTCTGGCCTTTGACGTCGATCCGTCGAATCCCAACTTCTCGAGTGTGGGAGGGGTTCTCTTTGACAAGACCCAATCGGTGCTTTTCCGGTATCCCCAGGCGTTGACATCACCGAGTTATTTGATTCCGGGTACTGTGAAGACCGTCGGCTTCGGGGCCTTCCAGTCTTCGAAGTTGACCAAGGTCACCATCCCGTCTGGCGTGACCAGCCTCCTCGACGATGTGTTTAACGCTTCTGTCAAATTGTCGACCATTTCAATTCCCGAGGGGGTCAGCTTTATTGGCGATTCGGCTTTTTCCGGGTGTGCCGGCCTGACCGAAGCGTTGATTCCCAATTCCGTCACCAACATAGGCAACTATGTCTTTTTTCAATGCAGTAAGCTCACCAACGCACCGCTCCCGGCCACCACGACATATATTGGCGATTTCTCATTTGCTGGCACCAGTTTGGCGAAAGCGATCCTGCCAGACGGATTGCTTGGCGTGGGGCAGTTTGCATTCTCGGGCTGCTCGAAATTGACCAGTGTCGTCATTCCAAAGACGGTTACCTTCCTGGCTGCCAACGCTCTCAACCAATGTGCACGCTTGTCCGAGATTCAGGTGGACCTATCAAATACGGTGTACAGCAGCCTTGGGGGCGTGCTTTTCGACAAGGCCCGGACTTTGTTGATTCAGTATCCGCTTGGCATTACTGCCTCCAGCTACACCATCCCCAATGGAGTGACCACGATTGGCGGCGGAGCGTTCACGCGTGTCGGACTCACTCATGTCGAAATCCCCACGAGCGTGACAAACATCGGCACGTTTGCCTTTTCGGGTTCCAGTTTGACCTCCGTTGAAATTCCGAGCGGGGTCGTGGACATTGGGAATGGAGCATTTTATGGTTGTTCCAGTCTAACCTCCGTTAGGATTCCCGAGGGCGTCGGACAAATTGGCGATTACACCTTCCAATATTGTTATCAATTGTCGGCCATCAGCATCCCATCAAGTGTGAATCGAATTGGCCAATATGCATTCTTTGGATGTGCGAAGTTGCCGAGCATCACCATCCCTGGAAGTGTTACGAGCATTGGAACAGCCGCATTGGGCCAGTGTCCGGTTCTTTTGATAGCCAATTTCGAGGGCAATCCGCCCTTGACCGATTCATCCCCGTTGTTCGCTGGTTCCCCGACCACTGTTTGCTACCTTCCGGGTGCCATCGGTTGGGGGCCAACCTATGGAGGGGCTCGAACCGCCGAATGTCCGTTCTTGAACCCTGTCATCCTGACAACCGGAACTCAGTTTGGAATTTCTGACAAGGGATTTGGCTTCACCATTGCCTGGGCCACCAATGCCTCCGTTGTGATTGAGGCAAGCTCGGCGGTTGCGGCTCCAGCCTGGGTGCCGCTCAGTACAAATACCATCAGTTTCGTTCCGGGGAGTTCCAATCCATCCAATGGCCAGACCCATTTCACGGATTCAAAATCGGCGAATGTTCCCAATCGTTTTTATCGCATCCGCTGGTAGTGGACATTTGAGGACCCAGGGGCAGGGGGCGGCGGAAAGGTCTTCCATCGCGACAAGTGGGAAGGTGACTCTTCATGGCGATCCGCGCCTCTTCCCCAGTGGTCTAAAATTCGTTGGTGAACTCTGTCTTGAAATGGATTAAGTGACATCGAGCGCATGCATTTCTCTGCATGCCGGAGAGCGCTCTTTGATCGTGGGGCCACTCATTTGGCAATCTCGAATTTGAGACGCCAGAGATAAAATCCGGTTTGCGGCTTCCTTCACGGAAATACCCCGTGAATGAATATTCGACACAAGATTTCTGTGTGCGTCTGTCTGGCCTGGGTGTGGATCGAAGGCGAGGTAGGCGCTCAGACTTTCAGCAGTGGCCAGGCCGGGACGTTCTCCTATCAAAAGCACCGCCACCTTCGGACCAAGGATTCTCCCTACTTCATTCAATACCCCGACCCGACAGTAGCGGACGCAAAAGGGTTGGCCGAGGTGCCAACCTTGGGTGGTCGCGGATTTGAATAGTTCGGAAAGCAAAGCGGGCGCTTGGGTCCGCGTTGCGGCAGCTGACAAGCCGTCGCCAATCAAAATTTGGAGTTCCGCGCCCGTTCGGCATCTGGTCTTCAGGGTTTGTTCGGCATCAGGTCCGAGGCGCCGGCCCAAATCGGGTCTTAGCAGATATTCGGATTTGGACCTAGCCTGGGTCTGGACCTCAAAGAGGACCAGCCGGGCAATTAAATCCGCAGGAAAATCCTGCTTCATTTGGAATTCACTCAGAACAGCATCCTGGGCTGCAGCATGATCGCGGCGTAGTTCCAGTTGGGTGTGGGTTCGGTAGCCGGGGCCGACACGCCCCTTCAGCAATCGTGCGGGAGTTACTGATTGGACCAATGCCTGAAGCTCTTCGGGCTGGGACAGGGATGAACTGCGGGTCTGGTGACATGGGGTTGGATAGCTGTTCATGGGGGCGGGAGCAGTCCGGAGATTTCCTTGAGCCAACGTTCAGCTGACGCGGGATTTTCGATCAACTTTCCTTGACGGAAGAGGCCTGATGTCTCGAGCCAGGCAGTGAATTCAGGTGCGGGACGAAGATTCAACAATTGTCGAACTCCGATGGCATCATGGTAGCTGGTGGATTGATAGTTCAACATGACATCATCGCTGCATGGGACACCCATGAAGTAGTTGCATCCCGCGGCAGCGAGGAGCACGAGGAGATTATCGGCCGAGTTCTGATCCGCCGCCGCGTGATTGGTGTAACAGACGTCCACCCCCATCGGCAGTCCCAATAATTTCCCCATGAAGTGATCCTCCAATCCGGCTCGAATGATTTGACGCTCGTCAAAGAGGTATTCCGGACCGATGAAGCCGACCACGGAATTGACCAGAAAGGGGTCCAGTGTCCGCGCCACTCCATACGCACGTGCCTCCAGGGTCAATTGATCAACACCATGGTGGGCTTCGGCAGACAGCGCGCTTCCCTGACCGGTTTCGAAGTACATGACCTGTGGTCCGGTCCACAGAATTTCACTGCGCTCCTTATGATGAGTCAATACCGTCTGGCGACCTTCCGCCAAGAGTTCAAGGGGGACTCCGAAGCTCTCGTTGGCGGCCTGGGTTCCGGCGATGGATTGGAAGAGCAAATCAACAGGTGCGCCAGCCTCCAAGGCGGCCAATTGCGTGGTGATATGTGAGAGGACGCATGCCTGTGTCGGAATTCCCAGTCGGT
>CAITXU010000188.1 GCA_903896505.1 uncultured Verrucomicrobiota bacterium | reverse complement strand
GGACACCGTGTTGGATCAGATCACGCCAGACAGGAACCACATCCAATTCAAGTCCAAACGGCCAATACAAACCGACAACGCGGAGGTTCCTCCACTCCGGGCATTGCTGGAGTTGCCACCGCACCGCATCCCCGGCCGCGGCCCGGGCCTCCGCAGAGATACCCTTCAGTCGCCGCGTGACCTCGCCGCGAAGGGCGGACTTTTCGTTCGGGACGTTCATTCCAGGGCTGATACGGCGATGGGCGCGCCTAGGAGGCGCGACTGACTTCGCTCTCGAACCGCCCCGCGCGGTCTCCCAGAAGGAATTCATCAAATGAACCGCCCAAAAGCCGACGGACGTCCCGCTCCAACTCGATGTCTGTGGGCACCCATCCGGCCCCACCCAACTGAGTGTACGCCCGAGTCAGGCACTGGGTGAGCACGGCGCGGGAATGCTTCCATTTGTAAATCAACTGGTCGAGCACCCGGGAATCACTGTGCTGAAACGTGAACGAGGTGCCGAGCAAATCGAGGCGCAGGGTCGTCGTTTCCTCAATCAGTTGGGGAGTGTTGTTGAACCACCAACAGCCAAATGGATGAAGGTTGGGAAATTTACGGGCCAGAATCACTAACTCTTGCTGGCATTCCCGACTCAGGCAGGTGACCAGAAAGCGGTTTTCCGGAAAGCCCCGGCACAGTGCCGCGAGCGCTGTCAAATCGGCCTGTCCAACGCCGTCCCCGGCCATGCGCAACTGCGGATTCACCCCACGCCGAACCCCCATCATCATCGCAAAGGCCTGTCCATGCTCCCGGCAGTGGGGAAGCACGGCCTTTTCCAAAATCCAGGCCGAGTCCGTATCCGCCGGAAACGCGAAGTCCGGTGGGGTGGACACCATGCAGTAGCGAGACTCGATCCGCCGGGTCCAATCCTCCAGAAATCGACGAATCGCCGTGATCGCCGTGTCATTGAGGCTGTCGCCCGGGTCGTAGCCCTGTTCTTTTAGCGTTGTCCGCGCCTCCTTCCAGTGGAGCAACAACGGATCGATGCGCAGGGCTCCGACAAACCGGGGATCGCGCCGTGGTGTCTCCCGCCAGTAGACGGTTTCCTCGGGATCAAACGGCGAGTTGGTCATGCAAATCGACTCAACACCCGCCACTTCCAGCACCTGTTCCACATGCTTTTCCGAGGAGCGAAGAGAAAACCATTGCCGAAGCGCAGCCAGGTCTCCGGCGCGCGGATCGAGTCCCAGCGCGTTCAACGTGGTGATGACACCGCGGGCAGCCTCGCTCAGCGGGGATTGCGCGACAAACAGCCGGTTCCATATCCATTCCGCCTGTTGAGAGGTCGACGACGCCCAAAATCGGTCATAGTCCCATGGACCCGCCCGAAACGATTCGCTGACCAGGTAGTGGTAAACCAGCAATTCATCGATGCCCCATTTCAACAGGGACCGAAAGCCGGGATCGTAGAGATGGGTGTGGATATCCG
Source organism: uncultured Verrucomicrobiota bacterium (assembly GCA_903896505.1). Classification (GTDB taxonomy): domain Bacteria; phylum Verrucomicrobiota; class Verrucomicrobiia; order Limisphaerales; family UBA9464; genus CAILNN01. The sequence goes on along the minus strand of CAITXU010000188.1, from coordinate 7,857 downwards.
CCACGGGCGTTCGCGAGACGATCCGTTCCACCCTGCTGAAAAGTTCTGAGCCAGCCTGCACAGTGGAAGTGTATTGGGTCATCGACGTTCCGGAAAGCCCTGCGTGGAGCGTCCATCTGCTGCCCCTGCCCCTCAAACGGAAGATGTTTGTCCGCAGATGAACGCAGATTTTCACAGATGCAGAAGAGGGAAGTGAGTGCCCTCGAATACGACCTGAACAACCCTCGGTTCCATCGGTTTTTAAGCCACCGCACGTCCGGTATATAAGGTGAGGAGGGTCACCGTCCTCCCTGTAGTCACCGTAGGTGAGTCGGCGCAAACTCTACCCGACCGGAACCCGTCCATAGAGAGATAGACGGGTCTTTGGCGCGATGACACGGCGACACGGAATGGCGAAATCACGCTCGTCCTTTCCCGGGAAGCGCTCTCCTGATCGAACACCACCGACTACGACGAGGAGAGCGACGGCCCCTGAACGTAGCGCGGACATTCCTGTCTGCCGTTTCGCCGACTTTCCTGTCGGCTGAGCCGGCCCCCCTCCCCAGACACCTCGATTGGCGGTACCGCAGGCGGGCACTCGAATGGTCCCGGGAATTCGCCTTTCGGTCGCGTGCATCCCGATGAACCAACGACACCCGTTCCTCTACCGTCTTAATCTGCGAAAATCTGCGTTCATCTGCGGACAAATCTCTGCCGTTTGTGGAGTAGTGTCCGCATGTGGCTTATGGAAAATCCGCCTTCAAAAAGTGACTGATTCCGCCTTGCGGATATCCCTTCTCCCGGGGAAGTTGCCTTCGGATCAGCTCAACCAAACGCCGAGCCGCCTGCCCTCGTTACCCCTCCCATTGCGAATCTGGTTCGCCGGGAGTGGGGCGAATGTGTGCCGGACCGGCAAAACCTCTTGAACACCTTGAAAAAGAAAAAATCCATGCGGGCGATTTTTATCAACCCACACACCCGGACGGTCTCGGAGTCCGAGTATGAGGACCGGGACCATCTCCTGAAGTTGCTCGACTGCGAATTCCTGACCTTTGGCCATGCTTTTGCGGGAGACGAACTCGTCCTCGACAACGACTGGCTCGAAAACGCCGGTCAGAAGGATGCAGCCTTCTGGTTTATCAAGGACCCGGATGACGACTCGGTTCACTTCTACAGCGGCAATGCGATCTTGATCGGCGAGGATTCCGGCGAAGACAGCGCGAGTGAATTGAGCCTTGAAACAGTTCGCGAAGCCATCGCCTGGGCACCGACGGCTCATCGCCGAATTTTCGCGGAAATCGCCGAGGCCCTATTAAACCCGGACCTGGATGACGAAGGCGATGAGGAGGATGACGACGACGACGATGATGATGAGTGAGGGCTTCCATCTAGTTGGAGATGGTCTCAACTGAGGAAGAAAGCGGCGGGACGCCGCTGCCACTTTCTTAACGGGTCAGGGCAAAGCCCATGCGGAGCAGTGCTGGCTGACGTGAGGCCATCGACCACAGGATGGATTTCGGGACTCGATGAAACAGTGCCCATTGGAGGCGTCCGGCCCACCGGAGGCGTCGTGAGAAGGTGGTGTCACAGGTTTGGGCGATCTGACGATGGGCTTCGGTCCAGGAGCATTCCGACTGGCTGAAGGCGCGGATGGGGTCCAGCGCCAGTTGGGCGGATTCCAATGCCATGGACATGCCGTTGCCCGACACAGGCGGAATCAGGGTCAAGGCATCCCCAATGCGTACTTCCGACTGCTCCGCGGCCTTTTGCGGTTGGAGTGCGATACCAGCGACGGAGGCAAAGGTCCCGTCGAGAAAGGTCGCGTCCTCAAAGCGGGAGTGGAGGACCGAGTTTTGGGAGCCTTGAAGCCACCGACGCCAAGTTCGAGCCAAGTCGGGTTGCGGGCTCCCACTCCGGAAGAGTCCGCACACATTGACAACACCGTCGCTGAGCCGACACAACCCGACATAGCCATCGGGTTCCAAGTGCATCTCCAGGTCGGCTTCCATGGACACGTTGGAGACATGGGTCTTGAGAGCCCACCAACGCCATCCATCTGCCGAGGACTGAACCCGTCGTCCCGAGGCCATCACGATGCCTTCATCCTTCGGGACCCCAGTCCAGCGGTGGCGTTGTTCCAAGTGGCCTCCCAAGCGGACAAATTCTTCGGCCAACCGCAGGTCGAGGGGATGACGTGATACGCACCAGGCGGGCTCGGGCAGTTCGGATCGAATGGCACTCGACCGGCCCGATTGGAACCAGGCAGCGGTCTGTGCCTGACGCATCCCGCAGGATTCAAGGAGTGGAAGTAGCCCGAGGGTCGACAGGACCGCTTGTCCGCGACCGCTGATGAACTCGCCGCAGACACGATGCCGGGGGTAGGAACCGGCTTCGTAGAGGGTGACCGGCACACCGCTCTGCCGAAGGCCAATGGCCAGGGTCAGTCCGGCAAGCCCGCCGCCGACGATGGTTACGGGCTTCATGAATTGGCTCTGGTCCGTGAAGCCGAAAAACCGTGGCTGAAGAGTCCCATAGGGCGTTCCACCAGGTGCCAGCCGTCCGGGGTTGGCCAGCAAGCCGAGAGCTCCTGTCCGGAGAATCCGGCATGAACACTCACCCGGGCATCATGCCGCGTCACACGATTGCATCCGATCAATCCCAGAAGCCGTGCGCCCATCAGAACGAGTCTGGAGCGCCGGGGTTCGAGGGCAACGATTGCATCCGTTCGAAGAGCCGCCCGTTGAAAGAGTTGGCAAAGGGCTTCTGTATCAAAGTGATGGAGGAAAAGGTTGGTCACGATCAAATCGAATCGGGGACCGGATTGATCCAACCATTCAAAGACATCCGCCGACTCGATTTGTATATTCCAATTCAAGGTCCTAAATTGTTGAATCGTTTCGGCGGTCACCACCGGTTGCCGGTCCAAAAGAACGGCGGTGACGGGCTTCGTTCTCGATGGCAAGCGTCTCGCCAATCGAAGCAGGAGTGTTCCATCGCCAGCCCCTAATTCCAGTACGCTCAACGGTTGGGGCAGGTCGAATCGGGAGACCAGCGTTTCCAACAACGCAGCGTTGCCCATCCAGGCGTTGACCCGCCGAAGGTCCCGGCGGGAACCGATGGCCATCGGATCCTCGGGAGGCAGATGATCGAGGAGTTCCGGTTCAATAGCTCGAATCATGGCCGATTAATCCACCCGCAGCACCGCTCCGTGACAACTGAACCCGGCACCAAAGGATGACAGCCACCACCAGCCGCCCGGGGCGTTGTCGGCCAGCGCAGCCACCAACACGAACAAAACGGAAGGGCTGCTCATATTGCCCAAATCGCGAAGGACCGCAGTGCTGTACCTTAAGTCATGGTCGGAGAGGTCCAATCCAAGTCGCAGCGCCGTCAGGACATCCCGTCCGCCGGAGTGAAAAATCCAACCATTCACTTCAGCTTGAGTCAGACCGGCCGAGCACAGTGTTTCATCCAGAAGTCTCTTGGCGTCACGACCGACCAACCCGGGAACCTCACGGGTCAGGATGTTGCGCAACAAACCGCCTTTGTGCTCGAAGCGGACCTGGTCTCGTTCGGCGGGACTCAGAAGAGTGGAAGCCGATTTCCATTCGACCCGCCGCCCGGAGTCGCCCGGGTGGTTGGAAAGGACGGCGGCTGCGGCGCCGTCTCCAAAGAGACAGGCACTGATGAGAACTCCGGGATCATTATCGAGGTAAAGGGCGGCACTGCACACTTCGGCGCAGACGGAGAGAACCTTTCCGGCACACCCCGATTTCAACAAGGCATCGGCGGTCCGGAGATTGGGCACGGCCGCACCGCACCCCTGCCCCACCAAGTCGAGGGCAAGGGCATCGGACCGTAAACCAAGGCCTTCGCTGACATAGCTGGTGATCCCCGGACAGAGGTAGCCAGTGCACGTGCTGACGATAACCGCGTCAATTTCATCGGGCGACACCTGGGCGGTGGTCAATGCTTGTTGGGCGGCTTCGGTGGCCAATCGGGGAGCATGGAGGCTGTACCGTGCATGCAGGGCGTCGGGAGTCACGATGAAAGCGGAGGCCAGGTCGTCGACGGCTATATGGCGGGTGGCGATTCCGTTGTCCCCCAAAAGGACTTTCCGAAGAAGAGCCTGACTTCGCCCGCTAAGTTCATTCCAAATCGCGGATTGACCGAAGGCATCCCAGCATTCCCGTTGGGAAATGCGGAGTGGCGGCAAGGCGGTGCCCAGACCCAGAAAAAACATGAAGATAAGACTGACCGGGAAGCAGGAATGAGCTGCCATGACGCTGGCAAACAACACCTCCACCCCCCAACCCAACCTCGCACTTTAAGCTCCAACCGCAACCTTCTGATCAGTGGCAATGGATCCGTGCCTTGGAAGTTCCTCCGCCGTCGGACGAGACGCCCGGGCTCCCGGGGGAGGCGCAGCTCGGTATTTGGCACGGGTGACGCTGAGAACAACGGTGGAAAAGAATTTGGCTCTGGGTGCTGTCTTGAGCGATCCGAACCGCCACGGCTCACCGGGAGGTTCGCCCTACCACGGCTTTGTGTGCTATCGATGTAAAACTTTAAATACCAGGCGCATTGGTAGGGCGATGCTCCTGCCGAGCCGCGGGCGGTCCTGCGGACGGCCTATTCGCTTCGCGTCCACGGATGAACGGTGGTCTCGAACCGCCGAGGCTCGGCGGGAGCCTCTGTCCTGCGGACGGCCAATTGGCTCTGCCTTTGCGGAATAGGCGTGGTTTGAACCGCCGCGGATCGACGGAGTCTCGCCCTACCGATGTGGCTTTAATTCAATAGGTTGCAGACGAATCGACCGGTGAGGGGAAAAGCTATTATTTGGAAGCCTGGTGTCGTGATTCACTGGCCCCCGAACTTCTTGCCGTAGTCGTTGGTTGGGTCCCGGTAGATGGTGTGGATGTGATTGGCCGGATTACCGCCCAATTTTTGTGGGGCATACTCGATCACCACGGTCGGTCCCTGGACCCGGAAATAGACAGGACTTCCATTCGTTAGAGGTCCCGACCAAGCGAACCAGGTATCGTTGATGTTAGCCTTGATTTCGGCCAGCTTGGCAGAGGCATTTGAATCGTTGTCGATCCCCACCCATTCGTGGACCAGGTCGAGCAGAGTGACTTTTTGCTCCTCAGTCAGCTTGGAACCGGGAATTCCTTCGGGGGCAATGGTCTTGCCGTCCCGACCGGGCCCCAACACGAGGTCGGCGACCTTGTATTTCAGAACGGCACTGCCCCGTTGTTCCTCGTTCAGGGAATTGACCAGTTTGAAGGCTAGGTCGTTTTCCCGGCCCAACGGGCGGACGGTCTTACCGTTTGACTGGTAGGTTGCCGGTTGGGCGGCGGTAAGGCTGGGGGTAAGCACGCCGCGAGCTCCGGCAATAGTGGCGTTAATGGCCAGATGATGGCCACCAAACTGCCACATCCAGGGGTCGGTCTCGGAAGGCGTCCCGACAAACGACAGGTAAAACTCATCCTTGCCGAAGATCAATCCGCCCGGACCGCCCTCACCTTTCAAAACTTCATCAGCATCAACGATTTCGACGACTTTTTGATATCCCATCGGGCTCAAGCTGGCGGCCAGAATGGCCATGGCTGCCTGCTTTTGTGCAGCGGTCAGATCGCCCAACCGGATGCCTGCCCGCTGGTATATGCCGGTGGGCAGGTTGGACCAGTTCGCGCGCTGGCGGGCATCAGTGTAGGAAAAAACTGCCTGGGCGCGTTTAGCCTCGTCGAGGGAAGCCAGAAAGGCTTTGGCAGCGGCGACCGTTCGGGCGGTGGAGGGATTAGACTCGGCACCTTGAGCGGCGTAGGGGCGCAGGAGGGCGCATCCCAGAACCACAGCGGACGCGATGGTGGAAAGTCTTTGGAGTCGATTCATGAACCGGGAAAGTTGGGTAGAGGATGACGAAGAAACTCATTGGGAGTCCATTGCATAAACCGATCAGGAAGCCGTTCGGTTACGAATTCCAATCAACAAGGCGGGTTGTGATTTTGCATGCGGTCGTCGCTGGCTTCTTGTTGGCTCTGCCGTGCCACGTCCCAACGTAATGCGGCCTAACCGACGGCCTGGCAGGCCTGGAGGCCTGCGGTACAGCAGGCAGGAATGCCTGCGCTAGGTCGTAGCGCGGTCATTCTTGTCTGCCGTTTCGCCGATCTTCTTATCGGCTGAGCTGAGTCCCATTCCTCAACCCCTCGATTTGCCCACGGCCTCACAGATTTAAATGCTGTCGCCACAGCAGCCTCCCACCTGTGGAGATCGGGGTCAGACGAGGTATCACTTGCGGTGCGGGCGAGGCTCGGACCGCCGTGCGGGCGAGACGTCCGCGTCCCCGGGATAGGCGTGGTTCGGACCGCCGCCAGCCTGTCGGGAGCCCAGCTCCCAAGCTGCCAGTCGAACGGGAGAGGTTGTGATCTAAGCAATGATTGGGGACTTGCAGGAGCGCGTCCCTCCGTTGGATTGATACCGATGTTCCTCTGAATCAATTGGTTATATCTTTGTATCCAGGGTGACGAAAAAATCTGGCAGTTGGATCACAGACGGGTGTCAACTAATCTGATGGTGTGTCTGAACCCACACCTGCGACATCTCCGAATGACCCTCCCGGAAAGCGCACCGATAAACTGGAATCTTTTCGTCAGGCAGTCCGAATTTTCCGGTATCTGCTCCCGTATCGGTGGCGGTTCCTGACGTCGGTGGCGTCGCTGTTCGTTTCGGCATCGCTCGGGTTGGCGTTCCCCTACCTGACCGGTCAACTGCTTGATGCTTCGCGAATCGGTCCCGGCACGAGTGGAGGCCAGGGGGCAATCAACCAAATCGCACTGACCCTGCTGGGAACCTTGGCGGTGCAGGCGGCCTTTTCCTTCATTTCTTCCTACGGTTTCAATCGCTGCGGAGAATCGGCCTTGGTGGACCTTCGACGGGAAACCTTTGGCCATCTTCTGGGTCAACCCATGACCTTTTTTGCCCAACGGCGGGTGGGAGAGCTTTCCAGTCGCCTGGGGACGGACCTGGCCGTGATTCAGGACACCCTGACGTCCACCATTCCGCAGTTCCTTAGGCAATCGGCCCTCATGGTCGGGGGCATCACGTTGATCGCGGTGACATCCCTTCGCCTGAGTGCCGTGATGATATCGACCTTTCCCGTGTTGCTCCTTGCCGCCGTTTTAATGGGCCGCCGTATTCGCGGGCTTTCAAGATCGGGGCAGGACCGACTTGCCGAAGGGGCGACGGTGGTGGAGGAATCGCTTCACGGCATCGCCGGGGTCAAGGCCTTCGGGAATGAGCACTTCGAACTCGAACGATACTCCCGGAGCCTCAATGCATTCCTGCAAATCATCCTCCGCACCGCCCGGATGCGGGCCTCCCTGATTTCATTCATCATCTTTGGAGTGTTTGGCTCCATTGTCCTCGTCTTTTGGTACGGCGCACGTCTCATGCTGGCCGGGCAGTTATCCTTTGGAGAATTAACCCGATTCCTTCTGTACACGACGTTTGTGGGCGGGTCAGTGGCCTCGTTCGCCGAGGTGTTCAGTCAGGTCCAAAAGACCCTTGGGGCGACGGAACGGGTCCGGGAGTTGATGAATGAACCCGCAGAAATCACCGTCCGGAAAAGCGATTCGAGGCCGCGCAAAGCCATCAGCCGCCTTAAAGGTGCGGTCCAGTTCGACCATGTGGATTTCTTCTATCCATCACGTCCCGATACCTTGGTCCTGAAAGACCTGCTGTTGGAAGCCGCCCCCGGCGAAAAGATCGCGCTGGTTGGCCCGAGCGGGGCCGGCAAGTCCACCATCGTTTCATTATTGCTCCGGTTTTATGATCCGGTGCGTGGGTCACTCCGATTCGACGGTCGGCTGGCCACGG
>CAITXU010000187.1 GCA_903896505.1 uncultured Verrucomicrobiota bacterium | reverse complement strand
GCCTCTTCCGACATTTTGGTGGGATTTGTCAGGCCGTGGGATAAAGATTAAGACCCCCGATATGAAAGAGGATATCGGTCTTGAAGCGTTCTCGATTGCGGTAGCCATAGGCTTTCTTGACCAGGCCAGCGATTCGATTGTTAAGACCTTCGAGGGCGGCGTTGGTGATTCGGTGGGTAAAGTAGGTTAAGATATTAGGCAGGTGGCGCTTGAGCATTTGGGCTACCTTCTTGACCGGTTCCAATCGGGAGCGGATCGCCCATGCGTACCAGGATTGGAAGTAGTCGCGTGCGTCCATTTCGGTCGTCATGTGCCAGAAGTCACGGAACATTTCCTTCAGAGCCCAAGCTCGGCTTGTCTTGAGAGTTTGGCCTTTGAGCTGATCGAATGCCTCCCGTTGACTCTCGGGAATGTTTTCCCATCCGCGCAGCCATTGGTACTTGGTTCCCAAGAGGCGGTCATCTCCCTGCCCAAGAAGTACCCGGTGTTCCTGTCGCCGAACTGAATCGACCGCATCTCCCAAGTGCTTCATCAGGTGGTATGGGTCATGAACAATTTTCCGTTCGGCCCCGGGAACATGCTCAAGAGTCGAATTTCTATAAGCCTCCCAAAGGTCCATCGCCACCGCTTCGACCGCCTCGCGATGGGTTTCAGGAAGACCTTGCCAGTAGGCATCCAAAGCCTCCTGTTTACGGCCATCTCCAACGTATTCCACCGTTGCTGGCTTACCTGGCTCAATGCGGGCAACAACCGTCACATAGTTCTGTCCCCTTCCTGCGCTCTTCTCGTCCACTCCCAACATCCGTGGCGGCTCCGACTCCTTGCGCTCCAGACCACGGGCCACCGCCCTCTGTTTGATACCGTCTGCTTCGTCCCAACTGATTCGCAGCATCTCACTGGCGGCCTTCACGGAGCATTCCAGAAGAACATCAATCGCCAGGCGTTCAAAAAGCCGGGTAAATCGACTGAACTTCTCCGCCCAGGGAACCGGCACTGTTTGCGACCCATGTTGTTGGCAAATCACACGCGGTACTTCGGCCACCACCCAGGTCTTGAATTGGCAACTATCCAAATGTCGCCAGCGCCGTTTCTCCCACCCCTGAACGTGCATCCGTTCCCGGCACTGCCCACACGCCCAAACCTTTTGTGTACACTCCACCTCCACCTCGATCTCGGTCGCCTCAGGTATCAGCCGCACCGACTTCACATCCCACGGTTCACTCAATCCCAAAATCTGACGATAAAGTTGAACGTCTTTCATATCCTTTTTGCTTCCGTTTTCACGAAGCTTCTCCCTCCTTCCGCCACCCGTCAAACGCCAGCTAACCTAGCAGGGCGACGGGCTGTTGAGCCCTAGCTCGCGGCGCCCTGCGGCCTCCGTTGTTCTCCATCCGCCTGCTCGACCCCTTCTATCCATCCAAAAACCTCTTGACCGCTCATCCTCACCCCTCCAATTTTCCACTGAGAAACCGGAAGAACCAGGAATTCCATTTGCCTGATGCCCGAACCAGATACCACCAGCATTAGCCTCTCGTTTCTTTACACAAAGAACGACTACGTGCGCGCCCTGCGGGCATACAACACGTCGCGTCTTAATCTCCCCCTGGATATCCTTTCGCTTGTGGTTTTGATTGGCTTTGGAGCCATCTACTGGCAGTCCCCAAGCCTGCACCGGCTCGCCGTTTGTGCTGTCGCTCTTTCCGTCGTGCTCGCTTTGAGGCTGGTTGCGGCTTTCACGGTCATTCCAGCACTGGCAGGTCGCGGCGAATCGAAGTTCTTCGGCATTACTTCGCTCGTATTGACATCAGAGGACATCCACATTCGCACGTCGCAATTCGACTCCCGAATCAAGTGGAGTATTTATTCCCGGGTACTCATCTCCAGGCACTTCTACCTGCTCTACAGTTGCTCGCGCCAGTTTACCGTGGTTCCGAAGCGCGTTTTTAAGAGTGTTGATCAGCAGATCGCATTCGAGTCGTTGCTCGCTGAGCAGATTCCTAAAATCGACCGGAGGGGGACATAAGATTATCTGGCCATCGCTGAAAAGCGTGACTGTCACACTGACTTTCGAAGGGTTGGCATGGTAGTCACCGGCTCCAACTTCAAATCCCTCAACCCAAAGATATCTGTCTCTGCGAGAAACTTGAACCTTCTGGCCCCATCCTTGCGCTTGGGTCCAAACCGTTGGCGATGGTCCTCAAAGACCTGATTCACCCAACCCCGACTCCCAATCACCGCTCCATCAGTAAAGTACCTGACCCGACACCGCACATAATCCCCCCAGCCCAGCTTCCCCTTCCGGGCAAATACTTCCTGGACCCTCTCCGGTGAGATTCCCGGCCGAATGGCAGGTCCATCGGGTCCTTGAACACCTTCGGTCATTCCTTCTCCAAACACCCACAACCGATACCGGGCCATCGCCTCGGTCAGATTGCCTTCTTCCCGATTACTCGGGTTGATAATGCCCCGAATACCCTCCCTGGCCACCCGCAACCCCGCCACTGCCGCCGCATACCCACCCCAGCGATAGTCCTTCGGGTCTTCAGTCAATCGGGCTCGAATCGGATTGAGGTCAATGTAGGCTGCCACCCGTGCCAGGGAATCCCGCGAACCCTCCACCAACACGCTCTTGAAGCGTTCCTCCCACAAGGTGCCCTTGCGACGATGCCACCGGTTAAACCACTGGGTGAACCGTTGCTTGAGCAGCTTGATGTAGGCACTCACATCCCACATCTGAGCGTACAACCCGTTCCGCCACTGCTGCCGTTGTTCCTCCGGCCAGTTCACCATCAGTTTGCGCTGACTCTCAGCCGCATCGTCCCCATGGACCAAGGCGTAGAGACCTAACAGCTCCTCATCCCCCGGGAGAACCTCTGGACGCTGAGACACCTCCACCAGGAGGTGGAAGTGATTGGACATGATGCAGTAAGTGAGCACCCGCACCCCGCAGAACCCGGCGTACGCCTGCATCCAATGGACAAACTGCTCCTTCTCATTGGGACCAAACGCCAGCCGCCGCTCCACCACCCGCGAGATGCAATGGTAGTACGCTGCTCCCGCACAAGAATCCAACTTCAAGCGAGCCTGTCGCATGGAGGGAGGGTACAGAAATGCAGATGGATGTCAAACAAATGACCTGTCCCTTTGTATTCAATTCACCAGCGCCAACGGCGCGCTTCCAGTTAGACCGTGAGTTACGGATAAATCGGAGCCAATGAAGGAACCCAATCCGGCTCACCGATCCAGGTTCCATTCAGGCCCGGGCCTGTGCTGTTCGTGACCGTGGTCCCGGTGGCATCATCCATCTTCCAATAACCCACCAGCCCAGCCTCGGTACCCTGCAGCGGATGATGTTGGAAGTTGCGGATTTCACCGGCGGAGAGGACCCGGCTCCAAATGGAAACCTCATCCAGTTGGCCGGCCCAAGGTAGGCCGGTACCGCCCAGGTAGGCACCGAACCGGAGCGCTTCCCCGACGGTGACGGAAGCCGGTGGGCCGGTCCAGGCATGGGAATTCACAAGAGTTCCGTTGAGGTAAATACGACCTCCCGTTTCGTCGACGACGTAGGCGACATGGTGCCATTGCCCGTTGGCAATAAAGCGTCCGTCCGATCCCTCGCCACTGTCCCACAGGTGGGTTCCATTCGCATAATACCAGGCGGTCAGCCGACCGTGATCGAGGCCGATGGCGTACCCCAGCTCGGACTCGCCATTGTACTTGGTGACGATGCCCGGGTAAGCCCCGGTGTCCTGGCCGGTTTTCACCCACGCCATCAGTGTGAGCGGGAAGGCATTGAGGGCGGGATCGTGGGCAATATCCACGCGTACCCCGCTTCCGTCGAAGGCAAGGGCCGTTCCGCCGACCAACGTTCGGTTGGGATTAAAGGCCACCGCCCTGTAAAATCGATACGGAAAGTCTTTTGCCGCCAGGTCCTCGAAGAATGTGGTTTTAAGATAGCCCACCGTGTTTGTTGCAATGGCTAACCAATCGACCAGATTCGTTGAGGCTTGTATCACCACAAGGTCTCCGTCCGCTCCCGGCCATGGCAATCGACCTGTGATCTCGCCATTTCCGACACTCACGGTTCCCATTGAGATTCCCGGGTCGTGGGACGGTGTTGGTGCCGGAACGAAATCGACGACGACTTCGGTGGGTGAACTCTCGAGGGTGCCATCCGTCACAGTGAGACGAAAGCGCAGCACCGCTGGAACGTCGAGATTCGGTGTTTTGAAGCTGGCCTTGACCCCATCGGCGTTCTGCAAATCAACCGATGGCCCATCGACCTGCCTCCACGTATAGCTGATCGCGTCTCCATCGGGGTCATAGCTCCCGGAACCATCCAATTCGATGTTCTGAGGTGAGGTCAAAGAGACGACGGACGGACCTGAGGCCACAGCAAACGGAGCCCGGTTGGGGAGGGCAGGTAGCGACCCAATTTGGGCTGCGGCCCAGGTGTTGGGTCGGGCTGGGTCGGCCAAGGGAGGCCATAGGGTCGAAGCTGCACTGTTGCCAAAAAACAGGGCAACCCCGGAACCTTGGTCTGTACCCGATAGGAGGCTTTCTGGTATCTGGAGTTCCGCACTCCAAGTGCTTTCGCTACGGACGATTTGCGCGGCGAATCCGGGCGAGCGCAGTGCATCATCCACCATGGCGCTGCCATCGCCGTGTCGCTGGATGAGAATGCCATCCTCGGTCACGCCGAAAAGGCGGTCTCCAGGTTGCGGTGCAGGGTCTTTTGAGCGGTCCGCATCGACCAGCACGTGCGCCTCCACTGCGGGCGCACCGTCCGTGGCAAGAGGAACGCCTTCCAAACAGACATAAAGGTACCCACTCGAACGTGCCAGGTGCGCAGTCGGTTCCGGGGTCCCAGGCCGTATTGAGACGACGGGCGCGGTCTGATAAAGCGGATCGGTGCACAAACCGTCAAGCGACGGGGGCGCACCCGACTGCACCAAGATGGGCAGCACTTCAAACGAAATGGCGCTCAGCCCTTCGTTGCCTTCGCTGTCAACGGCGGAAACTTGGAGCAGATAGTTCCCCGGAGCCAGATCTCGGAAGATAAAATGGGGTCCCTTCCCGGAGCGCTCCTCGGTTCCTTTCAAAGACCATGAGGTCGACGACGAGCCAAGGCCGCCGTCTTCGGCATCATAGGCGAAGGCGCGGACCTCTATGGGTTGACCAAAGGGCACCCGCTGGCTGCCTCTAACACCGTCAACGGTGACTCGGGGACCGTGCTTCGGCACAACAAACGGATCGGTCGTGGCGATACTGGTCCGGAAACCGTCGCTGGCCAGCACGCGCAGGCGGCATTTTTCACCTCCAGGAAGCAGGTCTGTACTGACGGACAAACCAAGCTTGGTTTCGCGAACAGCAAGAGTTTGCCAGGTTGCGCCGTCATCCGGGCTGAATTGGATGGTGGTCAGCACCACGTCTCCATCCAGATCCACCGCTGTCCAGTTCATGTTGAGTGCGTGGTTGTCCGCGTCCAAGACCGGAGTACCCAGAGCGATGACGGGTGCGTTGGCACTGGCCGAGAGTTTTGCAATGAGCGCGTCGCCGTGGACGATTTCGAGAGTGCTGGCGCTGGGATCTGACAGTATAAACTGCTCCAACAGCAATTTGGTTTCCGGCGACTCGCTCAAGCGTCGAAGCAAGGCCGGTGTCTCCAGCAAGGTTATGCCATGCCCGTCGAGCAAGCGCAGACGCCACGGAGCGTCCGAAGGGAGTTTGGCGGCAGCAGCGAGAGATTCTGACACTGTGGCCTCGTCGAAGGTGGTTCTTTCCCCTTGAACCAGCGGCAAGATCGTGGCGGCGAGGGCCTCGGCGTCCACATAGGCCTGGATGAAAACAACCGAGCCTACTGGAGGGTCAGGGTCAGCCAGGGATATCCAGCGGCGGCGGTATGCACCCACCGCAGCAATTGGGCCCGGAATGTCACCTTGCAACCGAAGTAGAGTCTGAACGGAGGTCCATCGAAGGCCGGCGTAGCTCATCAAATCCCCGGCCTGCTGCGGGCAAATAAAAGAATCCGAAAGGTAGTCGTAGCCAATGGGGGAAATGCGATTTGCAAGGTCCGTCAATCCAAGGGTGCACGGATCGAAAAGGTACGAATCCCAGGGTCCCAAGGGTGGGTTGGTGTTGCAGCCCATTTTCGACAGACTTTGGTCGATGTGCTCTCGACCGTAGTTATGGCCCAATTCATGCGCGAGAGCAAAACCACCGCGCGTTGTAGTCCATGGCAGGGTGGCCACGGTCTGCTCCTGGCTCATGCGAATCAAAAGGTTGCCGCCGGATGATTCACCAAGCCCATTAAACCCAGGAGTACCCGACGGGAACATACCCACCCAATGGGTATCCAGACAGCCGCCCGGGTTTCTTTCCAGGGCATGAGCCGCACCTACGGCCATCAGAGCCGCATTTTGATCCGTGGGCATGTCGAATGCCGAGGAGCCCTTGTTAATGGTCCCCGCACGGATGGAATATCTGAAGCCCGGCACCGGCAGGAGCGACTGAGCTCGATCCATGATCGCTTGAAGCCCAGAATTGGCAGCCGTGGGGTCATAGTTGCCGAGGGTAGTGCTGACCACGTTGAACACCAGGCAAGGCGTTCCGCCGGAAACAACACTTACGCTTTGGCTGGTCGAATTATTCGCCAACGGGGTATTGCCAGTTTCCGGCGTGCTCAACGTCGGGTTCACCGTCGCCTCGATGGAAATCAGCCCGGGTTGATTGAACCAGGTCGCAGGGAGTTCGGCCCGGATACTCCCTTCAGAATTACCGCGAATTCGCGCCAGGTCGGTTTCAGAAGATAGCACCGGTTGATTCCAGGACCAGACTTCGGGTGGATCAAGAGGCTGGCCGTTGCGGAATCCGCGGATTCGTGCTTTAGCCCTCCAATTATATTTTCCGGTGGTATTCTGGAATGTGCGGGCGTAGACCCGCGCGACCACCGGTGCCCCGCCAACGATGGGTATCCCGTTGTCCCCGTTCTGGATGGTCTGCCCGACCTCCAAACTCACCACCCCTAAATCCAATAGCACCCCCGCAGCCTGTGTCTGTACACGGCGAATCAGGTTTTGGTGGGCAAAATAAAGATAGTCTCCATTGGAACGCAGATTGCGGCCTTCTTGCTGCAGCACGATGGATTCAAACTCGTAGGGAAACACCCGGGTCCCGAGTTGAGCCGGGCTGACGCGCCGAAGGATTTGGGAATTCGCCAATTCATAAACAAACCCGCCAAAAAACGGGCCTCCCTGGAAAACCAGCGGTGTGCGTGTCAAAAACAGACGAGCATCGTCGACGGTCACGGCTGTGAGCTGCAGGTTGATATCACGCGTGTCATAGACCGTCCTCGTGCTACCACCGGACAAATCGAAGGAAACGAGACGCCCGCTCAACCGGGTCGAAGAAAGATTCTTGCCGGTGGTGGCGTAGATGACTGAACTGAACACCTTCCTTGTATCGAACGGGCTCAAGACAACAAGCCGGGATTCCTGACGTATGGCAAAGTCCGTCACGTCATTTGCAATCTGGCTGAGATTCTCGTGGTAGGGGAAAATCTTATAGGTGTACAGAGCGCCGTATGCGGTCAGGAAAATGAGTTGCCGTTCGTACGGACGGCCCTCGTCGACATCCACCACATCAATCCAGCCCATTTTGATGATGGGTCCGACATTGCCGAGGGATACTTCGATAACATCGCCACCGCCTGCTGCCGCATCGATGGGCTTGCTGCGCAATTGAGTAGTGCTGCCGCGGACAACCCCAAAAAAGGCCTGTTGGTCCACCAATGCGACGGCACCACCGCTGTCATACCCCAACCCGGTAAAGTCCTGGTCCGAGGCCGGATTGGAAATCAGATTAAGACGGTAGAGGCGCAATCCCCCGTTGGCATACTGAAAATGGAAAAGGTAGGAATCTGTGCGGGCAGCACTTTGGTAGGGAGCCCACACGGCGGTCCCCTGCACCTGGGACACCGAGGCACTGGACCTGCGGTTTAAATCCGAGACCAGAAAGTACTTCGTATCTATCCGACCGATTTGAGGAGGCGTAACTTCGTTTCCCAAATAGCCTGTGTTCCACCAGAACAGCCCCCCGTTGTAGAATTCGAATCCGTCCATTCGATTCGCTCCGGCGGTCTCGACGGTGGTCACCTGCGCACGGGTCGGGAAGACGATGAGAAGCAACATGACGGGAATCATTGCCCACACTGCCATCGGCCCGGAAACCCAGCGGTCTCTTACGCAATCACGGGCACAAAACCAGTGTCCCCGGCCTCCTTTTCGATCTGAACTTTGAGACTTCATGACATTCCCTGGTGTTCTCTCGCTTCCCGGATAAATCGCGAACCCAGAGTCAACGATTGGTCGCGATGTGAAACGGCGCAACAAAAACAATCGTCCACTCAGTGATCAACGTGTTCTATCTACGGCGGGATTTGCAATTCATTTTCTGTCCCGGCCGTATCAAATAAGTTCAGCGAATACACTGCTTAACAGCGCTTTATCATTGAAGCATCTTCGCCACCTGGGGGCGGGTGGTCTTGATCTGATCGTAATCCAGCTTCAATCCCACGGGTGCGAGAGCCACCTGCAGTGAATCGTAGACGTCCCTGGCTTCCTCGAAAGAACCCGAGACGGACTCCAGCGCTGTGGCTCCGGTTTTGTTTCGGGCGCTTTTGTCGGCACCGTGGTCCAGTAGGTCCTGCACGATCTCGACGCGGCAGAGGAAAGCGGCGGTAATCAGGGGCGTCGATCCATCATTGCTCCGGAAATTCACGTCCGCCCCGGCCTGAATCAACGCCCGTGCCACCTCCGTCTGGCCAAACACAGCCGCCCTTCCCTGCGGACCAATTCTTCGTAGGCTGCTCCTTCGCCAATCTGGAAAACGGCATCGAAGAATTCAACCCAACGCCTTTCCGAGAATCCCGCCACTTGGGGCGATTTCAAATATTGTGAGAGAGATTTGCAGCGTGTGCGCCGGTCTTCGATGCGTCCGACGGCCTCTTGATTCCGTTGCAAGATTCCGGTCTCCCAGGCCCGCTTCTGAAGGTTCAATCCCAGTAATTCGTCCAAGAGGGTGTGTCCCAAGGCAATTCGTTCACCGAGTTTTAGGCAGCCTTTGACGGTTGATTCATTCCGATCGGGCATTTCCAAAAGACGTTTTCCCAATTTAAACACGTGGAGGCTACCCATCGTCCGGGAATGAGACAATAGCCTGGCCGAGAATGGGGAAAACAGAGCGGATTCGTATGCCCGAAGCATCCAACTCCTGAGAATCGGAGCGTGGGTTTCAAAACCGAGGCATCCATCCGCATATAGGAATCGCTCGCGTGCTTCCTCGCAGTGTCCATTGCTCGCTGCGAGGTAAGCCCCGAAATACGCTGGAACGCAGTTCATGGGCTCAAGCTTATTCCAGTATTCAATGGCGTTGCCGAGCAGGGAGCGAAGTTCGGATTCATCACCCACATGATTCCCTAAAAGCGTCGCCAGATGATAGACCAACGCCGCCCATATGGTGGCGTCGGATGGATCGGCCTTGGCGGCCCTTTGGAGTAGGAACAACCCTGTTGGGTCGTGAACTTGGGTTTGGAGTGCGGCCCCAACCCACCCCGGAATCGAAGGCTTCTTCGAAATCCGGATGAGTTCCTTTTCAGTCAGCATTCCCGCTTGGAGATCATCGATTTGGCTGTCCCCTGAATCGTACGGACCCCATCCGAACCGTTTGAAATCCTGGAAGATCGGCGGATGAGCAGCGCCCTTTCGCCAGCCGACCTCAGCAAGATAGTTCAGCCAGGCACCGCGCAATCGGTGTTGCAGGATGCGGTACTGGGTGTTCACCAGTTTCGAAGTATTCCCGCGTGTCCGGTCGGTCAAGTCTCAAGATTTAAAAAATCCTGCGACCTCCGAAAACCCGAGATCGACGGATGCGGTCCAGATTGGCATGCATCACGCCAATGCCTCTCACGGCGGTTCTTCTCACGCTCGCGGAATATTTTGCCATTTTGATTCGGCAGGATGGGACGAGGCATCTGCGCCTATATCGTCTTTCTGCAACCGGTGTCGGCAGAATAATGCCGGTGCCGATTGATATCAGTCACGAGAACGGAAACCCCGAGGGTGGATTCTGCTTAAGTATCCACCCTCAGGGAGACGGATTGATCGAGGATTATTGGTTCAGCTTCCCGAGAATTTTTCCCGGATCCAGAGTGAGACCGACGGTGATATTCCAGGTGGGTAGTTGAGTGAAATACACGTTGGCGGCCACCTGGGCATAAACCTTGTCACTTATCTTATACGACAGAGCATTCCCCCAAGCAACGGCAAATGCTGACTTGAATTCAGGATTTTGCAGACTATCCCTCGCCACCAAACTGGGATTCGACGAATCGAACTTTGGCTCCTCAACCATTCCGATTCCCAGTCTCGAACTCCAGTAGAAGCTTCCCGACTGCAATTGCAAACCGAGTCCCACAAAGGCATTGGGATGAAGGGAGATGAATTTCTTGTCCGTGACGAATCCGCCAGCGAGTTCGATGGTGGACTGCAGCTTGAAGTCCTCGCCTTTGAAGCGGTAGAAGGGGAGGCCGATGGCGTTATCTGAATAGAGATCGGCTCCACCGGGGATCGTCGAGCCCACGACATTGCTCGGGGTACTCTGACCACCAAAGGTGAACCCGAAATGGAGGTCTAAGTCGGGGAAATAGGTCAGCGGTGAGAAAAGTCCATTGGCAGTATTGGTCGGCACCGCGTTGGCAAACAAAAGAAGGTCCTCCAATGGCCCCATTGCAAAGATATAGCGCGCATTCAGATTAATGTCGATGGTGCCGTCAGTCGTCGAATTGCCTGCTTTGACCGAACCATCTGGTTGGATGGTATAGGGATTCTCCAGTTTTGCACCGGTGGACATGAATACTTTGAAGCGTCCAGACTCCTGGGTTGCCCCGGCTTTAGCCGCAGCGTCTGCGGCTTCCTGGTCGGCCTTTTTCGCCCGGGACGCCAATACCTTTTGTTCCTCTGGATCCGTGGCAGTGGCCGCCGCAGAATGCAGGGCGGCAGCATTTGTTGCCGCCGATGCGGCGACGGCGTGGCTATTTGTTCTCTCCTTCATCACCTGTGCTTGCACCACCTTCCGACGATCAGCCGAATTTGTGCTTTGTGCACCGTTCTCGGTGGACTGGGCAAAGCCGGAAGCGGCGGCCAGGGTTAGGCCCAGACAAAAAAGCCATACTGCTGAGTTGGACATCCACCGGGTTCGGAAGGACGCGGCGTTGAGACGTCTGGATGGTTCAAGTGGAGCGTTGGAATCATGCATGGTTGGGATTTGGCTTCCGTTGTTTGCGGAAGCTTGGGACGTTTTGCAGGCATTCATATGGTGTTCATGCGGCGACCGACCTTCAGTTAACGGGATGTATTGCCGTCCGATGGCGACTTCACCGCGACCGTTCACCGGCAATCATCCCGATGACAGAACCAACGTCACGCCGAGCACCTTTCAAAAACATGGCACAATCTTTCGGGTATCGACTTGTCCGTGAATTCTTGTAAGGTAGAAAAGGGTTTGTGGGTTTAACATGGTATGAACTCATCGACGGATTCCGCTTCCATTGAGCCGGGCAGTACAGTTCGCACTCGCACGAGCCTTCTCCGTGCCGTGTCCGGAAAGGATGGCGGCACGCGATGGGAAGAGTTCGACTGCACCTATCGGGCCATTGTTCTTGGTATGGCCCGTAAGCAAGGAATGGCTCATCATGATGCAGAAGATGTCACCCAGGACGTATTCCGTGACCTGGCCAGAACGCTGGGCAAGTTTCAGACGGGTGGCCGACGGGGTTCCTTTCGCCGATACCTTGCCAATCTGGTTCGGTGGCGGGTGATCAACGCGAGAGAATCCCGCAAGCGAAGGGACGCAGATGAACTCGATGCGCCGGACGAGGCCGGAGGTCTGGCTCTGATCGAAAAAATACCTGCTCCCGAACAAATTCCGCCTCATTCAGAAGCTGAATTCCGCGATATCATCACCCAGGCTATGTCCGTCCTTGCCCGGGATTTGAAACCCAAGGACATCCAGATACTCGATCACTATTTCTGCAAGGGGTGGCCTGCAAAGCGAGTTGCCAGCGCATTGGGCACGACAGCAACGAATGTCTTTGTTGTCACCCATCGACATAAATTGAAGCTCTGTTACGAGATTCTACAGCGCTTGTAACAGGACTTCATCCCTCCTTGCGTTATCCGAAGGTGCATTCCCAGAGTGCCGTCTTTATGCGGAAGGCAGAGATGGGGATGACAGCGGACTGAATCGGGATTCCAACCTTGGCAAGGCCAGGGGCTTCTGTTCGAGTGGTCCTATGTCGGACGCTCAATATCCGCCGAAAATACCTGGCTATGATTTGCTTCGGGAAGTTGGTCGTGGGGCTTACGGGGAGGTTTGGCTGGCTCGCCACGGCATATTGGGGACATTTCATGCAATAAAAATTGTCCGGCACGTCCAATCCAATGAGGATGCCACCGGGGAATCGAATACGGACGTGATCGAACGCGTCCTCCGTGGGCTGCGCCTCTATTTGGAACGTCTTCCTCCGGGAAAGTCTCCGGCTATTGCCATAACCCACGTCGGACAAGGGGACGGGGAGGGCTTTTTCTTCTATGTCATGGAGTTGGCCGATGACGTTGCCTCTGGACGGGAAATCATTCCGGACGACTATCGTCCTTTGACCCTTCGCGAGTTATCGAGAAGGTCTCCCGGAGGATGCCTTGCCGCAGTGGATGCCATCAAGTTGGGGGCTCAGCTGGCCAGTGGATTGGAGGCATTGCACCATGCCGGTCTGGTTCATCGCGATATCAAGCCCAGCAATATTGTTTTCGTGCGTGGCGTCCCCCTACTCGCGGATATTGATCTGGCACGCCCGAGTGACGGGACACTAAGCATCGGTGGTTCCCCTGGCTATGTGCCACGCGAAGGGCCTGGCCGTCCGACCGGGGATGTTTTCGCCCTCGGGCGCACCATTTACACCACCGTGACCGGTCTGGACGCCCAGGAATTCCCTCGCCTGCCAAACGATTGGGATCGACGTCCGGACTATCCATTGCTGCGGGAATTGAACGCCGTGCTTCTGCGGGCTTGTGACGAGAACCCGATTCGCCGCTTCGATACTGCGGGGAGGTTCATGAAAGAACTCCTCGTTATCGAGGTCGGGGAGAGTGTCGTTCGTCTCCGCCACATCGAGCGGGCGAGCCGGTGGCTGGGACGCATTGCGGCTGTCGCCGTGCCCGTGGCATTGGTAGCAACGCTTATCGCCTGGAGACTCCAACGGAGCGAGGCGGACAAGTCCTTCGCCCTTTACCAGGACGACCTGAATATTGCCGCAGCCAACCTATCACGATCCAGCCTCGGAAATGCCCGAAAAGCCCTAGCAAGCGCTTCGAGGTACTCGCGAAGTGGAATCGAGACCATTTTGCTCGAACATCAAATCCAGGGGGATCGGTCGATTCTGCTAAAAACCAAAAGCAATGCCGGGATCGACCAGATCGTTTTCAGTGGGGACGGAAAATTCCTTGCAGCTGAAAACGGGAACCACGAGGCGTATGTTTTCGAAGTCCCGAGCCGCCCGCCCGGCGATACGCCCCCGATCACTCCAGTCGCCAGCCTGACCAATATTTCCGTGCTGGCAGGTTTCCTTCTGCCAAATCACGAGTTGGTCGGTACTGTCAACGAGACGAACAAAAATCGTCCCCTCGGTATTTGGGGTGGTGCCCGATGGGAGAAACAACCCGCCCAACTCGATGGAAAGTGGATTCCAACGGGAATCCAGAACGGAGGGAAGACCGTCGCGTTTCTGGTTCGAACCAATGAATGTCAAGTTGGCTATTGGGAACCGTTGGCCGGTACCACGCCTCGGTGGATCAATTGGACGACACCACTGACGGCAACCACCAATCCCATTGTCCAGATGGATCGTGCGGGCCAACGCATTTTACTCCGGACTCAAGGTGACTCGATCGAGGACGAATTTTACTCTCACCTATTCCTGGCAAGCCTTGCCGAGAGCGTCTCCGAGCCTACCCGCATCGACCGCCTCAAAATCGAGGCTATTGCTCTCTCTTGGGATGGACAACGAGCGGCCTATGCCGATTCCACCCGAGGAGGAATCGTTCTCGGAATGTTTCAGTCTGGTTTCTATCCGTTGATGACCAATTTGCAGCATGAGACGCGAGCTCTCGCCTTCGCACCTGATGGCCGTTGGCTGGCCAGTGGCGGCGTTGACCAGTTGATCCGCCTCCAGGAGGCAGATTCTCTTCAACTCATTCATTCATTTTCGGGTCATAGCGGAACCATCACCTCGTTGGCTTGGAGCGCGGATGGAAATTGGGTGGCCTCGGGGGACAGCGAGGGGGAAATTCGGCTTTGGTGGCACCCGCAATCAGGCCCCATTTCCCGCACCGTGGTTTCGGGTCTTAAAGAAGGAGGTGGCTCCGTCCAAATGGTCTCGGATCCCACCGAAAGCGCGGTCGCCTTCACTTCGGGCGTCTCCACGATCGGACTGATGGAAATCCATACCAACTCCCTTGAAGTTGTCCGACACATCCAGGATGCCTCGGTACCCCTGCTTTTTGCCAATGGCTCGAAGACGCTTTGGGTCATTCAACAGCCGGGTTTGTTGAAATGTGTGAATACACTCGATGGTTCGGTGCTCTTTCAAACCAACGCCTTCCGAACGTTGGTCGATAAAAAAGTAGGCACCTTCGGTTTGGCATCCCCAGACGGGCGAAGTCTGCTCCTCTACGGCAAGACAACAGTGGCCATTTGGAATATTACCGGCCTAACTGCCGACCGAATGGCGGAGGAAACACAACATTCGAATGACATCATTGATCTCGCCATTCGTGAAGATTCCACGCTGGCGGTCACCGTGGCAAAGAACGGTGAGGCGTTTTTCTGGAGTTTGGCTCCATCAGATGTCGGAAAGTCGACTCCGATTTCCGGTATCACCGAAGACCTCTATGCCGCCTGCTTCGTACCCGGAACCCGTCGCTGCCTCCTTTCATCCGGCAGCAGTGGATTGTTTCAAGTGGACATTCGGCACCCCACCAGAGCTGCGTCCCTAAGAAGTGAGTTGAATGAAAACTACCAAATGCTCGCCACTCCGGACGGAAAACGGGTATTGGTGGCCGGCGCATCCGGTCGCCTGGGTGTCCTCCGTGCCGAGGATGGAGCTCCACTGGTCTGGTTCAGTCACCGCGCACTCGATGCCCTGCACGGCGAACATAGCTTTCGTCGGCTTCTCTACCTGCCGCGGCGTGAACGACTATTGAGTCTGACCGACGATGGTCGGTTGGCCGATTGGTAGTCCCGATCAATTTCCCGTCTTTTCCTGATTGTTGTGTGCGCGTCCCGGGTCCTTGTCGTCGCTGTAGGGCATGGTTCCAGAGGAGCCCGAATGGTAATCATGATTCACTTCGACCGCGATGAGCTTTGCAGGTAGTCCGGTCACAACACCCAGGATATTGCCCGGAATTTCGGCAATGGTTAGCAGCTCGCTTTCCTTTCGCACAGCGACTTCGCTGAGGACACCTCCAGCAAAGGAGAAGTCGTAGCGTTGGTGAGCGAATGTTAGGTGCGTGAGCGGATATTTCATAACGGCGTTCGTGCTTGGATCAGGAACATACACGACACCACCAATATCCAATGGCGAACCTTTCGAATCGTTGTGTCCACATTCGCGTACTTGAACACTAAATGGTGCTAGGCGGCGATAGGAGAAGGCCGTCCTCTTGACTTGGTCACATCTGCATAGGTTTGTATGGTCTGTCGTTCCTATACGTTGAATGATAATACTGAATACTCTTTTATCACCTCCTGCCATGAGAACTCCGAAATCTTGCGCCCTCTCAGTATCCAGTACTGGATAGACTCCCCGCGCCACCAGTCTCGCGAATTCCGGGGGAGCTCCATCGCCTTTCATCGGACCGCCGACAAACATACTTGCGGCCTTCAGCGCCGCTCGGCCAATCGCAACAACCGCATCAGCCTGGCGTGGATGACGATCATAGGTTAAATGGCTCAACAGTCCCTCTGGCGTGAGGACGGCCCGAACCTCGTCCCGGGTAGACCACCAATGATCTAGTTTTAAGTTAAAACTAGTAGATGTGTCCGGAACAGAAATCCCCTGAATCCGAACATACACTCGGGTTGTGTCCGTACCGAAATTTTCCTCGTACAACTCGACTTGAACATAAGGCTTCGGAAGATAATAGCTTACAATGGTATCCCCCGGCTCCTTTCCGTTTTCTGATAGTTTCAAGCTCGAACAAGAAGCAAAGAGCAAGGTCGACAAAAGACCGATCAAAGTGACACAAATTGAGCAATTTGGCGATTTCATGGAACAAGTTAACCGTTGGATATAGATAATACCGTCTGCATCTGTGCAAAATGATCTTGTGGCGGGGCGGATGAGCTATGATCATTGTTGTTAGGCGAGAACCATTCGTAATCGGGGGGTTGAGTATCAGGAAGTCGTTCTTTTAGTGTCGTCATGAACCGATCGTAGCTCATTCCATGACCGTCACCATTGCGCCAAAGGTTTAGAAACATGCGCGTAAACAGGCTTCCGCCCCGGCCGCCCTGAGCCTGATGGATATCCCGAGCGGCCCCAAAATGGGTGATGTGACAATCTAATTGCCCGAATCGAAGTGTGTCTAAATTAATTCCAAAGACCTGCGAATTCGTAGATTGTATCTGAAAGGTCAATGCGACTAGTAACGGACCTTTGGGTCCAAGAAGTGAGTTCAGCAACAACTGATCGTACGATGTCAGCTCGCTCTTGACGCTTTCGAATCCAGGTGAATTTGACAGTCGTTGCAACCCCTTAATTCGCATTTTGATTTCCGCATTCGTTGAAGTGACCAATCTTCCTGCCGCCTCCCCGGTCGCGTCAATCAATCCGGTTCCCAGACCCGCGTGACACGCATCGATCATTGTAAAGACCCGGCCTTCTTTCCCCGCGCCCGTCAGAGCCTCAAGTATCTCGAAGTTGTAGATGGGACGGTCGTACAGCAGGAACGCGCTGACAAAATAACGACTGGCCATACTTCCTTCCGTATCGGAAATCGATGTTTTCGCGACGGACCGAGGGATTGGGGCCTGTCCGAAGGTCTGGCCATGGCAGGTGAAGTAGATGAACAAGATGTCCTTGGCACTACGCAGTTCGCCCGCAGCCACACGAAGGGCTTGGATAACGTTGGCCCACGTGGCCCTTTCGTCAATGAGAGGTGAAACTGTGACCAACTCATATCCCAGGTAATGAGACAACTCATGAATGCGCCGGATGTCCGCACCTGTTCCCTCACATCCGGCTCGTCCATCAAATCCGGGAAGGCGGCGCGAATAGAACTCCGAGTCGGGATTAATCTTCGACAGACCCACCAGGACTACCATGGCGCGAGAACCTTCACTCATACGAAAAAGCAGGTAGGACTTATCGATGGTTTGAAGATATTGGAGGATGCCACCAACAGACGCTAAGAATTTGAAGGGATGGGTGACAAGTAAATAGTGGGATTCAATGCGGATTTATCGCAAGGGATTTTCGACCACCCTAGGACCCCATTTAATCTCAGGGTGGTCCTGTTCACCTGTTGCCAGCTCAGGCACCGATTAGGCAGAGATCAACCCAACATTGTGCCTTGGCATGACTTTCAGAAACCGGCGCGGCGGCGGTGTCCGGTTGATCCACCAGGAGTGGCTGAAAAGACCGAAGTGGATTGAGAATGACCGTTCGGACGGTATTGACCTCCGTGGGAAAGTCTCCGACCAGATCGTCGGACTCTGTCGCACGGGCAAAAACGCCAGGCATCAAGTCCGACCGAAGACCCGCCGTGGCTCCAAATTGGGCAACAATCTCGGTTGCCTTGTAGGCATAGCCTGACGCTGTGAGGTGCATGCCGTCCAGGCTCTGAACACCTCCTGCCGTGAGACGGTACGGAGCCAAAGGGGCACCTCGATGCGGGGAATGGTCATCACCGTCCATCCATGCCTCGAGGAAGCAATTGTCAATGTAGTGCACATTGCGCACAGGCGGGATTATGATGCGTCGACTCTTCCCTTCCGATGAGGAGCGGTTGGCTTGATTTTTGAAATCGATCCGATTGAACAGCTCGAAGTCGTCAAAGAACTGAATCGCTCCGACGCGTCCAACGGTTGCGAACTCCGCATTGACGGTCGCCTGAACTTGCCGATTCACGGACAGGATGTCCTCGTCCGCTTTCTTGAGGTATTGCCCAGACAACCGGCGATTGCTTGCGCTGAAGACAGGCCTGTAGTAGCTGTAGTAGATTGCCTCTCCAATTGGCGATTCTAAAGTCGTGGGAACACCGATGGGCTCCAGGTTGGCCACCGCGCTGATCTTCGGTAAAAGGTCCCACAACACCCAATCGAGGTCCTCCAATCCGGCGAGCATTCGGGCGAGGGTAGTCAAGCGCGGCGCGGGAATGGCCGGGGATGGATCGGAACGGGTTAACGGACTGTCCTCCAAGTCCTGATAGCGAATGGGCATGGTCACGCCATCGAAGCCAATCTTGTAGATGGCCTCGTTGTGTCCAATACTGACCAACAGCCGCTTGGGGCGTCGTGCTTGCACCCAACCCACCATGCTTAATTCATCCCACTCGGGACGATTGGCTGGATTGAGGGTGTAAACGAAGTTGATGGCTTTGTATAGAGCCGCGATTTGGTCCACGTTTACCCTCCCGGAGAGAAGATCCGGGACGGTTAATTTAAAGCCGGCGAAGGTTCGAAGCTTTGCCCGCCATTCGCCTGCCGGAACGAACAGGTCGGAAACGTACGCTTGGGCCACCGCAACATTGTCGAACGGCGGCACATCAACGGGATCAGCGACCAAAAGCCGGTGCATCCAATAGGCGATGTTGTCATTGATTCGATCCGTGAGCTCTTCGAGTTCTCTGCGCAAAAAGAGAACACTCGTGAGATTGAGACGTCGGATTTCTTCCGCCAGGTCCAACAGGACTGGACGAGGGTGGTCAGCAGAGCGAAAGGGCCAGCCTTGGCTTTCAGCTAATCGGGCACCGACACTTCCTGCAAAGAAGGATGCTTTGGATGTCAACGAGCGGACACCTTGGGCGAGGGAATCGCCAATGACCATTAGTTCTGGATGGTCTGGAGGGCTATTGTACATACGAGAAGTGATTGTTCAGATTTGAAAGTTGTCGGTGGTTCGCCGATTCAAAGTCGTGATCGAGTCTTCGGTATTTGATGTTAAATCACTTCGTATTCTCCCCGAATCGCTGCACCACTTTTCCGGTGGTCAGTGCGCTGAGCAGGACAACCACAAACTCCGGAATCGGCGCAAGTTCTTTTTTGAGTAGGCTATTATAGATCCATACAGACAGTACTCCCAAGGCCCAGGCCGCGAGAACCAGACGAATCATGGAATAGCCACCGGCCTGGTCTTGAAGTACGGTGGAAATACCCGGGGCAGCTGAAGATTCGGGCTTCGTCTCAGGATTGACGACAGCGATTGCATTTTGTAATTCAGCCATACGATTAATATGTTCGAGTTTTCGGTTTTCTTGTTTGTTGTGTCGGTGAAACGCACCGAGCTAAACAGATAACCGGACCGGGCTCCTCAATCTTACAGCCATCGTTCTGGAGAGATAACCCTTCGCAGCCATCCGGCGATTTGAACGATTTGCAAAAACTGGAACGGTAGGTGGCTTGATTCCAAGTCAACCGTTCGCATTCAAGGAGTGACGAGAGGAACGGGTCGGAATGGGAAACATTCCGGCTTTGTGTATGGAGATCTCGATCTCCGGTGGAGTCTAGGAAACGGTCGACGCCAGGACGGACATCACGGCGTCGGTGACCTGGTCAGGGCTGATGCGGGTCAGGCAGCGGAGGTCAATGGGGCATTGGCGAAGGAAGCAGGGGGAGCAAGGCACTCCGGCGCGCAACAGGCGGTGGCGGGGATCGCCGGGCAAGCCAGGTGCGGTGAGTTCCGGTGAGGTGCTGCCGAAGGGCACCACCACGGGAACTCCCAAGGCAGCAGCCACATGCATCGGTCCGGTGTCGTTGGTCACCAATACCCGGAGGCTGGTCATTGCGGCCATCAATTCGCGCAGACCAGTCCGACCGGCCAGGTTGACGACATTGCCGGCCCCATGGGAGGCCACCAACCGCGCGGTTTCCACATCTGCTCCGCCGCCAAAAACGACCACCGGCAGGCGGCATCCCCGTGCCCGCAGGTCCTGCAACAGCCGCCCAAAGTTCTCGGCCGGCCAGCGCTTGGCCGGACCATATTCCGCTCCGGGATTGATCCCAATCCAGCCGGCTTCCGCCTGGTCGCGCGCGCCTGGCGGAAGCGCAGCCGCCAGGTTGGACCGCATGGCCATTCGTTCATCGTCTGTAACCCGGAGAAATGGGGCCACCGCAGTCGGGTCTGCTCCCAAGGCCTCGACCAATCGCAGGTAATGACGCGTGTGATGCGATTCCGCCGATGGTACGGGTTGAATGCTCCGGGCTTCCTGCAAGCCCGCCCGGATTTCTTCCGGACTTCGCTTGCGCATCTTCACCGCCTTGGGATCAGGCTCAATTGCCTCGGTCAACCACCAGCGTCGACCGCGTGTCGAAATGCCGATCCGCCGGGGCACCCGCCCCAGCCACGGTTCGAGGGCCGACCGGAGCGAATTGGGCAGAATGAGACTCACATCGGCACCTTCCCGGCGGATGCGGCGCGATACCTGCCAGACCCCTTCCCCGGGTCCAAAGGCTACGACCCTGTCCACCGCCGGATGGGCCACCCACAGAGCCGCAAGTTTTTGGGGGCTTAACAGGTGGATTTGAACCCCGGGCAGTGCCTGGCGCAGGCGCAACAGGGCCGGAGTGGTCATGACCGCGTCGCCGAGCCAGTTGACGCTGCGGACGACGATCCGCCGGATGGGAGGGCCGACAGAACCGGCCTTGAGGGAGGTCAAGCTCCCTCCTCCTCGCCACCCTCGGCGGATGGGGCCTCACCGGCGGCAACCTGTGCCTGCCACCGACTGATCGGCTTCCACCGGCGATGGACCCAGAACCAGTTGGCCGGATCACGCCGGATGGCGGCCTCAAAATGCCGGTTGATTTCGCTGGTGATGGCCTCGGCAGAGCGGCGGGTTCCGTCGGGTTCATCGGTGGGTATCATGGCCACCACCTCGACCCGCCAGCGGGCCAGAGCGGTCCGAAAACAGATGCCGACGCACAGGGGCGCTCGATACCGGGCGGCAAAAAGAGCGGGTGCGGCGCTACAGGAGCAGTCATGCCCCAGGAACGGCAGCCAAAGGCCACGATCACCGGCATGCTGATCGGACAACAGGCCCAGCATGGCCCTGCCTTCGCGCAGGAATTCGCGCAATCGACGGGCCTCTGTGCGGCGCTCGAAGAACCGGATGCCGCTTCGGTTTCTCACGGACTGTAGCAGGCCGTTCAGCCGCGGGTCTGGAAGGGCTCGGTAAGTGGTGGCCCATCGCCAGCCGGGGGCCACAGCAGAGGCGCTGGCAAACAGTTCAAAATTTCCAAAGTGACCAACGGCACCGATGATCGAGCGTCCGTCAGTCGGAAGCGATTCAACGATGTTCACCCATTCGACATGCTTCGCCAGTGTCGCAGGGCTCATGCAGGCCGTTTTGAGGGCGCAGACATAGTTTTCACCAATCCGCCGAAAATTCTCGCGGGCAATGGCCAAGCGTTCCGCCGCCGACATTTCCGGAAGGGCCTGGGCCAGATTGGCCAGAGCCACACGTCGATGCCGACGGTCGACCCACCAGGCAAGAGCCCCGCCGAAGCGCCCGAGGCGCGCGCCGGTTCGAAGGGGCAGCCATTGGATGAGGGCGACCAGGGCACGGAGTATGGCAATCAGGAGAAACATTACTTAAAGCAAATCCGCCGGACGCAGTCCTCGAAGCTATCGGCCCCGCTGGTGATTTTGATTTCCACCCGCATGTACCAGACCGGCAGGTCGCGCCGGTCCAGTTTGGGAAACCGGACGGCGTCCTTCTGGGTAGTGAGCAACAATTCCGCCCGTCGTTTTTTCCCGCGATTGATAGCATTGAGCACTTCCTGTTGGGAAAAGCGGTGGTGATCGGCAAAACGGCGCGTCAACACCACATCGACGCCCAGTTCCACGAGCTTTTTCTCGAAACTTTCCGGCTGGGCAATTCCGGTCAGGCTGGCAACCTTGCGTCCCTTGAGCTCACTGAGGTCGTGTCGGTCACCGGTAAAGACGTCCTCAAAATAGAGAGGATGATGTTCGCACTCGACCAGGTTGGCCCGCGGATTGAACCGGGCAACCCTGGCACGGAGTTCGTTGAGGGCGGCGTCCTTGGCCGGGGTTCCACGGGAGACCTTGGTCAGGAAGATAACGTCCGCCCGGGCAAGGTGAGACGGCGGTTCACGGAGGATGCCCCGGGGAAGCAAATGGCCATTGCCGAACGGTTGCTGGGAATCCACTAGGACGACATCGGTCCGGCGTCCCCGCAACTTCCAATACTGGAATCCGTCATCAAGCAGGAGGGTGTCGCAGCCAAATTCCTCTATGGCAAAACGCCCGGCCTTGACCCGGTCTTTGTCGACCAGAACCACGACGTCGCGGAGGTTGGCGGCGAGCATGTACGGCTCGTCACCGGCGCTTTCGGAATCGAGGAGAAGGGATTGGCCATCGCTGACAATCCGGGGCGGGGTGGTGTCTTCCCGCAGCAACACCTTGTCGAGAAGACGGGCAGCCAGCGGCTTGGGTCGGGATCGGTAGCCGCGGGACAGGATCGCCACCTTGCGTCCCTGGTCTTGAAGGGCTCGGGCGAATTTCTCGACCACAGGAGTCTTGCCGGTACCGCCGACCGTGAGATTGCCAACCGCGATCACCTGCACTCCCAGGGTGGAATCTCGCAGGATGCGGGCATTGTAGAGGCCACGGCGCGATTTCACGGCCACGCCAAAGACATGGGAAAGGACCCGTAGAATAAAACGGACCAACGACGCCCATTGTCCAGGACGTTCCTCCAAGATGACTCCGAGGAGCCATTGTTCGGCTTCCTC
>CAITXU010000186.1 GCA_903896505.1 uncultured Verrucomicrobiota bacterium | reverse complement strand
GATGCAGTAGGTGAGCACCCGGACTCCACAGAACCCGGCATACGCCTGCATCCAATGGACAAACTGCTCCTTCTCATTGGGACCAAAGGCCATCCGCCGCTCCACCACCCGCGAGATGCAATGGTAGTACGCCGCTCCCACACACGAATCCAACTTCAAGCGAGCCTGTCGCATGGGAGAAAAATACCGATGGGATGGAAACATGTCAAACAAATGACCTGTCCCTTTGTATAAAAACTAAGGGACAGGTCAATAATAGTACTGCCTCAATCCGGCACTTTGATCGTGGCTCGATTACTTGAATAAACGACGCAGCCTCCTGTCGAACCAGCTGTAGAGAATTGAAAGGAATCCCATGAAGACAGGTTTGAGTCTGACGTTGGCGGCGGGTTTGTTCACGGCTTTTCCTGGTGCAGGTATGGCCGGCCAGAGTGAGTGGGCCACGGCAGGGAAGGTCCTGACCGGAGTGGTTGCCGCCGGAGTTCTGGTCGAGGCGTTTCGACCGCATCCCGCCCCGGTCGTGGTTTATCAACAGCCTCCCCCTCCGGTGGTTTACTCAGCTCCTCCTCCGACGGTGGTCTACACTTATCCCGTTGCACCGCAGGTGGTTTACGCCCCAGCACCCCCGGTCGTTGTGGTTCAGGCTCCTGGTTATGGCTACCCCGGGTATTACGGCCCAGGATGTCGGGGGCCCTTCATCCGAGGACCGGTCTGTCGCCCGGCGCACGTTCACGGGGGGCATGTCGGAGTCGGCGTTCATTTTGGCGGCCATTGGTAACGGAACATCGGCCGCCGGTAGAAGAAAGCATAGGTACAGGGTACATTCAGCATAGGTATAGTGTTGGTTCAGGTTAGCGAGGCTCGCCGGTTGGGACCGGCGGGCCTCCATTTTTTTCGGAATGAAGCTTTCGATCTCGGCTTCCGTCCATAGGGAGTGCTTCAGGGCGCTTGTCGTCCCGTTCGCCTTCGGTCCATCATGTCCAGAAATGCGCCCATTCCGAGTCGCCTCTCAACGGTTGACCGCCTGCTTTCCTCAGCGCGGGTCCTGCCATTGTCTTCTCGATTGGAAATCGGTTTGGTTGCACCCGAAGATGATGGCGAGTTGGACCACTCCCCCGGAATGAATGTTTTGCCCCTGTTTTCAAGGGATCGAGTCCGGGTGGATGGAAAGTTCTTTCGCCTGGGCCCGACCAAGTACTACCCGAAGGGAGTCACATACGGTCCTTTTGCCCCTAGTGCGGGCGGTGATTTCCTGCCGGAGATAGACGGGGTGAAAGCCGACTTCGAGCTGATTCGGCAGTTGGGTGCGAACCTGCTACGGCTCTACCACGTTCCCCCACGCTGGTTTCTAGATTTGGCGTTTGAATATCAATTCAAGCTCCTCGTGGACGTGCCATGGAACAAGCACGTCTGTTTTCTCGATGATCCCGAGGCTCGCGACGCGGCTCGGGACGCTGTCCGTAAGGCAGTTCGTTCCTGCATGGACCATCCGGCCGTCTTTGCCATTTCGGTCGTCAATGAAATCCCCTCCGACATCGTCCGTTGGAGTGGTGCTCACGCAGTCGCCGAATTCCTGGACGACCTCATCGAATTGGCTCGAAAGGAGGACCCGGAATGTCTTTATACGTTTGGGAACTTTCCACCGACTGAATTTCTCCGACCACGAAAGGCCGATTTTTATTGCTGGAACCTTTATCTCCACCAACCGCGTCCCTTTGAGAATTATCTGGCTCGTCTTCAGATGCTGGCGGATTCAAAGCCTGTGATGCTGGGGGAGTTTGGCTTGGATACCTTGCGAGAGGGGGAGGAACGGCAGTCCGAGACCCTCGGCTGGAGCATCGAATCCGCATTTCGAGCAGGCTGTGCCGGCGTGGTCGTCTATTCCTTCACGGACGATTGGTACAAAGACGGCCGACAGGTGAACGACTGGCAGTTTGGCCTGACCACCGTGGGCCGACTGCCCAAACCTTCCTTTGCCACGGTCAGAAGGCAGTTCGGCGCAGCCCCGTATTTCCCCAGACCCGCCACTCCCCGAGTTTCTGTGGTCGTTGCCAGCTACAATGGCGCAGGGACGCTCAAGGCCTGTCTGCAGTCGCTCGAACATCTCAATTACCCGAATTACGAAGTCATTCTTGTCGATGACGGCTCGACCGACAACACCCCCGAGATCGCTGCCCTGTTTCCGATGGTGCGGACCCTTCGACATGAGCGCAATCAGGGGCTGTCTGTTGCCCGTAACACCGGCATCTATGCCGCCACCGGCGACATTATCGCCTTTACCGATAGCGATTGTCGCGCTGACGAAGATTGGCTGCATTATTTGGTCGGAGACCTGATTAACTCCCGTTATGCCGGGATCGGGGGACACAATTTTCTGCCTCCAGATGATTCCCCGGTTGCGGCGGCGGTCATGGTGTCACCCGGTGGCCCGGCGCACGTGATGCTCACCGATCGGCTTGCCGAGCACATTCCGGGATGCAACATGGCGTTTTACAAATGGGCCTTACTCGAAATCGGCGGTTTCGACCCGGTCTATCGAAAAGCCGGGGATGATGTCGATATCTGTTGGCGACTCCAGCAACGTGGCTATCGGTTGGGGTTTAGTCCGGCGGGATTCGTGTGGCATTATCGCCGGAACACCATACAGGCCTATCTACGCCAACAATCTGGATATGGCGATGCCGAAGCCTTGCTGGAACGTCGGCATCCCGAAAATTTCAATCGCTTCGGGGGATCCATGTGGCAGGGACGCATTTATTCTCCGTCCCGGCTGGGCGTGTTTTTCAAAGGGCCGGTCATTTATCACGGTTTGTTCGGTTCTGGGTTCTTCCAAAGCATC
Source organism: uncultured Verrucomicrobiota bacterium (assembly GCA_903896505.1). GTDB lineage: Bacteria > Verrucomicrobiota > Verrucomicrobiia > Limisphaerales > UBA9464 > CAILNN01. The sequence continues at coordinate 1,924 of CAITXU010000186.1, read as the reverse complement.
TATAATCCGTCGCCCGGACTCACCCTGTTGGTTGTGACCAGCTTGGAGTACTACGCCGCGATTACCCTCCCGCTGCTGGTGCTGGGTGCGGTGATTCCCCATCTCACTGCTTTCGGCATCGCCAGTTTGGTGGTGGCCACCGGCATGTGTGTCGCCGCCGCCTGGCAAACCGAGCTTCCGACCGATAAACGTCGCTTCTGGTCGAGACCGCTCATTGCCCTCCTTTTCCTGCTTCAACCTATTGTCCGCGGCGGTGCCCGGCATCGCGGGCATCTTCGTGGCCAGCAATCCCGTCTGGGTGAAACCGAATCCCTTGAGTCGGTCAGCCTTGAAGGGGATGACGTCGAACTCAACTCGATCATCTATTGGAAGGAAAGCGGCGCAGTCGATCGCATGGCGTTCCTCTCCAAAATCATTGATCAACTGGACAACCGGGGTTGGCCGAACAAGCCAGACTCGGGGTGGAGTCGCTACGATCTCGAAATCTACGGGTCTCGTTGGGCCAAGCTCCAGCTGACCACCGTTGCCGAGTACCACGTTGGCGGACGTCAATTGATCCGGTGCCGTTTGAATGCCCGTTGGAGCTTCATTTCCCGAGCCCTTTTCTGGTCTGTAGCCGGTATCGGTCTCTTGATCATTGGAGCCATTGGCCATTGGTGGTCTTGGTTCGGATTGATGGCTCTCGTCGTTCTGGCGTGGGTCCTCGACGCCGCAAAGCGCTCCTTGCAACGTGTGTTCGTGACCTTCCTCGACGGCTGTGCCTCGGAATTCGAGATGGTCAAGCCACCCCGTCGGCCTCCCGAAAACGGGTGATCGGGGGCCCTTATCGCCAACCAATCTTGCGGTGAGCGATTCTCCGGATGATTCTTGGCCCCGAAATGGCGAAGAACTACTGGCTCGTGAAGCAGGAACCAGAGGCCTACCCTTGGTCCCAGCTTGTCGCAGATGGTCGGACGGCATGGGTCGGCGTCCGCAATTTCCAGGCCCGGAACCATCTTCGGGCCATGCAGACAGGCGACCTCGTGGCCTATTATCACAGTGTCTCGGATAAACAGATCGTGGGCATTGCCCGAGTGGCGCGCACGGCCTATGCCGATCCCACGGCTACCGATGGAGACTGGTCCTGCGTGGACATGGAGCCGTTCCAGGCTTTGGAATCACCTGTCAGCCTGGCGACTCTCAAAGCCGACCCTAAAACAGCGGACCTTCCGTTGATTCGACAATCCCGTTTGAGCGTCATGCCGCTTACGTCGGACCATTTTGCTCACATCCTGTCCTTGGGACGGACCCGCCTGAAGGTCGACGGCCTGAGAGCTTAGCTTGCAGCTCCAGGCTTTGAGGAGATCAATTCGAATTCGTGAACAGACGCCGGTTCCTTTTCCGTTCGGAGCATCGCTTGATGGAACTGGTTACCCCCGGGTTTGCCCGAGCCCAGGGAAATGGTCTTGTACCTCAGGCCAAAGGGTCGGAAACCTTCTGTCTCAAGCTGTACCACTTTGTCGTGGAGTTCACGTAGAGTTCGACCCGAGACCAATTTATACTGAACGACCGGCATCCCTTGTCACGTTACGGGCGATGGGTGTGGGATCAATCAGTTTTGATTCGTAGAGTTTTTCAGAGACTTTCCTATGAGATGGTTAAAGGAAAATGAGCGTAGGATGTCTTTGTTCCATCATTTTAGGTGTTTAGAAAACATGTTATCGCATCGGGGCGCTGCCAATAGGGAAAAACAGTAGCCATCTTGGGGGCCAAGGCTGATGGACGTACGCCAAGAACTTCTGATGGTTCTTCCGGTTTGTCAGTGGGAAGTTGGAGGGGTTAGGATGAGCGGTCAAGAGGTTTTAGGATGGATAGAAGGGGTCGAGCAGGCGGATGGAGAACAACGGAGGCCGCAGGGCGCCGCGAGCTAGGGCTCAACAGCCCG
>CAITXU010000185.1 GCA_903896505.1 uncultured Verrucomicrobiota bacterium | reverse complement strand
GTTTAATCTCAAGAGCCAGACTATGAAGCACCGGTTGGAACGGTGGCAGTTGCGGATTCCCGTGGTGGGCAGCGCTTTGCGGTTGCTGGCCATCACCCGATTCTGCCGGATTTTGGGGACTATGCTGGCCAATGGGGTGCCGTTATTGCATGCACTCAAGATCAGCAAGGACGCCACCGGTTCGAATATTCTGTCAAAGTTGGTGGGTGAGGCCGCCGAGGCCGTCCGGGACGGAAAACGGCTTTCCGACCCATTGAGCAGGAGTGACTATATTCCCGAACAAATCCTCGCGATGCTTGCCGTGGCCGAGGAGTCCAATAACCTGGACAAGGTGTTGGTTCAGATCGCAGACACGGTGGAACGCCGGACCAACCGCCAAGTGGACCAAGCGGTCCGCTTGATTGAGCCGGTAATTCTTTGCCTGGTGGCGGCAGCGATTGGCTTCCTTGCACTTGGACTTTTGCTTCCAATCTTCACCATGGCGAGTGCCCTTGGAGGAAAGTAGACTTGCGGCTTGGCCTGGAGGGGGAGGGGGTGAGGCGAAAAAGTCGTCGCCCGTTGGTGCTTTGGATGTTGGCGAACTGAGCGATCATTTACCGGCGCGGGTTTCGGAGGCTTGAAGCTCCGCGATGTTTGAATCGCCGAAATCGGTGTATTCAGGCCGGTCAGTTGCATCTCCAGGTCTGATGCATGCGTGCGTTTAAACAGCCCCATCCCAACTTCTTTGAAGGTTGCCCGTGGCTTCTGCGTCGTTCTATCATCGGAGCTTATTGTTTTGACTGTCCATTGAACCATTGACCATGACCGTTTCGCGAATCCAATCCATGCGCCGGGCTCGAACCCACTCTTCGGGTTTCACCCTGATCGAAATCCTGCTCGTTATCGTCATCATCCTGCTTCTTGCTGGAGCTTTGGTGGTGTTCGTTCTGCCGCAGCAAAAGGGTGCCGAGAAGAACACAACCCGGGTGATGCTCCAACAAGTCGGTGCGGCACTGGATACCTACCGGCTGAATCTTGGCCACTACCCTTCCGAGCAGGAAGGTGGACTGGACGCCCTGCTCAAGAAACCCACCTTCGAAAATGAAAAAATGGGGGATCGTTGGGCGGGACCTTACGTCAAGGCAGGCACGACGCTTGAAGACCCGTGGGGCCACAAGATTCATTACGAATTGGCCGACAAATCCGGTCCCGGCGAAACTGCCGGAGCGTTGCCCTACAAGCTTTTTTCGGTGGGCCCCGATGGCCAGCCGGATACCGACGATGACATCAAACTTTCGCCGGAAAGCACGGATGCCAACGCGTCCGGTTCCTCATCGTCCAAGTAGGTGTCAGCCCGGTTGAGTCCGGACGTGATCCATGAAGAACATCATGGGTTCTTCGTCCCTCAATGGTCGACATGGCCGCCTCACCCGGGCGGCCTTTACCCTGGTTGAGTTGTTGCTCACTGTGGTGCTGTTGCTGTTGCTCTTGGGAGCAGTGGTGTTCAACTACTCCAGCCTTTCCCGGGGTGCTCGGTTGGACCATGGAGCGGAGCAGTTGGAAACCCTCTTTCGCTTTGCCAGGTCTCAGGCAGCCTCCACTGGACGACAGGTGCGCATCGTTTTTGAACCCCCCTCCTCCGAAGGAATGGGTGAAACCTTCCAGGCTCCATCTGGACGCGACACTGTGCCACCCAATAACTCCGGTGGAGCCGGTTCTAGGGCTTCGAACGGAACTAATGCGCCGGTGACGGTTGTCTGGGAACCCGATCCCTACGGTGCTCCCGGTCAATTTGTCCCCTTAAGGGAGGCCCAATCGTATCTTGACGATCTCCTGGAATTGATTGAGGTCATTGGGGTTCGACTCCCGGTGGCCAAGCGACCCGCCTCCACTGTCAGTTGGAACGGATATTCCGCCGTCGCCACCAACGTGATTCCCACCGTCGGCAGCCCTCCATCTGACTCCGCAGTTCCATCCGAGGGGACAACGGCTGAGCCCACCGGAGCGCCCTTTCAGGTTGCGTTTTACCCCGATGGATCGAGTGATTCCTTCGAGGTCATTATCAGCTCGCAAGAGGCCGAAGATACGCGGCACCTTCTGTTGTCCCTGGCCGGAGTAACCGGGCGCATTCAACTGAAAACATTGGACACCGATGCCGATGGGCGTCCGGTGGAGGACACAGCCTCGGGCGAACGATCCGACGCCCAGGGATGGGCACCAGGCATCCAAAATCCGGCGTCAAAGTCAGTTCCCACAAGGGTCCCTGTCTCGCCATGAGGTTGCACCCGACATCGTGGAGGAATGTCTGCGCTACGGAGCGTTGGAAGTTCATCGAGAGTCGAAATTGCCGCCCGGTCCTGGCAGCGGTCCTGCTGGAGGTCCTGCTGGCTTTGGCCCTCTTTGTCAGCGCCGCTGCCGTGATGATCTCCGCTTTGAACGCCTCTTTGGGCAGCCTCGAGCGACAACGCCTCGGCCTGCACGGAATCAATCTGGCTTCGTCTATCCTGGCTGAAATTCAGCTCGGCGTCCGACCTCCCATTTCCGAGGCTGCAAAACCGATGGATCCCCCGTGGCAGGACTGGACGTCCGAAGTGATCGTTGCACCCATGGCGGGTGCCGAATCGGGACAGGTCGACCTGCAACAAGTGGAAGTGGTCGTTCGGCACCTCGACCCACCCATGGTTCAGCGTGTGGGACAAGTCCTTCCCTCAGTCCGGGACGGGGTGTCAAAGTCACCATCAAACGGGGGCTCTCCCCAAGGGCAGGGGAATCCATGATGGCCCGGGCCAATGCAATCTCGTCGATTCGGTTTCGGCGACGGGTTGTTCCGCGTTCGTCCGGCATGACCGCTAAGCTGCACGAAGCTGCTTCCACCTCGAGGATAATTCCGCCCATATCCGGATTTACCTTGATCGAGGTGCTCCTGGCCACAGCCATTGCCACTGGATTGCTGTTGGTCGCCATTCTCTTTTACCGTCAGACCGCCGATCTTCGGTCTCAAGTGCTCGGGCAGGCGGACCGCTATGCCCAAATTCGATTGGTCCTGGACCGGTTGTCTGCCGACCTCAGGACAGCCCGGGCACATGCCGGTGATCCGGACGCATTTTCCGGCAATGGAACCGCAATTCGATTTGAACGGGCCGCGTGGACGGGGCTCGCGCCGGGTGCGACTGCTTCGCTACTCGTCGGTGGTTCCGACCTCACTCAAGTAACCATTGCCGCGATTCAATCTCTCGATGGGACCAACCTCACTGTGACCGGTCTGGATCGGATCGAAGAGCCGCTTGCTTTGCGCAAAGGGCGTGGGGCAACTTCGGAAACAGGATCGCCGTCCATCGCAACCCAGTCCGGCGTCTCCCGGTCGGGAAGCGGCAGGTCAGGGGGGGCGTTCGAAAATGGTTTGGGAAATGCGCCTTCGCGTCCCGCTGATCCATTGAGCGATTCCATCCGATTTGTGCGCTTTCGCTATTGGGACGGAGCAGGTTGGATGGATGGATGGACGAATTTTAGTCCTCCGCCGGGCGTCGAAATCACGTTGTCGTGCGAGGCTCCTGTGGAGGGCACCAATGTCAGCGAATATTCGTCAGAAATGTTTCGTCGGGTGGTGTTCCTACCTGGAGGAGAAGGGGTGCGTCAGCCGGGCCTCGACATTCCAGGCTCCGCAATCGCACCGTGAGGTAACTCATGACCTTGACCCAATCAATGCCCGGTAAAAGAACCGGACTTGAAGATGCGAACGGCTTTGTGCTGCTCGCAGTGCTGGTCTTTATTCTTCTGCTGTCGATGCTGGTGGTGAGCCTGCTCTTTCGGTCTCGCGCCGACGAAACGGCGGCCCAAGCCAGTCGAGGAACCGAACAAGCCTGGGCCACCGTCCTCAGCGGCATCCAGGTCGCGATTCAGGCTGCCATTGCCGCCCCGGTCGGATCGACTGACTGGCAGGATAATCCGGCGGTTTTTCGGGATCGACCCGTGTTCGACGACGGAGCGGACCAATGGTTCTTCACCGTTTATTCCCCGTCAGGCAGCGGTGATGCGGTCGAAATCCGTTACGGATTGTCCGATGAAGCGGCCCGGATCAACTTCAACAACATCGGGGGCGCAGACCTTACCCATATTCCGAGGATGACTGCCGCCATGGTTCAATCGCTTCGGCAGTTCATTACGGCTGGTCCCTCGTCCGTCAACCTTTCCGACCAGGCAACCAGTGGTGGCGTGGTCGATCCGATTTCCGATACGGCTATCCCCAACATCACCACGGCTTCCGTCACCACCGATTTTCTGGCGGACGGTTTCACTGCGTCCGTCCATTCGGGCCATGGCCATTTGTCCACCGTCGAAGAGGTCCTGCTTGTTCCGGGCTTTTCCCGGACGCTCTGGTTTGGGGAGGACGCCAATTTGAATGGTCATTTGGACCCCAACGAGGACGATGGCAACGAGCGTTTTCCCCCTGATAATCATGACGGACGACTCGATCGCGGGATGGCACAATATTTTACCGTCAACTCGTGGGACCCGGAGTTGTCCAATGCCGGCAGGCCTCGAATTGACCTGAACAATCCCCGGGCCTCGCTCCCGGACACCAACTTACCGCCCGGCTTCGCTACTTTTTTCACCGCAGTGCGCACCGCCAAAATGAAACTAAACCATCCCGTTCAGTTGCTGGGTGCCACGATTCAGGTGACGAATGAGGCAGGGGCCGGGGTCGAAATCTCCTCCGGCATCCAGCTTGAAAACCTTGCCTGGCTGCTCGATGGCTTTACGACAGGCTCCGAGGACCGTCATGATGGCCGCATCAACGTCAACACTGCATCTGCTGCTGTCCTGGCGACCCTGCCCGGGATCGACCTGCCTCTGGCCGAAACCATCGTTTCGACTCGCACTGCGCTTTCTCCTGAGCGCCGAGTGACTCTGGCGTGGTTGCTTCAGGAAGGTGTGATGGACGCCGATAAGTTCAAAGGAGTGGTGCCTTCTTTGACCTGCCGTGCCTCGCAATTCCATTTTTTCGTTTTGGGATACGGAATGTCTTCGGGACGCTATCGCGTGGCAGAGGTCTCCATTGATGTCGCCGGGAGTCGGCCCAAGGTGACTTATCTTCGGGATTTGACTCGCCTCGGACTTCCGTTTCGACCCGGAGGCGAAGGGACAAACTCACCGGCAGTGAGCGGGGACCGGGCCGCGCTATTCCGACCGGGCACGCATCCATTGAATTTCATTCCACATGGGTAACCGACTTCGCCAATGGGCCGTTCGCTGGGGCAGGCTTCGCCGCTGGCGACGCGACCGCCGAAAGCGCCCGATCACCTTTGTGACCGCCTTGGATCTGGACGGCCAGATTCTTCGGGTCGTTCAGGCGGGACCCCGCGACCGGATTCTCCGATTGGCGGCGCTTCCGTTGGAATTGGCGGCAGATGCCGATCGAAGCGACCCCGTCGCCCTTGGCGTCGCCATTTCGCGAGCGCTGGCCAAGGCGGGTATACGCCCGGACACTGCGGTCATGGGCATTCCGCGCGCCCGGGTTATTTTACGGTCACTGACGGTTCCGGTTATTGAAAAGCTGGCCGAATTGGCCTCCCTGGTTCATTTGCAGGTCGGGAAGGACCTCCCCTTTCGATCCGATGAAGCGGTGATCGACTTCAAGGTCCGGCGACAGGTCTTCACCCCGAACGAGCGTGTCGACGGTGCCGAAAAGGCCGAAGCGCTCGCGGTGGCTCCCCGGTTGGAGGTTCTGGTTGCCACGGTGAAGCGCGACGTCGTCGATTTTTACCTGCGACTGGCCGAAGCCGCCGGTTTTCCCCTCGCGGCGCTGGGACTCCTTCCGTATGCCAACGCCCGCTGCGTCGAGGCCTGTCATGTGGCCGACGGGGACGAGGCCTTCACCCTGGTCTCCCTGCGTCCTGACGAGGTGGGAATCGATATTATTTCCCGCCACTCCCTCCTGTTTTCCCGAGGGGCCGCTGTTCGTCCCCCAGCCGAGGGTAGTCCGGCTTCCGCTCCGGGTGCCGTGGCGGAACATCTGGTTCAGGCTGCGGTGATCGAAGTGGTCCGGAGTCTGCATGCGTACGCCGGTCTTGAGGCCAATCCGCCGGTATCCAAGATAGTGGTCACCGGTGCCACCGGTGCGGAGGCGGAAGTGGTTTCCCGCCTCTCGAGCCGCCTCTCGACACCCTGCACTCTGCTTGCCCCGTCCGATCGCCTGCAATTGCCTGCTGATTCCATTGAAGCGGCAACGGGTTCGACCGGAGCCATCGGGCTGGCATTTGGAATGGCGGATTCCCAGCGGTTGCCGTTCGATTTTCTGAATCCCAAACGCCCGGCGATTCCCCGGGACATGGGTCGTATCCGGCTCCTGGCAGGTGCCGCCACTGCCACTGTCCTGTTGATCGGTGTTCTCGGCTTGCGCGCTTGGTTGGTGCAACGCAAGGAAAAGGTCCTCGAATCCGTGAGTCTGGAGCTCGCCGATGCGGAGAAAAAACGACCCACCTACCGGCGGATGACCCAACAGTCGGCGAGTGTGGACGAATGGGTCAAAGGGGGACGCGATTGGTTGGCGCACTATGCCTACCTCACCTCCATCCTTCCATCCAGCGAGGAGGTCTATCTCAATTCGATGGCAGTGAGTGGCCAGGGGCAGATTCAACTCGGTGTTCAGGCTAGGAGCGGAGAAACGCTTGCCCGACTCGACAAACAACTCCGGTCCGCCGGTTACGACGTCAAACCATTGGCCATCAATCCGGGAGCAGATCGTTTCGGCTACGAGTTCCGTTCTGCGGTTGAATTGATCGTTCCCGACAATCTCCGGATTGATTTGCAGAAATATAAACCGCCCGCCCGTCCCGCGGACGATATGTCATTGGAGCCTGCCGCCTACCGAAGACCAGGAGGGGGAGGATGAATCGTCGCGAGAAAATTCTGGCCGGGTCTATCGGTGGGATCGTGGGCTTGTTTGTAGTGATTTGGGGGATTCGGGCTCTCATCTCCCAGCCTCTTCACGTGCTGGATCAGCGCATTGCCACCGCCCGTGAAAAAATTTCCAAAATTCAGGGGGAACGTCGCACCTTTTTTGCTGCCGAAGACCGCCTGAAATCGGTCACTCAGCGGACGTTTGCTGATACCATTGACCAGGCCAGCGCGCAATCGGGAGAACTGCTGACGCGCCAAATCATTCAGGCAGGCTTGGCTGAGGCCGATTTCACCCGACTGCCGGTCGGACCGCGAAAAATTCGGGGTGCCAGCGAAATTGGATGGAATGTCCAGGGCGACGGGGCGTTGTCCAATGTGGTGAACCTGCTCTTCACCCTGAATCAGTCGCCTTGGTTGCACCGGACGGAAAACCTCGCGGTCACTCGCGGCGATTCGCCCGGGGTGGTCCGCGTCCGGTTCCGTTACCTCACCCTGGTCATCGATCCGGCCCCGGATGTGGTTCGCACCAATCTCGTGGCCGGCCTGGGGTTGGAATCCCCCGAGCGGCATCTCCTGAACTCCATTGTCTCCCGGGATGTGTTGCGACCGTATATCCGCCGCCCACCGCCCCCTCCCGTTCCTCCGGCGACGGCACCGTCGTCAGCGCCCGGGTCGCGGCCCGCTGCCCCGCCCGGACCGGAGTCGTTTCGGATTGTATCGCTTTCCGAATGGGAGGGCGTTCCGGAGGTACATATCCGTGATCTGACAGCCCAAAAAACTCACGTCTATCACCCCGGCGATGCACTGGAAGGTGGCACAGTGGTGATGATCGACTATCGAACTCTGCCGCGAACCGACAATTCCCAGCTGAAATCGTCCAGTCGTATGATTTTAAAAATCGGTGCCGAATATTTTGCCATCGAACGCGGACGCACGCTTGCCGACAAGCGGAAGCTTGCTCCGTCCGACCTCCCCCCAGCCCTCGTTCGCCCGCTCTAATCTGCGTCCAATCCCTTTTCCATTCATGAAAATCAACACTCTGCTTTTCGGTGCTTGCATGGCCCTCGCCGCCATTCGGGCCAGCCTTGCCGCCGAAGACGCTGTTTTGCCGCCGCTGGATGCGGGAGCGACGGTCGCCGCCGTTTCCAATGCCGCACCTGCCGTAGTGCTGCCGACGGTCGCGCCGGTTTCTTCGACTCCTGCCTCCGCCCCCGCGACGTCCGTAGGGAGCTCCAATCCAGCACCGGTCCTCCGCACCGACGTGGTGGTGGGTGGTGCCACCTCCCGTACGAACGGCGTTGACCGGAACATCCGGTTTCAATTCGACGGCATCCCTTATTCCGATGTGGTCGAGCGCTTTGCCCAAATGGCGGGCAAGCCGTTGGTCGCCGACACCAACGTCGTGGGGACCCTGACCTATGATGACCCCAAGCCGTACACCTATGGCGAGGCCTTGGATACGCTGAACCTGATGTTGTCGATGCGCGGGGTCATGCTGGTCGAGGATGGCAATAATCTTCGTTTGGTCCCATTTAAACAGCTTCCTTCACTACCCCTGAAAATCCTCCGTGGCACGGAAGGGACTGGGGATGTCCGTCCCGGGGAAGTGGTCACCGTGGTGATGGACATCAACAATCTGGACCCCCGCGAAGCCTCCGAATCGATCATGCCGATGCTTTCCGGCGCGGGTTCCATTGCCCCTCTGGGGCGCGGACGGGGCCTGATTATCACCGACCGTCTGGCCAATATCCAACGCATCCGAACGCTCCTGGCGACCATCGGCACCGAACAATCCGCTGATCGGCAGATGAAGACGTACACCTTGCTGCACGCATCGGGTGCCATTGTTTCGGACCTCATCAATCGGACCTTCGGTATCAGCACAGCCCCCAAGCGGACGACCTTCAACCCCAACACCAAGGCAATGGAGGTCCTGCCACCCGACCCGAACGATTATCTGACCTCGGTCTACGACGATGCCTCCCGAACCCTGCTCTTGTTCGGACCACCCGAGCGACTGTCGCTCGCCGAGGAGTTGGTTAATAAATTCGAGCAGAAGGATGGGACCGGTGGGGACGTCCGCATTTACTATCCGCAATCCATCAAGGCGGACGAGTTGGCCAGTCTGATCCGCCAGGCGGTTCCCGGTGTCGCCGCGCCCGGTGAGGCCGCAAGTGCCGCAGCCACCAAAGCCCGGGTTATTCCGGATACCACGCTCAATCGCGTCATTGTCGCCGCCCCGGTCCCGGGTCAGTTGGAACAGATCGAGCAACTGATCCTCCGGGTCGACAAGGGGGCCGTCATCAATGGCGGAGAGCCTGAAAATGGAACCGTTCCCGTCCGATCCCAAACCGTTCAGGTCACCCGCATTTTCCGTCCTCGGAGTTCGGAGTCAACCAACGTGGTCGCCATTCTTCAGCAGGCACTGACACGCCGGGAGAAAAATGGCCGTGTGACCACCAGCGCCAGTATCAGTCATGATGCGGCGAGCCAAAGCGTGGTGGTGACTGGCTCTCCGGGGGACGTTCAACTGGCCAGCGATATTGTTTCCCAGCTTGAAAGCGGCGGTGCCCAGCCGACGGCCCTGGTGACGCGTTTCATTGATGTTGGGACCACCGATGAAGCACGTCGACTTCAGCCGCTGGTGGAACAACTTTACAAAATTCAATTGGGAGATGGTGCCAATGGTGCCGCCACACGCGCCCGCGTCCTGGCTGATTCAGAATCAGGGCGACTCATCGTTACGGCCAGTCAGGAGAATCAGAGCTTGATTGAGTCGCTTGTTCGGGAGTTGCGCGTCGAGAAATCTCCCGCCCAGGTTCGTCACTTGAAGGTCATCGTCCTGAAAAACACCCGGACCGAGACGGTTCTGCCGAATCTTCAGAGTCTGGTGAACGAGCGGATGGCCGACCGTCGGTTCGCAAGCATGCCCAAGCCGTCACTGGTAGCGGATGCCACCAATAATCGATTGCTGGTGACTGCCACCGATGAACAGCTCAAGGAAATTGAAACCGTGATTGGTGTGGTCGATATCGCGCCGGTCCAGGCAGAACGTCAGTTGGTACTGCTCCCTCTGCGCTCCCGTTCCGCCGCGGAGATCATTCCCCTCGTCAACCAGTTGGCCGGACAACTGACGGTGCCCGGTCAACCGGCCCCCACCTTGATGCCGGACCCTACCGGCAAACAGCTCGTTGTGCTGGCCTTGCCTGCCGATCAAGAGCGAATCCGGGCACTGGTGCAGCAATTCGATGTCACCCCCGCCACCGCGGCTCCGCGGGAGTTCCACGGCGTTGACCTGTTTGCCTCAAAGGCTGCCGAAATCACTCCCCTCGTTCAACAATTGTATCAAGAGCAATTGCGGGGCGTTCCGGAGCCTGCCGGAGGTCCGGCCACCCTGATCCCCGAGGCGCGGAGCAATCGAATCATGGTCAGCGGCTCCGGTGCCGAAATCCAGCGCGTGGAAGCCATCATCCGCCAGTTGGACCCGGCTGAAAAGCAGCCGGTGCGCGAGGAGACCAGGGTTGTGCGATTGAAGGCGGCATCCGCCACTGAGCTCGTTGGTCTCGTGGAAAAGAGCATGAATGCTCAGTCCCAACAGGTGCGGGTGCAGGTCGACCCGCGCAGCAACAGCCTCATCCTCACCGGTTCTTCCAATGCCGTGGAGTCGGCCTGGCGCATGGTGCAGGAACTGGACTCCCGGGGTGAATCGGGTTTGCGTGAGCTGAAGGTGATTGAACTCAAGTCCTCCGACGCCAATTCCCTGACCCCCATGGTCAATAACCTCTTGCTGGAGCTCTTGAGAGACCAAAAAGGTTCGGACTATGTGGCCCAGTCGAAGATCGTTCCTGACCCCGTGGCCAACCGTCTGGTGGTTACTGGTCCGCACGAGGAGGTGGAACAGGTGGTGGCTCTCGTCGCCCGACTCGACAATTCCCCTCAGCAGGCTCCGGGCGCTCGGGTGTTCAAATTGAGCGCCTCCGAGGCCTCAGTGCTCGCCCCCATCGTCTCCAGTGCGATGATGCGCTATGATTCACGCGGACTGCCCATCCGCCGCGTCACAGTAACGGCAGATGAGAAATCCAATTCACTGATCGTTTCCGGCACCCGCTCGGACTTGCAGGACGCCGAGTCCGTGATTGAAAAACTCGACGGAGAGTCCACCTCCAAGGAACGAGTCCTTCGGATTTTTGAGGTCAAGGGCGACGCCGACGCTGTGGCCGCCCTCGCCCAAAAAGTATTCGCTGCCCAGAATCCGGGACGAAGCCTGAATGGGGTTCTCAGCATCACGCCCGAGCCCGCCTCCCACCGTCTTATCATTCTCACCTCTCCGGCCCTGATGGCCCAGGTTGAGACCGTTATCCACGCCCTCGACGCTAAACCCGACCAAGGCGTTCGTGAGCTGCATGCCGTTGACCTCAAGAATGCCACCGCCACCGAACTCCTGCCGCGCGTCACGCAAATTTACCAGGAACAATCCCAGGGAAAGACTCTCAAGCCTGCAACGCTTTACGGGGATGCGTCCGGCACTCGACTCCTCGTTCAAGGAACAGAAGAACAGGCCGAGGCCGTGCGGCAGATAGTCTCCACTCTCGAGAGTCAAAGCCGTCCCTCGCGGGAAACCCGGGTCTTCGATTTGGGTAAGCTTGCCGAAGCCCAGCGCGTGCTCCCGCTGGCCCGACAACTCTACACGGACCGTCTGGCGAGCAGCCCACAACTCGGCTCGCCCGATGCGCAATTGCTGACAGACGGACGCACCGGGCGCCTTGTGGTCAGCGCACGTGGCGACCAGATGCCCGTCCTGGAAGGCATCATCACCAATCTCCAAGTCAACGCCACCGCCACTCAGGTGCCGCGTGAGACCCGCGCCATCGATGTCGGCTCCGCCGCTGATGTCCAACGACTGCTCCCATTGGTTCAACAATTGTATCAGGACCAGTGGAAGGACCGATTGGATACCGACCCTGCGGATGCTCAAATCGTGGCTGATCCGAAGGGAGGACGAATCATCGTGACGGGTCGACCCGACCATCTGAAACAAATCGAACAGTTGTTGCAGCAGCTGGGTTCGGGCAAGGCCCGGGCGGAAAGCCGTGAAACGCGCATTCTGGATTTGACCACCGCCAGCGCTGTGGAGCTGTCGGCTACCGTCCGCACCCTCTATCTTGAGGAGGCCAAAGGCCGTTTGGGAACGGCTCCTCCCGACACCCTGATCACGCCCGACGTGGGTGGCAATCGGTTGATCCTCGTCGGTGACACCAATGAACTGGCCGCCGTCGAGCAGATCGTCCATAAGCTCGACAAAGTCAGCGCCCAAGGTTCCTCAGCCCGGGTTTTTAAAATCAAATCTGCTGATCCGGACAAGGTCGCCGAAATCCTGACCTCATCGTTGATTCGCTATGACGCTTACGGGCGTCCACAGAAACGAGCCAACGTCTCGGTGGATGCGAAAACACGGACCCTGATTGTTACAGCCGATCCCAAGGAACTCCAGGGAGTGGCCCTGATCATCGATCAACTCGACCAATCCCTCGGCTCCCAGGTGGAACGAAAGATGAAGGTGCTCACGCTCCAACAGGGCCGTGTCAATGCCTTCGCTCCCAAGGTGCGACAATTGTACAATGACCGCCTGAAAAGTCAGCCGGACCTGGGAACGTCGGACCTGCTGATTCTGGAGGAACCTGAAAGCAACCAGTTGATTCTCGCCGGGGCGGAGCCTCAGTTAAAACTGGTTGAACAAATCGTCGTTGAATTGCAGGCCTCCTCCGTGGCGCAGTCTGCTCGCGAGACACGGTTGCTCGAAGTCGGCAGCCCGGAGGAACTCACACGCCTCCAGCCCCTCGTCCAGCAACTCTACCAAGACCAGTGGCGGGGCAAAAATAATGGTGAGCTGGCCGATGCCCAGATTATCGCCGACGCCAAGAATGCCCGCTTCATCGTCACCGGTCGGACCAATCACATCGCCGAGATTGAGTCCATTCTGCAACAACTTCGCACCGGAAGTACGGCATCGAGTGCACGCGACACCCGCATCTATGATCTGACCTCCGCCAGCGCCGCGGAGTTATCGGCCACCGTCCGAACGCTCTATCAAGAGCAGGCTCGGAACCGTCCCGGTGCTCCAGCTGCGGACACCTTGATTCTTCCCGATAGCGGAGCCAACCGGATCATCGTCACCGGAGCGACCAACGAAATCGACGTGGTCGAGGAGCTCATCCATAAGTTGGACAAGGTCGGAGCTCAAAGCGCCTCAACCCGGGTGTTCAAGTTGAAATCCGCCGATCCGGAAAAGGTGGTGGAAATCCTCGGAACCGCTCTCGTTCGCTACGACGCCTATGGTCGCCCCCAGAAACGCGTCAGCGTGGTGACGGATGTTAAGACGCGCACGTTGATTGCCACGGGGGATCCCAAGGAACTCCAATCTGCATCGGTCATCATCGAGCAGTTGGATACCTCTCTCGGGTCGCAGCCCGACCGGGTGATGCGAGTTCTGCCGGTCCGCGAACGAAGTGTTCCCGAACTCTCATCGAAGTTGTTGCAGGTCTACCAGGACCAGGCCAGAAACAATCCCCAGCTCGGCAGCACAGACCCTCTTGTCCTCGGAGATGCCACCAGCAACCAGTTGATCCTGGCGGGCACCGAGAAGCAATTGGATGCCCTCGCGCAAATCGCCGAGATATTGCAGAAAACCGGAGATAGCGGAGGTCGGCTTGTGCGTGTGCTCCCACTGACCCGTACCTCGGCTGCGTCTCTGGTCACCATGATCTCGCAAGTCTACGCCAAACAGGTGGCCAGCACCGAACCGGCGGATCGACTGATGGTGAGCGTCGGCGGAAATGACCGCACCCTCGTGGTCGACGGACCTTCCTCCTTGCTGGGGCGGGTGGAAGACCTGGTCAAAAGCCTCGACCAACCCGGACCCGAGGGAGAGAACATCATTCAGACCGTCCGGCTCAACCGCGGACATGCCGAGGACCTCGCTGAGGCCGTCAACAAGACCATCAGTAACCGGGCCATACCTTCCGCCGCCCGTCGGGTGAGTGTCACGGCTGTACCAGGTTCCAACAGCCTTCTTATCAACGGTCCGACCAACGCCGTTCAGGATGTCATGAAGATTGTTCGTGACCTGGACCAGGATGGAGTCGGCTCCACCGACATCGAGGTTCGCATCTATAAGTTGGAGAACGGCACGGCCAAGGACGTATCCGCCATTCTCCTTCAACTGCTGGAATCCGTGAGCCGCAATCTTAGGGCGCGGTCGGCCAGTGGTGAACGACAGATTCCTGCGGCCACCGTTTCCGTCGACGAACATTCCAACAGCCTGATCATCTCTGCCACTCGCTCCCATTTTAATGTCGTCGAAAAAGTACTGCCCTCGCTGGACAAAGCCCCCGAACGTTCTGACCGCGATGTCCAATTCGTCTGGTTGAAGAAATCCAAGGCCTATGATGTGGCGTCCAAATTGGAGGATATCTTCGAAGACCGTCCCCGTGGCCTCCGGCCGGTGATCGAACCCGATTCTTCCAACAATTCCCTGACCATCATTGCACGTCGCGGAGACCTCGCGCAAATCCAGGACCTCGTGGCCCAGTTGGACCGCCCTGGACGCGACGCCGCCATCCAGGTTCGTTTGCGCCCCCTCGACCATGTAGCGGCGGAACAGATGGCCACCATGCTTCGGGACATTTATCCGCAGGTTTCCGGGACGCCTCTACGGGTCACCGATAAAGTCACCGCGCCGCCGGCGTATCCACGTCCCAATGAGGTAAGGCCTGGTCTTGATCCTTCGACGAATACGAATGCCCCCCCAGCCGCTGCTGAGTCCGCCGGTTCACCCGAGGTGGTCATCGCCGTCGACCACACAGCCAACGCCCTGATACTCTCCGGCCCGGGACAGGAATTGGATGCGGTGGACCGTTTGATCAGCGAGCTGTCCTTTAATTTTTACGGTAACGAGGCCGAATTTCGTTTGTTTGCCATTCATGACGCCGATCCGCTGATCGTGGCTCGGACCTTGACGGAATTGCTTCGACAGGACCCCGTGGCGGTGCCTCAGCAGCCCGGACAGCCTGTCGCAGTTCAGAATGCCAAACCCCGCATCACCGTGGTTGCCGAACCCCGGACGCGCAGCGTGATCGTCCGCGCACGCCCGCCCGACTTCGCCTTGATGGAATCGTTGATTAAGCAGTTGGATAATGCCGGTCAGGCCACCCAGCTCGAATTCCGGATGGTCGCTTTGACCAATGCTCCACCCGAAAAAATCCTTCCGATGGTGCAACAGATGGTCACCCAGCTCAATGCGAACCGTCCGGGAGATACGGCAACGGTGACGCTGGATGCCAGGTCGCGTGGCATCGTCGTCTTTGCCCGTGCTTCCGCTGCCGACCAGGTCGAAAAGATTGTTCACTCCCTCGATAAGCCCTCCGCCAATGTGGAGGCCGAAGTCCGCATCCTCCCGCTCAAGCATGCCAGCGCTCCGCAGTTGGCCTCTGTGCTTCAAGGGATGGTTAAACCGGGGCCAGCCGGAGAATCAACCGCCGAGGGGTTCGAACTTCAGGAACAAATCCGTCGACTCAAAATTCTGGATGACGATGGAAATTATCTCCTGCTGGACCTGACACGCCCGATCAAGATTTCCCCCGACCCGGCCGCCGGTCCCACCGGAGGCAATCGACTGTTGGTTACTTCTACTCCGGAAAATGTCCGCGCCCTGGCCGCCGTGGTTGAATTGATGGATACCGTGGCGGTTCTGGATGGAGTGGGAGTCCGGTTGGTCTCACTCGATCATGCGGATGCAGCTACCGTTTCAGCCACCCTGAATACTATCTTCAATCAGGGGCGGCAATTGGCCATCACCAACCCCGGAACACCGCCGGGCGAACCGGCGGACCAAGGCAAGGCACTGGTCCATCCGTTGAACATCTCCATCGATCCGCGAAGCAATACCCTCATCCTTGCCGGACAGCCGGAGACTCTCTCCCTGGCCCAAAAACTGGTCCACGACATGGACCGGGAGATTGCCGGTTTCGTGACCGAAGTCCGCCTCTTCCGGCTCAAGCATGCCTCGGCCTCCCGCCTCGTGCCGATGCTGCAATCTGTTTTTGCCGAAGGCCCGCCAGTTCCCGGATCCGAGGGCTTGGCCACGCAGGTCACTCGACTGCGCACCGCGCGTGAAGGGGAGAAGGCTCAGCAAAATGCGGTCGCCAAGGCCAGGGCGGCTCTCACCATTCAGGCGGACGAACCGTCCAACATCCTCATTGTTGCCGCTCGCAGTGATAATCTTCCCCTGATCGCCGACGTCATCGATCAACTGGACATCCCGTCCGCCTCAGGCTTGGAGAGCGTTCGTATCTATCCTCTGGAACATGCCGATCCGGCCACTCTGCAGAGAGTTTTGACCGATCTGTACAACGGCCCGCGGGCAACCGCCCTGCGGCAGGATGATCGTCCGATCATCACCGTCGACGCCCGGACCAGTTCCCTCGTTGTGGCTGGAAACAGCAAGGCCTTCGGCATCGTCGAGGGCCTCTTGAAGCAACTCGACCAAAAGCTTCCCTTCGATCTCCGCGATATCGCGCTCATCCCGCTGGAACATGCCGATGCCAACGTGGTGGCTCCCACCCTGCAAAAATTGATGGACGGACGTGTGACCCAGCGGGCCACTCTCAACCAAGGTCAGGCGGATGCCCTCAAGGTTCTCATCCTTGCGGATCAGCGAAGTAACGCCTTGCTCGTAGGGGGAAGTCGCGAGGGATTTGAACTGGTGCAGACTCTGGCCCGGGAATTGGACCAGGCCAATCCGGCGTTGAGCGGTCGGGTGCGGCTGATCCAATTGAAATATGCCGACGCCCGAGTCCTCGCTGGAACCTTGGCCAACCTTTTCGAACAGCGAGGCACCGCAGGTCGCGCCCCGGACGCCCAGCGGACCCGGCCCATCATCCTTCCGGATTCGCGTAGCAATGCGCTGCTGGTTTCTGCTGGACAGGAAGACAGCCGGACCCTGGATGAATTGCTGACCCGTCTCGATCAGAAGCCGGAGAATCCATCGCAACTCCTGACTGTTTTGCCGTTGCGCCATAATGATTCCGCCCGTGTTGCCACTCTGGTCGAAGCGGTATTCACGGCTCGCCAGAGGGCGCAGGCTCCCCTGGGCCAGGCACCACTCCCGAGCGAGTCCATCAAAGTCGAGGCCGACGCCCTCAACAACGCTCTCGTTGTTTCCGCCAGCAAGGAGAACATTGAATTGATCCAGGGCCTCTTGATGAAATTGGACCAGGAACCCTCCATTGCCGGTGGCGTTCTCGAGACCTTTACCTTGGAATTCGCTGACGCTCAACGGGTGGCGACCATCTTGAAGTCCCTCGTCGATCAGGGACTCTACCGCCCTGGGTCCCTGCCGACCGCCACTGGAAAGGCCCCCGGAGGGCGGGATATCCTCTCCATCAGTGTCGATCCCCGAAGCAATACCCTGATTGTCAGCGCCAGTCCGGAAAACCTGGTGATTGTCCGGGAGGTGGTGAAGCGTATCGATGACAGGGACCTCGCCACGAACGCCGATGTCCGGCTTTACACCCTGAAGAATGCCCGGGCGTCCTCCCTGGCCACCACACTTCAGCAGTATTTCCAGGCGCGCCGCACGGCGGAAAGTGTCGGGGTCAATGCCAATTTGCGGGCCATCCCGGCTAGTGTGATCGCCGACGACCGGGTCAATGCCCTCCTCGTCACCGGTGGTAAGGAAGCTTTCGAAGCAGTCGACCGGATGCTTCCCCAGTTGGATGCCGACAGCTCCTTCGCCCGGCTCAATTTCAAGGTTTTCCCGCTCCAGCGGGCCACGGCAGTCAAGCTTCAGTCGACCCTCCAGCCGATCTTCGCCAACCGACCTCCCCGGGTAAAAGGTGAAACCGTCGAACCGGTCACTATCGTCGCCGATCCATGGGTCAATGCCCTGCTGGTCGGGGCATCGGTCGATGATTTGGCCGCGGTTGCTTCGCTCGTTGATCGGCTGGATTCCGAACCGACGGATAACGGTCTGGCTATCCACGTCTTCCCGCTGGCCAAGGGAGATGCCCGCAAGGTCGCTCAAACCATTCAAGGCCTCTTTCGGGAAGGACAACCGAATCAGGCCCTGCCCATCGCCGTAAGCGCCGACGATCGGATCAATGCCATCGTGGTTTCCTGCGGCGAGAATGATGCCCAGCGCATCCAGCAGTTGGTGTCCAAGCTCGATACCGACCAGGTCGCCAAGACCAGCGAAATCCGGGTCTTCCCACTCCAATTTGCCCGCGCCGATGCTCTCTCGACAATTCTAAACACGGCTCTCAACAGTAAACCACCGGCCCTGAATGAGCAGAATCCCAACGCCCAGTCCGTCCTTCAGTTCATCACCCGCGGCGAGGACGGAGGGGAACTGATCACCGCCGCCCTCAAGGAATCGGTGTTAATCACTCCGGATGCCCGGATGAACTCCTTGATCGTTTCGGGTCCCGTGGACTACATGGGATTGATCGAACAGGTCATTCACCGGCTCGACGCCAGTTCGCCTCAGCAGGCCAAGATTCGGGTGTTTCCAATGCACAACGCGGACGCACGTCAGATGGCCGAGCTGCTGACACAACTTTTTCGTATGACGCCCTCTGCCGCCACTGCCGGGCAGCGCTCGGTTCAATACACTCTGGTCCGACCGGTGTCCGATGCCACTGGGGCAACTCATGACGAACCATCTGCCAGTGCCACGATTGGCACGGCGGAGCAGGTGGCATTGACCGTAACCATTGATCCTCGCACGAACAGTCTGCTGGTGGGCGGAACCGACCACTACGTCGAATTGGTTTCTGAAATCATCGACTCACTCGATTCGAGCGAAGCGCACGAGCGCAGTTCAGAGGTGATCCGTATGCGTAATTCCCAGGCATCCGAAGTGGCACTTGCGATTCGGAACTTCCTCGACCAGGAACGTCAGCGAATGATTCAGAACCTCGGGGCGGATGTTGCGATGGCCGCGCAGCGGTCGCTGGATCAGGAAGTGGCCGTGGTCGCTGAACCCGGCAGCAACACCCTCCTGCTCTCGGCCAATCAACGGTACTTTGATCAAATCCGCTCCATGATCACCGAGCTCGATCAGGCTCAGCCCCAGGTCCTCATTCAAGTCCTCCTCGCGGAAGTCACACTCGACAACCAGACCGACCTGGGCGTCGAATGGAATTACGCTGGCAAAAAAGGAGATGTGGGCATTGGTACCGGCACAGACTTCGGAGTCGCCAAACAGTTGAAGTCACTCGGCGGGTTCTCAACCGCCGTCGCCGGTACCGACTTCAATTTTCTCCTCCGCGCCCTCAAGGACCAGGGCCGACTCGAAGTACTCAGCCGCCCCGAAATTGTCACCGCCGACAACAAACCGGCCACCATCAACATCGGTCAGCGGGTTCCGTTGGTCGACCAAAGTCGACTGGACGTGCAGAACAATCTGACAACGTCCTACCGCTATGAAGATGTCGGCGTCAACCTGACCGTGACTCCCAAAATAAGTGCCGACGGATTCGTCAAGATGGAGATCGGAACCACGAACAGCGACCTCAGCAGCTCTTCCGTCCAACTCAACGGTTCCACCAGCGCTCCCATCATCAATCAACGCAAGGCCAGCACCACGGTCAGCGCCCAGAGCGGACAGACCATCATCATTGGTGGCCTGATCTCCACCTCGGATGATCGCCGGGTCAAGAAGGTGCCGATGCTTGGGGACATTCCGCTGCTCGGTGTCCTCTTCCGCTCCAGCTCCATGATTCATCAACGAAAGGAATTACTGATTCTTTTGACCCCGCAGGTGATCGAGAATCCGCAGACCCCGATTGCCCTTCGCAGTCCTGATGCCGTGACGCGCGAGGAGTTGGACGGGACCGGCTTTCGCAGTTTCCTTCGGGGCGATGAAACCCAACGACGGTTGCTCGAACCACTTTATCCCACGAACAACGTGCATGGACCGGTCAAATCTCCGGCTGGCGATAGGGGCCCCCAATGAGTGCCGCGCCTGAGGGCCGAAGGGCGCACTGTTGTTTCTCCGTATTCAACGGAGTCCTGGCCGTTTCGCTCTGGGTGATTTCCGTGGCGATTGTTTCTGGCTGTGGCTCCTTGCAAAGCGCGGGGGGAGGACCTCCTTCCGAGCTTCATTTGTTCGCCGTTCCGGCCGCCATACGGTTGGACAACCATCCTGGAGTGGATGGTATTGGCGTCCGCATTTATGCTTCCGCCCAAGGCAAAGCTCAGGGCATTCCGTTGAGATCCGGACGCCTTGAAATATGGATGTACGACGGGACCATCGCCTCCTCAAAACTGTCGGAGGCCAAACCGTTGAAGGTCTGGACCTTTTCCTCCACCGAATTGGAGACCTTCGCTGCGACGACCACCCTGGGAGCTGGATACCAAATGGCACTCAAATGGGAAGACCAGGTCCCAAAGGCCAGAGTCGTTACTGTCGTGGCCCGTTTTCATCCCGCTAAAGGACCTGATCTCGTCTCCACCGCGAACACCATTGCGGTGAGCGCTCGATGAAGGCCACCAGATCGGGCATGGGAGAGTCACCACACCATCCGATGATGGTTTACTTATACTAATATTAAATCCTAATACCCAGCCCTCTCCGACTGATACCAGGAAAACAAAAAGCACATTGCTACAAACACGAACACCAGAAATGCAACCATCACCAAATTCTGGGCGATTTTTGCCTTCTTGCGCCGACCCTCGCGACGTCGAACCCGGACCACTTCGATGAGCTCTTCGTCATCGGACGGAACTGCTTCCACATCAGGTTGTTCCGTCGATACGTTGCGGTCATCTGAGCTCGAAGACGATAGGGAGGACATGGGACTGAAATTGGGGGTCGGGGAACCTCGGCGAAAAGATCTGGTTTTAAGGTTCTTCCGGTTTGTCAGTGGGAAGTTGGAGGGGTTAGGATGAGCGGTCAAGAGGTTTTAGGATGGATAGAAGGGGTCGAGCAGGCGGATGGAGAACAACGGAGGCCGCAGGGCGCCGCGAGCTAGGGCTCAACAGCCCG
>CAITXU010000184.1 GCA_903896505.1 uncultured Verrucomicrobiota bacterium | reverse complement strand
GGTCAAGAAAGCCTATGGCTACCGCAATCGAGAACGCTTCAAGACCGATATCCTCTTTCATATCGGGGGTCTTAATCTTTATCCCACGGCCTGACAAATCCCACCAAAATGTCGGAAGAGGCGGTTTTAAGATATGGAAGGCAGCCGAAATGGAAAAGCGTGTCGCGGTTCGAGGAACATAGATATTAAACCGTATTTAATTTAATCACTGTAACACCCTGCCACAGGATTTGCAAGGCTCAGGCGGAGGGGGAATGATGGTTCTTTTTCCCTATCTTTCGGATGGTTGTCGATACCAAGCGGATGAACACAAATGCAATGGCATGAATTCATTTTGTCGCTGGCGCACGGTCCTTTTCCTCGAACTGCAATTCGGAGTGTACGGTTCCACATATCTTATTGAATTGGAACGACCTCCAGCAGCTGAGGTTGAACTCGAACGGAAGCTCGGCACCGCTGCTGTTGTCGCACCTGGTCAGGAACCCGGCCCACTTCGCCGCGCCGAGATTATTGCCGACCAGGCTGGCATCGAACCGGCTATCACCGGGCTCGGTGGCAAGGTGACGGGGCGCTTTCTGACTGTCCTCAACGGCTTTCGGGTGGAATTGCCGGAATTGGCGCTTTCCTCTGTTCGCGCTCTTCCCGGGGTCAAGGAGGTCCGACTGGCCCACATCTACCAGCGTCAATTGCGCTTCAGCGTCCCCTTTGTGGGAGCCCCATCGGTCTGATCTTCAGCGGGCTTTTACTTTACCGGTAAAGAAGTGAAGCTCGGCATTATTGATGGCGGAATTGACTACACGCATGCCGATTTTGGTGCCTCCGGGAGCGTGGCAGACTACAGCGCCAACGATCCGACCACCATCGAACCCGATAGCTTTCCCACGGCCAAAGTCGCGGGAGGAACCGACTTCGTCGGTGAAGACTATGACGCGGGAAATAGTGGCAGCTCCACACCCGTTCCCGACCCGGACCCCCTCGACAATACCGACGACCATCACGGAACGCACGTGGCCGTAATCGCTGCTGGATTGGGAGTGACTACCAATCATGCCAGTTTTCAAGGCGGGTACGGCGGCCCGTTCGATTCAAGCCAGTTCCCCATCGGTCCTCGAGTGGCCCCGGAAGCGTCGCTTTACGCCCTGAAGATTTTTGGCAGATCAGGTGGGACCGCCGCAGTCCCGGATGCCTTGGACTGGGCGGCCGACCCCGACCAAGACGGACAGACGTTGGATCATTTGGATGTCGTCAACCTTTCCCTGGGAAGTGGCTTCGGGGTGGATGATTCCACGGACCCTGAATTGAAGGCGGTCGACCGACTGGCACGACTTGGGTGCGTCGTCTGTATCGCCGCCGGAAATGACGGAAATACAGCCTGCATCATGTCCTCTCCCGGCCTGGCCCCCCGGGCCGTCACAGTGGCCAATTCCTATGCGGACGGAAACCCCACCCTCCAAATCAAAGTGACGGCTCCGGCTGCGGTCGTCGGTTCTTACGCAGCGGTGGAAGGCGATTTCACGGCGCCCCTCTCATAGGTTGGACCTATCTCCGGCACGGTGGTCGCCACCAGTCCGGTCGATGCCTGGGAGCTACAGTGGTTTGGCGACCTGACCCAATCGGGCACGACCGATACCAATGGAGACGGCGTGACCAATGCCGCGGAATACCAACGCGGTCGTGACCCTCTGGTGCCGGTGATACAGGCCTCCCGACCGCCGCTCAACCCGATCTCCTGGAGTAGTTGGCCCGGATATTATTATACCCTGGAATGTTCGCTCAACCTGGCCAATGGGTTTGAGGTAATCCGTTCCCATGTTCCTGCCACTGGCTCCAATACGTCAGCAACTCTGATTGATAACGTCGTATTGACCCACGCCTTTTA
Organism: uncultured Verrucomicrobiota bacterium; assembly: GCA_903896505.1. Lineage (GTDB taxonomy): Bacteria > Verrucomicrobiota > Verrucomicrobiia > Limisphaerales > UBA9464 > CAILNN01. The sequence goes on along the minus strand of CAITXU010000184.1, from coordinate 3,963 downwards.
TCGCGTTCGGCGCGAATAGCCGATCCGGTGGATGGAAATCGGACTTTGTGTGCGGCGAGCTGTTGTCGCATCGTTGACTCATGTCCGAACGGATCGTCACTGACGTCCTGACCAAGCCCGACCAAGTCATCGAACAAACCCTCCGACCAGGGGCGTTCGCCGATTTTACTGGCCAGGCCAAGGTCAAGGAACGCCTGGAAATTGCCGTCACCGCAGCGCGTCAACGCGGTGAGGCGCTCGATCATATCCTGCTGTCAGGCCCGCCGGGATTGGGTAAAACCACCATGGCGAAGATTCTGGCGGGTGCCATGGGGGCGACTCTCCGAGAAACAAGCGGTCCGACCGTCGAAAAGGCGGCCGATCTCGCCGGACTCTTGACCAACCTCGAGGCCGGGGATGTCCTGTTCATCGACGAAATCCATCGGTTGCAAAAGACCATCGAGGAATACCTCTATCCGGCCATGGAGGACTTCAAGCTCGACATCCTGATCGATCAAGGTCCCAACGCCCGCAGTGTCCGGTTGTCGCTTCCCCGCTTTACCCTCATCGGTGCCACGACCCGGAGCGGACTCCTCAGTGCCCCCCTCCTGACCCGTTTCGGTATCCGCGAGCGCCTCGACTATTATTCAGCGGACCAGCTCCAGCGCATCCTCCTACGTGCCGCCGGACTGTTGAAGGTGGAAATTGAACCCGCCGGTGCCATGGAGATCGCCCGACGCAGCCGCGGAACACCCCGGATTGCCAACAACCTACTTCGTCGTGTCCGGGACTATGCCCAGGTCCGCGCGGACGGTCGCATTACCAGTTCCCTGGCCGACACCGCTCTCGCCATCCTGGAGATCGACCAATATGGCCTCGATGAAATGGATAAACGCATCCTTGAAGCCATCATCGGCAAGTTTGGCGGGGGGCCGGTGGGCGTAAACTCGCTCGCTGTAGCTGTCGGTGAAGAGCCCGACACCATTGAAGAAGTGTACGAGCCCTATTTGATCATGGAGGGATACCTCCAGCGGACTCCCCAGGGCCGCATCGCCTCCGAATTGGCCTATCGCCGACTTGGTCTCAAGGGCCCCACCTCCCGTCAAGCTGGCCTCCTCTGAACCAGCGGGATGGACGTGATCGTCTCCCCGTTCTCAAGCTGAGCCGGAGGAGGTGCGACCCCGCCTACCCCGCAGGGCCGCAGCTCTTTTCGGCTGCCGCTTCGTTGCTCGCTCCTCACAGACCACTGCGGGTATGCTCGTCGCTCGTCGCCTCGCGGGATCCGAAAATCCCTCGCGGCAAACTGTAAGCTATTTCGGATACACGACACTAGCTCGTCACCTTTCCCGGAGTAGGCCACGTGCCGAACCTGGAGAATCCATCGATATTGAACGCCGCCTTGAAAGATTTCCTGGCATCGATTCTGACATAAGAACGGTCTCGACGCTACGTTCTGTCCCCCGCCTAAGCACGATATGTGGGGTTGTTTGAGGTGAGTGGTCCTGACTTAAGCCGGTTGACGGAATTATCCATCTGTTCCGAGAGTGAAGTGCTGTCGTTTGGTCCCGGGGCTTTCCCGTATACCCAACCCACTGCAACATTCCATCATGAGCTGCCGCCGTCAGCCAACCCCGGAAGCCCCCCCACGTACAGCAGCCAACCCTGCGGGATGAATTGCCCCTGCATGATGCCCGACACAAATTTCAGGGGAAACTGCCAAACCCCTCCCAGTTTTGCTCCTTGGACATCTTCATCCAAGGCGGAGAAACGTTTGGTCGTGACCTCTCGCCTCCAGACTGTCAGAATCCCTTCGGACAGGCAATTGACCGACACAAACTGTAATTTCTGCTTATAATGAATTCATTGTCTGAATCGCTAGGCTCCGATTCCAACGCAATTTCAGGTGCACGTCTTGAAGGGCAAAATCCGTCGCAGTCTGGCAAACGAATGCTGGATATTGCGCTTTCAGCTCTCTTGGGGTTGATATCGCTGGTGACGCTTTTCGCGTGCGCATCGCCCGAATTTAGCTATGACGAGGCGGACTACGCCAAGAACTCGGAGCAGGAGTGGACCGTTTTGTGGAAAAGCCGGATTTACGACCGACACGCCCATGGCCCGCTCAAAGAATATCTGGCAAAACTGGGCCGCGAGATACTGCCAAGTTCGATTGCCACGGTGGAAAACCGGTCCCGATTTCTTCACGCTTTAGTGGGGTCTGCCGGACTGGGTGCCCTCTACTTCCTGCTTCGCACTTGCTTTAGTGCCTCCCGTTGGGCTGCGATGGCGGGTTCGGGGCTCCTCTTGTTCAGTGGGATTCGCAATTACGAAACATACATTCTAGGCCCCCATTTTCCGATGCAAGCCTGCACGATCTTGTTATTTTCATTGGGGTACCATTGGCGGGAGCATGCCACATGGAAACGGGGCGTCGTCATCGGAATGGTTCTTGGTCTTGGCGTGATTTCCATGGCCTATGTCATTCCAGTCGTGCTGATTTGGTTGGTTGGCATGTCCCTGTGCGGCGATGGCTGGATTTGTTTGGTTCCAAAGCGATTCAAGGTCACCCCGCACCTTTTTACTGCCATGGGTGTCGCAGCTTTGGTGACATTGGCTCTCTTCCCCAATGCCATTATTCATATCGATCTTTACCACGATTTCAGATATTACGCCAAGTACGCTGGATGTCCGACCCTGGTATATGACCTCACGTTCCAACACACGCCCCGATGGGCGGCAGCCTATTGGCTGTTCCGGTTGGATTTGCCGTTGCTGCTGTCTGTACTTGTGATTTTACCGATAGCGGTTTTGGGAATCTACCGTCGGAACAGCCTTTCGGATAAGCATGTCTATTTGGGTGTCACCTTTTCCCTGTTTTTTGCAACCATGGTGACGGCCCATTTAACCGGGGCGCGAAACATGCTTCAATTCATCACCGTTTCCTGTTTGGTGACCGGGGCGTTGCTCGATGACGCCTTTCAGCCGTGGCGACGAGCATCTTTGTCTGCTGGAGCCGCGATTCTGGCTTCTTCCGTCGGTTTCCTGATATGGCTTGGGCTCGATCCCAATTACAGACCCGTGATGAGAACCGTCGGTTATCGCGCGTTTGTGGCGGAGAATTCTTCGCGATTGGCTGAAAAAACGGACGGGCTCGTCTGTGATCGACCCATTCTCGAATTTTATCTGCGGCAGGCGAACTTGCCATTTCAGTGGAGGTTGGGCTCTCCCGTTGAGTTGTTGCAGCGGCAAGCAAAGTACTTTTGGGTTTCTGAGCTGACCGCGGCGCTCGAGAAGCCCGACGGTCCGATTCATCAGATCAAAGCTGAAGGATGGACACCGGTGTGGTCAATCCGACCTGCACGAAGCTACGGCTACACGTTGTATGAAAACCCAAAATTTGCGCCCCACGAAAAGTGATTTCGCAATGGCAGGGTTCGGAGTCCATTCGGAATTGTCGCGAAGGTCCAATTTGCCCCACAAGTTGGACCCGACGTCTTTGCCCGTTGACTCAAAAGTAAATGACACCGGGAAAGGTGCGGGATGGAGGGGTTGTTGACTCAGAAGTCACGACACCAGCATGGGGGAGGATTCGCCAGCATCGGACGGGGAATGCAAAGAATCCGAATGACCTCTGGAATGGAGTGGCCGATGCACGACGGTGCGCAGGCCATGCTCCAACCGGCGGTTCAGTTCGAATGGGTTCAAGCCCGCCAGTGTTTCCTTTATCCGCTTCTTGGCTTCGGGGCTTACCGCTAGACTGGCTCGGAGCCGCTCACAGGGCGTCTTTGGCTGGTCATGACGTCGTTATTCCAAACTGCCTTTCCCGCCTGATACCTCCACCGGCTCCACCCTCAAATCCCTCAACCCAAAAATGTCGGACTCATTCAAGAACTTGAATCGTCTCGCCCCATCCTTGCGCTTGGGCCCAAACCGCTGGCGATGGTCCTCAAACACCTGATTCACCCAGCCCCGACTCCCAATCACCGC
>CAITXU010000183.1 GCA_903896505.1 uncultured Verrucomicrobiota bacterium | reverse complement strand
TGCAACTGTTGCCGGGCGTAGAAAAGGCGTGAGCGCACGGTCCCTGGATTACATCCCAAGACCTCTGCAATCTCCACATGCGACATTCCTTGTACGTCGTGCATGGTCACCACCATCCGATGTTCCTCTGACAACTTCAGCAGGGCTTCGTTCAATCTTTTTTGGAGCTCCGAGAGATGACTATCGCGACGAGGGGTGTGATGCGACACCAATTCAACCAATGTCGGATCGTTTTCGGTATTGGCATCCAAATCGTTCAGGCTGAGGTGGGGCAGCGTATTTCTTCGCTGCTTGAGGTGGGTGAGACAATTGTTGGTGGCGATGCGGTAAATCCATGTGACAAAGCTGGCGTCGCCCCGAAAACTAGGAAGGGCCTTCCATGCCTTGATGAAAGAGTCTTGGGCCAGGTCGTTGGCATCCTCGTGATTGCCGGTGAGGTGGTAACAAAGCCCGTAAATGCGAGACTGGTGTCGACAGACCAGTTCTTCAAAAGCGGCGTGGTCCCGTTTGCGTGCCCGTTCGACCAAGGGACGGTCATCGAGTTCATCCGGTCCAGGTGTCAGAGGAGGTTGGGAGGCCATCGCAGACGGTCAGCCGCCCAAGGCGGCAGTTTGTTGGGCGAGAAATGCGCTCAGGTCGATGAGTGCATCCCGGGAAGGACCGGCGGGGATCGACGATAGGTGGGCATTGCCCTCCGCCAGACAGTTTTGGATGACCGCAATGGAGCCTGCCAGCGCCCCGCATCCCTCCAGCCGGGCACGGACGTCGGAGAATCGCGCCGGGTCCCATCGTTCGAGCCATCCGGTCAACTCAGCGCTTTCAGCAGGTGTAGCCCGTTCCAGAAAGATCAGCAGGGGGAGGGTGAGTTTTCCAGTGGCCAGGTCTGTGCCCAACGACTTGCCTGCCATGCCCTCGGTGCCGAACAAGTCCAGGCAATCATCGTAAATCTGGTACGCAATTCCCAGCAACCGCCCATGTTGTGCAAGGGCTTCCTGCTCTTGAGGGGAACCTTGGGCCAGCCGCCCTCCCATTTCGCAGGCGAGAGCGAACAGTTCGGCCGTCTTGAGCTCAATAACATGGAGGTATTCGGCGCGACTGACCTTCCACCGTTGGCGTCGAAGGGTTTGAAGGATTTCCCCGGAGCAGACTTTGCGGGCTGCGGTGGCAATCCGCTGGCTGATTTCGATGGAATCAAACTGGGTGGCAAGCCCCAGCGCGTGGGCAAAAAGACAATCGCCCACCAGGACCGCCACCTCATTGCCCCATTGAGCAGCGAGGGTGGGACGGCGCCGACGGATGGTGGCCTCATCCATGATGTCGTCGTGGACGAGGGTCGCCAGATGGATCATTTCCACAATGATGGCCATGTTGACGTGCTGGTCTCCCAGGGAACCCACCGAACTTCCCGCCAGGCCAACGAGGGCCGGGCGAAGCTGCTTGCCCCTGTTGTCCAGGGCATACCGGGCAAAAGTCGCCACCTCCGGATCGAACGTGTCAGCTTGCGCCGCGAGTTGTTCGGAAACGGTTTGGAGGAACGGGCGTACAGGAGCAATCACATCCTCCCAGCCTGAGGGGCCGGGAGTGTCGCGGGATGCTTCCCGGATGTTGGTTGGGGAAACCGCCATGGGCATGAGAGGTTAGGGTTGATGAGGTCGTGGGTCAACGGACGCTTGTCCGTTCGACAGCCTTGACTGGATTCCCTATATTGAGTGTTCTGGCAATGAGTGACCGATGGCTTTTTACAGGGGCGGTTGTCGTCTACGGCATCTGTTCGGGCTACTCCCTGTTGCTCTGGCGACGTGGGTTTCGCGCGGATAATCTGTGGCTGTACCTCCTTTTGGGGGGGGGAGCCCTGTTTCACACCGCTGCCATGTTTCAACGGGGATTCCGGGTCGACCGTTGCCCGATTCACAACCTGTTCGAGGCCACCGTGTTCATTTCATGGACGGTCGTGGTGGCCTACTTGCTTCTCGGCCTCCTTCCCCGATTGCGTTTCATTGGGGCATTCGCGTCCCCACTTCTCTTTGCCACGGGCGTCTTCGCGCTGTTTCCCATGCTGGACGAGCGCGGTCCGACCCCCCATTTCGAGCACGCTTGGGAGACGCTGCACGCCGCGTTGATCCTACTGGCCTATGGTGCCTTTGGCATGAGTGCCATGTCGGCCTTGATGTACCTCAGTCATGAGCACGATCTCCGATTCGACAAATCCCGGGCGCTTCTGGCCCGGTTGCCGTCCATTCATCGTCTGGAGCGGGTGGTGTCGGGCTTGTTGGTGGGCGGTTTTTCGTTGTTAACCACCGGGCTCCTCGTTGGGTCCTGGTGGTTGAAGGTCAACCGGGGATACTGGATGAGCGACGATTCGAAGGTGGTCTGGAGCATTTTTGTTTGGGTCGTCTACCTGGTGCTCCTCATTTTGAGGGCGACGAACGGTGCCCGGGGAAGGCGGTATGCGTGGGGGGTGATTGGCACCTTTACCTTTGTTCTGCTGACGTTTTGGGGGACCAACATTCCTTCGGCGATTCATAATCCCTAAGCCGACATGACCCCCTTAGTCCTTGGGCTCAGCCATCATACGGCTCCGGTGGAAATCCGGGAGCGGTTTGCCTTCTCGGAATCTGACATCTCGCCAGCCCTGGCACGGTTGCGCGAACGGGGGTTCATCTCGGAGGCCGTCCTACTCTCCACTTGCAATCGGGTGGAACTCTATGCGGTGACCCCCCGACCGGTGGGGGAAACAGTTCCGGCCTTACGGGAATTCCTGGCCTTGGACCGGCAACAACACCTCCCCACACCGGCGGAGCTCTACTCTCACGCCGGGCCCGGGGGCTTGGAGCATTTGTTTCGGGTGGCCTGTGGTCTGGACTCCTTGGTGTTGGGTGAGACTGAAATTCTGGGGCAATTGAAAAAGGCCTACGATCTGGCCCTGGCTGGCGGTCATACCGGACGTGTCTTGAACAAGGCCTTTCAACGCGCTTTCAGCGTGGCCAAGAAGATTCGGTCCGAGACCGGGATACAGCGCGGCAATACCAGTGTCGCTTCGGTGGCTGTCGACTTGGCGGAGCGAATTTTTGAGGGGCTCCGCAACCGGGATGTCATGGTGATTGGGGCGGGGGAGATGAGTGAAAAGACAGCCCGGGCGCTCCTCAGCCGGGGTGCTCGAAGCTTGCTGGTGAGCAATCGTTCATTTGAGCGGGCTGCCGCCCTGGCCCAGGAATTGGGTGGACGCGCCGTCCATTTTGACGAGTGGGAGCAGGAGTTTCCCGGCATTGACATCGTCATTAGCAGTACCAGTGCCCCGCATTACGTCCTGGATCGCCCCCGCCTGGAACGCTTGCTGAGAGCCCGGTCGGGTCGGTCCTTGTTGCTCATCGATATTGCCGTGCCGCGCGATATCGATCCGTCCGTCAAACTCATCGACGGCGTTTTTTTGGCGGACGTCGATGATCTTCAGGCCGTCGCCGACGAACACCTTCGCGGACGGCGGGAAGAAGTCGCCCGATGCGAGGTGTTGATTCGTGAACAAGTCACTCTTTTGTTGAACAGTTTGACGGGCCCGGAGAACGGCCTTTCCCGACTTCGCGGCTGACGCCTCCTCCATTTACGACCGATGTCCGATACTTCCTCACCCGTGGTCATATGTACCCGCGGTTCTGCCCTCGCCCTGGCCCAGGCAACCATGGTGCTCAAGCACCTTCGGGCATTGCATCGTCGGCAATCGTTTGAGTTAAAGGTCGTTAAAACGACTGGCGACCGGCTTCAGACGACCCAGCCCGGTGATGCGACGGAGAGTGTTCCGCGCGGCCTCTTTACCAAGGAACTGGAGGAGGAACTCCTGGCGGGGCGCGCTCATATCGCCGTCCACAGCCTCAAGGATTTACCGACCGAGTTGCCCGACGGGTTGAAGCTCGCCGCGACCCCCACCCGCGCCGATGTCCGGGAGGTTCTGCTGTTCAGAAGCCGGGAGTTGCAGCCCGATCCATCAGGCAGCGATTGGTCGCCGGGTCGCCGGGTGCCGTATTTTGGTTCCGGATTGGATGGCATTGATCGATTGCCCATGGGAGCGATTGTGGCGACCAGCAGTCCGCGGCGTTCCGCCCAGCTTCGGCATCTCCGACCGGACGTTGAAATCATTGTGATTCGCGGCAATGTCGGAACGCGGCTTAAGAAGTTGGCGTCTCATTCGGAGTTTGATGCCACGTTGTTGGCTGCGGCGGGATTGGTCCGATTGAACTACGATATTTCTCCCAAAGGTCAGCTTCGGGTGGACCCTCGATTGGGGCAGGAGGAGCGACGAAAGATCGAGCCTCCGCCATCGGGAATTTTAGCAACGGTTGTCGAGCCGGAGGAAATGTTGCCGGCGGTGGGTCAGGGTGCTGTCGGTTTGGAAATCCGCTCGGACGATGCTGCAACGACGGAGCTTTGTCTTCCTCTCAACCACCCCAACACCTTCGCCGCAGTTCAAGCGGAACGTTCCTTCCTCAGGGCGATGGGCGGCGGTTGTCAGTCGCCGGTGGCCGCCTACGCCCGCGTTGTCGGACATCAACTGCACCTGCGCACCGCCAGTTTTTTGGAAGGCCGGTGCCATACATCCGATGGGTTTCGAATCGTTCGAGAGGCCGAACTTCTCGGAATTCAGGTTGCGGCGGAACTAAAACAGAGGGCCGTTTCCGTCACCGCGAACGGGTCGGATGTATGAATCCGGAGGCTCTTGAGCACCTCCGAGCGCAGGACCCGGTGATGGCGGGATTGATTGCCGCGCTCGATCCGTGTGGACTCAAGCCCATACCCCGGCGATCACCGTTTGAATCGTTGGTGCGTGCGGTTGCCCACCAGCAACTTCATGGGAAAGCTGCAGACACCATTCTGGGACGATTCATTGCCCTCGTTCCCGGACGTCGGTTTCCGCGTCCAGAGGATGTCTTGAAGCTTTCGGAGGAATCGCTGCGGGCGGCAGGTTTTTCGCGAGGAAAGATTGCTGCCATCCACGATATCGCCCGGCGAACCATCGCTGGGGTGGTTCCAAAGGGGAGCGTGCTCAGTCAGTTGTCGGACGATGAAATTGTCGAGCGTCTGACCCAATGTCGCGGCATCGGACGTTGGAGCGTGGAAATGCTGCTCATTTTCAAGCTGGCGCGTCCTGATGTTTTGCCGGTCGACGATTTTGGCATCCGGGATGGATTTCGTGCCGCCTATAGGCGGGTGACGGCTCCCAGGCCCAAGGAACTCCTGGAGTTCGGTGAGCGCTGGCGTCCGCATCGCACCACCGCCAGTTGGTATCTCTGGAGGGCTGCCGACCGGGCCAAACGGGTTTCGGCATCTACTCAGTAATGGAAGCGGTTTTCTGTGCTCTCTGCGCCGCCTGTGGTTGAACTCATTCACACTGTCCTGAGGATCAACCACAGAGATCGGAGAAAGAAGGATTGGGTGACGGGTCCGATGGGCACCGGTCCAAGCCGCAGGCCGTCAATCCAGGTAGCCGTTGGGATGGCGCTGGTGCCAGGCCCATGCGGTCCGAATGATCTCTTCGATGCGAGGATATTGCGGTTTCCAACCCAGTTCCTGGATGGCTTTTTGGGCGCTGGCAACCAGTCGAGGCGGGTCTCCGGCGCGGCGCGGCCTATCCTGGAACGGTATTTTAATGCCAGTGACTTTTTCGCAGGCGGCGACAACCTCCCGGACTGAAAAGCCCTCTCCGTTTCCGAGGTTGAAGTATCCGCAAATGCCGGGCCGAAGGGCCTGGATGTGGGCCTGAGCCAGATCGGTGATGTGAATGTAATCCCGAATGCAGGTACCGTCCGGGGTTGGATAATCGCTCCCCAGGATATCGATGTGGGACCTCTTTCCCAGCGCCACTTGAAGGACCAACGGAATCAGGTGGGTCTCAATCCGATGGTGCTCGCCGAATTCGGGGCTTGCCCCGGCGGCGTTGAAGTACCTGAACGCAACGAATTCAAGCCCGTGCAATTCGTGGTACCAGCGAAGGACCTTTTCGAACATCAGTTTGGATTCGCCGTACGGATTGATGGGTCGTTGAGGGAGGCCTTCATCCATCGGAATCTTGTCCGGTGGTCCATAGGTGGCGCAGGTGGAACTAAAGACGAATTTCCGCACCCCGGCGGCCACGGCGGCATCCGCCAGGTTGATGGCATTGCCGACGTTATTCCGAAAATACTTGGACGGATTGGTCATGGATTCGCCGACCAAGGCGTACGCGGCGAAATGAATGACCGCCTCGGCTTGGGACGTTTTTACTGCCTCGGCGACACGGTCGCGGTCTTCCAAATCCAGTTGGACGAACTGTGCCCGTGGATCAACCGCCGAGCGATGTCCCTCGCTGAGATTGTCCAGCACCGTGACCTGATGTCCGGCGTTACAGAGTTCGGAGACGCACACCGAACCGATGTAACCAGCTCCTCCGGTGACAAAAACGTTCATGCCGTACGCTAAAACGGGGGGAGGCTTTCGGGCAACAGCAACCACTGAGCATCTGAGGCTTTTCTTTCTTGCCGGCCTGGGTCAACATGGCACGAGCAATGCAATCCCACGAGGTCCTCCGCGAGGTATTCCAATCCACCAGCGCCAAGCAGATAGCCGCTGATTTGGGGCTCTCGCTTTCCTTGATCTACAAATGGGCTGAAACGCCGCCCGCAGATGCCCCCCCCGGCGGTGGCAATCCATTGGACCGGGTCGATCAACTCATCCGATGCACCAATGACCCGCGAATCATTCAGTGGCTCTGCCATCGGTCTGGTGGCTTCTTTATCCACAATCCCAAGTCCAAGAAGCCCAATCCGGAATTCTTGATTCCGGCAACCAACAGTGTCGTCCATGAATTCGCCGACCTCCTGGCCGTCATTGCCAACTCTGCCGCCGACAACTCGATCAGTCCGGGAGAGTCCCGGACTATTCGGCAGCGATGGGAAGTTCTGAAATCGGTGACCGAGTCATTTGTCGCCGGTTGTGAGGAAGGCCACTTCGAACGTGTTCGCGCGGCAATTCCGGCCTCCGGCCTCCAGACGTCAAAAGCCACCTGAGGGTGTTTCGACTCTCCTGGTGTCGTGTTTCCGAAATGGCTTACCGTTCACAGCGAGGGTTTTCGGCGCAACAAACGGCAAGCTATTTCGGAATTACGAAACGAGATGACAGGAAATGCAGGGGACATCGTCCCGGGCCTGTTTCCATCCCGGCGTTGCGGCCTGGTTCGAATGTAGAAACTTCGGACTTGGAGCCCGGGAGGGCTCCCCGATACTGTGGCAACAATGTTTTCGCACGTTGTCATTTTCTGGACAGACCCCGCCAAGCCGCAAGCTCCCGATGAATTGATCGCAGGTTGCGAAAAGTACCTGCGCGGGATACCCGGCACTCTCTTCTTTCATGTTGGCAAAATGGCCACCAGTCCCCGTCCGGTCGTGGACCAGAGTTACCAGGTGGCATTGAACCTCGTTTTTGCCGACAAGGCCGCTCAGGATGCCTATCAGGTGCATCCCGAGCATCTGGAATTCGTCGCAAAGGTGTTCAAGCCTCTTTGCCTCAGTGCCCGAATTTACGATTTTGAAGGTTAGGTTGTCCGAACCGCCCTGAACTGGCGGAAGACGGGTTGTCCGCAGATGAACGCTCGTGCGGAATTGGCGTGGTTCGGACCGCCAAAAGCCCGGCAGGAGCCCCGCCCTACCAATCTAACTGGAATTCAGCGGGTTACGGTGATGAGCCACAAGGCCATGGTAGGGCGGGCCGCAGCGGTTCAGATCACTTCCCTCCGGGGCCGTAGCCTGTCTCGGGTTTTCCATCCCGACCCAGGTGGCCCGTAGCCCAGAGGACCCCGCGAGTCACCAAATCGAGATAGCGGGAATCTGAGACGGTCTCGTTGTTGTGGCCGATGGTGGTGGAGAAGACCCGGGTCTTGTTCGGGCCGTATTCATTGGTCCAAGCCACGACCGTATTATTTTGGCCGGGGCGCTTTCCTTCGTCCTGTGCTCCACGAGCCAGCGGGGTTGCCCGTGGACCGATTTGGATGTTGTTGTAGAGCTCCTCGTTGACGGTGACCCAATTGGTGAATCCGCGGGTGATGGGGCTGTCGCTGGAAGTAAAAGCAATGCTGATGGGCTTCTGTGCCCCGTGGCCACTGGATTGGAGGCCCAGGTAGTCAAACCAGTAGGCGTGAGGGGTGCCGGTTTCAGCAGGTTGATTCGGATCGCCAATGCGGTAGCAATGCATGGCGCAATGAAGATTCACCCCGGGCAGACCGTCCTGATGCGGCTTCAGGACGGCCGAGACGACCTTGGGATCATTGACGTCCGCTGCACATTCATCATGCAGCACCACGTCGAAGCCTTTGGCGTAATCGGCATTTCCATAAATCGGAAGATTGGGATGGGTGCTGCCATCGTCCGTGTGAATTTGGGTGACCTCGATATTCGCCCGGGATTCGAGGGCCTGCTTGAGGATGTCCTTTTGGTGGGCATAGTCATGGCAGCAGCCGCCGGTGAGCAGAAGGACACGGATGGGTTTGACCTCGGCCGAGGTATTGAAAATCAATGCCGGGCATGCCAGCAGGGACGCAAAGAGAGGGAGGTGCTTCATGTGCTTGCAGCAACGGTTAGGCGGGGGCAGGAAAAGATTCAACTCCGTTCTTCAATTCGGAGCCGGGACGTGGCGTTCAAATCGGCTCCGAACGGACCTTCCGGCATCACCGACCTTCAACCTCGGTCAGGGCATCATCCAGAATGCCAATGGCTTCTGACAATTCCGCATCCGAGAGGGAGATGGGCGGCGTCAGGGTGAGCATATTGCCCCGGGTCAGTTTGAAGTTAAGTCCGCGACGCAGTGCGGCGTACATCACTTCGGTGGCTTCGTCGCGTGCCGGACGCAACGGGTTGCCGTCATGCATCAATTCGATCCCCATCAGCAGCCCAAGACCGCGCAGGGCACCAACCAGTCGATGTCGGGCTGGAAACTTCGAGAATTCGGAAAGCGCCCGCAGGCCCAGGTTTCGGGCATTTTCGACCAACCCTTCCCGTTCAATGACTTCGAGGGTGGCAAGACCCGCCGCGCAGGCCATGGGGTTCTTTTCGTGAGTGAAATGGCCGATCGACGAAGGCCCGACGATGTTGAAGCGCTCTGTGGCCAGGACAGCCGCCAGCGGCATGATGCCGCCGCCCAGGCCTTTGCCCAGGACCAGCAGGTCGGGCACCACGCCGTAGTTTTCGAGGGCGAACAGCTTTCCAGAGCGCCCCAGACCGATGGGGATTTCATCCAGAATCAAAAGCGCACCGTGTTTGTCACAGGCGGCCCTGACCTTCCTCCAGTAATCCAACGGAGGAATCGAAGGAGTACAGCGGATGGTTTCACCAATGACGGCGGCCACGTCGCCCTCACGTTCCAGGACGTAGTCGATGTAGTCCGCACAGGCCAGTGAGCAGGAAGCCCCACACTTGAAAGGGCAGGCACGGATTTCGCACGGTGGCACATGCTCGGTGCCGGGGAGCAGGGGGCCGACACCCTGGCGGAATTGGGTTTCACCACCGACGGAAATGGAATCGAGGGTGGCGCCATGGAACGCATCCCACATTGAAACGGTCTTGAATTTACCCGTGGCAAGCCGGGCCAGTTTCAATGCCATGCTCATGGCCACCGTGCCGGCGGGAGCAAAGAGGACCCGGGTTAGACCGGGTGGTGCCACCTCGATGAGTTTTCGGGCAAAGGAGATGGCCACCTCGTTGGTGTAGCGGCGTGTGCAAAAGGGGAGGGATTCCAACTGACGCCTGACCGCTTCCACCACGTGCGGGTGCCGGAACCCAATCTGGTGGACATTATTCCCGTGAAAGTCGAGGTACCGTCGCCCTTCCACATCCTGGATGTGCGATCCTTCCGCCTCAGCCAACAGATTCAGGCAGGGGGTCGAAAGGGATTGGTGGAGAAAATATTTTTCGTCTTCGGCGAGCAGTGATCGGGTTTGTGCTGATATCGATTCGGAATGCCAGCGTTCCCGTGCCGACGTGGTGTTGACATCCCCTTCGTGCGACCAGGTTTTCTTGGGGGGAGCCTTGGAACTTGTCTCGGTCGAATGGGTCATGGAACGGGCGGTGGCGGCGATGGAGTATCAGGCCGGGCGAACGGAATTGGAGGAGGTCCCAGTCGCTTGCCGATGGGGGCGAAGGGTGAACCACGATGCCAGCGTCAGGAGGGGAGTGGCCACAGCGACGATGATGCCCATTTGCAGGGTGAGGTGGGTCCACTTGATTTCCCCGGTGGTTCCCAAACGTGCCAAATACAGGATCATGGTGAAGAGGTACCCACCGGCATCGGCAACCGAAATGAGAAAGGATGCCGTCCCCGTTTGCCGGGTGGCGGCCAACAATCGATCAAACAGGATGCTATTGAACGGGACGTAGGCAAGATACACGCCTAAACCGGTCACGGATATCCAGACGACCGGGGTCAGATGGCCGCCCTGAAACAACAACGTTGAACCGCCCACCAGCAAGGCTCCGAGGCCAATGACCCAATGATAAACGGCGAGGGCGGTCCAATGATTCCTAATGAACCAGAGTCCACCCAAGGCCGCCATGACGCCCAGCCCGGCAAAGCTCTCAATTCGGGCAAAGACACTGGATGACGGTGGTTGTCCCAATTCTTTGAGGACGTCGGCCATGAATGTATCCCGCAGATCCCGGTAGATGCTCAAGACGATGTAGGAAAGGACGAGCAAGGCCAGAGGAAGACCAAACCGCCGGAGAAATTGGCGTCGTGCCGGGGAATCCATGGGTTTGCGGACGCTTCGGTTTGCGACGTCTTCCGCGCTTGGTGGAGGTAATTGTGATAACAGCCAAAGACAAACCGCGAGCAGGGGAACAAACAGAAGGCCGGTCACGGCGGGCATGGCCATTTCATTGACGCGCCATTGGGACATAACCAACTGGCCAACGGTTTTTGTCCAGCCCGAGGCAAAGATGAAGCTGACGCTCATTCCCAAACCAAGGAATTCCGTTACCTTGCGTCCTTCCAGAAAACTGAAGACGAGTCCCCAGATCATTCCCAGAGGCAAACCATTCACCAGAAGACAAAGCACTTGAAGCGGTGCGGGAACAAATGGAAGTAAGACCAACGGAAAAAAAGCCATGCCAATCAACAGGGCAATCATGGCAATGCGCCGGCCCGGAAGTGCCTCGCTCACGACCTTGATGCCCGTGAATTTGGAGATGGTATATCCGATCATCTGGGCGACCACCAACAGCACCTTGAGATCGAAACCGGCCAGCTTCAGTCCGGAAAAACTGGCGGCGGTGAACGGCTTTCGAAAGGCGTACATGCTGGTGTAGGCCCCGAAGGCCGCCAGCCCCGCGATGATCGTCAGGGCGGCTGGATTCCGAGCCAGCCAGCCGCGAAATCCGCCCGATAGGGTTTGGGAACTCATGGGTTTGATTGGGCCAATTCCTCGGCCAGTCCGAATGAAAGCGTCATTCCATTGCCGCCAAGTCCGTTGACGATGGTGACCCCGGGCTCCGGGTGTGCGATAAATTCGGTGGCACCAGCCAACTTGGCGTAGATGCCGAACCAGCGCTCTTGGACTCGGGTGTCGGGCATTACCGCAAAGGTTTCAAGATAACGGCGGACCAGGATATCCAGGGATTCGTGGAGGAATGGATCGTGAGTCAGCCCGTAGTGGTGGGTGTCGCCCAGCACAACCTCGCCGAGGGCGTTTTGTGAGGCCAGAACATGAATACCGTTGGCGATATAGTCGGGATGACTCGCTTCAAAATTCTTGCGCAGTTGGGGCAGGGATGGGCACCGGGCGAAGGCACCGTAGTGCAGAAGAGTGAGTCCCCCGCACAGGCTGGGTCCCAAACGCCATCCGTCCGGTTGAACGGGTGTCCGCCACATCTGGAGCTTGCAGTTGGTGATCCCCGAAGTCCGAAAGATGTCTGGATAGAGAATCCGCAGTTCAGCCCCGGTGGCCACGAAAACCTGGTCCACTTCCCATGTCCCCTTGGCCGTATGCACCGCAGGCATTTCGATCCGCTGGACGGCGGCGTCGGAAAGGAGAGTCACCCGGCCTTCCTGTGCCAGCCACCGCCACAGGGCGGGGAGCGCCTCACGTCCGTCCACCGTGACCTCATGGGGGCTGAACAGGCCGCCGATGACGGCGTCATGGCGGGCACCGGGTGCTCGTTGTCGAATGGTATCCGGTTTCCAGAGCTCACCGGCAAATCCTGACAATCCCGGTTGTTCCAAAAACTCCCGAAGAACGCCTGCTTCCAGATCGTTTGCGGCGAGGTGAAGAGAGCCATTCTCGATGGCTGAAAATCCGGCAAGACGGCTCAGTTCCAGCCATCGTTCCCGGCTTCGAAGGGCACGCCGCCAAAGTTTGCCGGGCGGCTGCCCCATGGGCCAGACCAAGCCAAAATTCCGGATGGACGCTCCCACGGGACGCTCTTCACGGTCCCACAAGACCACCGATTTACCTTGCCGTGAAAATGCGACGGCCAGAGCGGTTCCCACAATTCCCCCTCCAACAATTCCGATTTCCGCTCGTCCGGCGATTTTCATGATGCGAGGTTAAAAAGGGGAAGAATCGCGGGCAACGTATCGATAAAATGGGTCGGCTTGTGGGGTTCGAGTTGGGATTTCAAGTGGGTTCCGTAAGTGACGGCGATCACCCAGGGGCACCCGGCCGAACGGCCTTCACCAATATCGCTCGGCGTGTCGCCGACCTTGGCGACTTGGGTGACTTCCATCACGCCTGTCCGGCGCATCGCCTCGTAAATCAGGTCGGGAGCGGGCCGGCCATGTGGCACTTCGTCGCTGCTGATGGCAGTGTCAATCAGTCCCCGATCCAGCCAGCCCAGACGTGTCAGGATCACATCGACGGTACTTCGTTCGAACCCGGTGTCGCAGGCGACCTTAATCCCAGCTCCGTGCAAGGCGGCGAAGACTGCTGAAGCCCCGGGAATTTCGCCGACTTCGGGTGACGTGGCGTAATAGGCGTTGGTCAAACGAAGGAATTCGGCATTTCCGCGCTGGACGATTTCACTGTCCATGGCGGTCGGACCGATGCGTGGCGACAGCAATTGGGCAATGGCCTTGGGCTTTCGTTCGCCCATGACTGAATTGGCCTCGGCGAGGGTCACGGGGTGCCCGATGTGAACCATGGCCTCCATTAGAAACCCAGCCACCCGGTTTTCATCCTGCACGGTGGTCCCTGCCAGATCGAAAACAACCAGGCTGGGGCGCGGTTTGGAGGTCGGAGTATCGGAGACAGACACTCGATCAAAATACCGGAACCCCACTCTCCGGGACAACACTGGAATTTTGTTTCATGTCCCGCCGTCTACGGCTTACCTATTGAAATGAAGCTGACGGAACTCCACCTGGGAATGGCAGTGGTCCATCCCCATTACGGTGCCGGAATTGTCAAGGCCATCAACGAGCACGCGGCAGAGGTGCTGTTCACCGATGGGCGGAAGCCGGTTGAACCGGAATCCAGCGCCCTGACTCCTGCGGAAGCCCAGGCCCAAGTCTCGGGACTACATGTCCCGCTGGCGCAGTTCATCGAGTTGACGGTTGAGGCGCTCGCAAATCGGCTGGGTTTGGACAAGCCGGACACCTATGCCCGGGAACTGGCGCCAAAATGGCGCGGCGGGAAATGTGTGCTGCATCCCCGTGATCCGGCCCTCGCCACCAAGGAGATTGAATTAGAGGTCTTTTTCCATAAAATCGTCATGGTCCGAAACAACCTCCGCGTGCTGGAGCAACGCATCAATGCGAGTGAAACGCTGACAAGCGCCGAGAAATTCGACTGGCAGCAATACATCACCAAGTGTTACGGATCATTGACGACCTTTAATCTGCTCTTCAAAGAGAAGGAAGACCAGTTTTAGTGGGTCGGTTCGCGTTCGGCAAGATTCGCACGATCGGTTGCCGGGACAGACTCGACGACTAATTCAGACCCGTGCCGATGTTCATCCCGTTGGCGGCCGAGGTGTCGTCCGTCGGAAACCAGAATCGCTTCTTCTTTTCAATGGCCAGGCTTTGGGCCTTGTTCATCCGAACCACATGCTGGTCGGCCATCAGGTAATGACCGCGGACGTTGTGCCTCAGAGCCAGAGTATGGTCCCCAAAGGCGGGTCCAGCCTGCCCTGAATAATCATTGGTGGCCATCAATGCCTCCATATAGACCATGGTGTCGACCGGAGAAACAAAGTGCGTGGTGTCATTAACATGGCATAGCCCGCAATTCATGGCATAGCTGTAGTCCCGCTTGGCCACGGTGCTCCCGAAGTTGTTTCCGGGGGGAGCGACAATCTTTTTATGCTGGGCCATTTCCAGTTGGTCGGTCGGACACTGATATACGGCTTTCGATTTGATATACGGATACAAGGTTCCCGTGGTGAGATTGCCCACCTTTTGGTAAAGCCAATTGCGAAAGGACGGCATATGTCCCCCGTAATCCATCGAATAGTTGAAGGTACCCAGGCCGATCTGGCGCAGGTTGCTCATGCACACTGCCGCCCGTCCCTGCTCCTTGGCCCGAGACAAGGCTGGTAAAAGCATTCCCGCAAGAATGGCGATGACTGCCACAACCACCAGAAGCTCCACCAGGGTGAACGCCCAGGACACGCGAGGACGTGGTGTTTCTGCTCGTGGAACCATTCATTTGGTGCTAGCCGAACCGCTGGGATTGTCAATCGGCATATCCTGAGGCTGCTGGAAATATCTCCGTGGCGATGCTCTCCATTGCGTCAATTTCGAGGCTCGGACGGAAACCTCTGGGGATCAACGCGGTTTGGATTGTCGCATTGCCGCCGACGCGATTGACTTCCCACCGATGAAGTTGCTTGTGATTGGGAGCGGTGGTCGGGAGCACGCCCTGGTATGGAAACTGGCCCAATCGCCCCGGGTATCGAGGCTTTGGTGTGCTCCGGGAAACGCCGGAACCCAGGGAGAGCCGCTGGCCGCGGGCGGCATCGCTGAAAACGTGGCCATCGGCGCTGAAGACCTGGTTTCTCTCCTGGCTTTCGCCCGCAAGCAGTGTCCGGACTTGACGGTGGTGGGGCCGGACGGAGCTCTGGCTCTGGGTGTGGTGGACGCCTTTCAGGCCGAAGGGTTCCCGATTTGGGGGCCTCGAAAGGCGGCGGCCCGGTTCGAGTTTTCCAAAGCCTTTTCCCAGGAATTCATGCGGCAACATGGAATCCCGACGGCCCGTTCAGGAACGTTTACCGACCCCGCTTCAGCGCGTCTCTTCGCCCAACAGCTGGGAGGACGCTGTGTGGTGAAAGCCGATGGACTCGCCTTGGGCAAAGGGGTGATCATGGCCCGCGACGCGCGTGAAGCCGAATCCGCCATTCAGCGGATGTTGGTCGACCGGATGTTCGGAGAGGCCTCCCGCGAGGTCGTGATCCAGGAATGGATCGAGGGCACTGAAATCTCGCTGCACGCATTGTGTGACGGGAGTCATTTCCAAATCCTTCCTTCCTCGCAGGACCATAAGCGGGTTGGTGATGGCGATTTGGGCCCCAATACAGGCGGTATGGGGACCTATTCTCCGACCCCCTTCTTGTCATCCAGCGAGTGGGAGAAGATGGCTCATGAGGTCCTGGAACCGTGGCTTGCCGGTTGCCAGGCGGAGGGAATCGACTTCCGGGGGCTGATCTATCCCGGGGTGATGTTGACTGCCGATGGGCCGCGGGTTCTGGAGTTCAATGCCCGTTGGGGAGACCCGGAAACCCAGGTGTATTTGCCCCGACTGGAGAATGACCTGGTGGAGATCTTTCTGGCCTGTATCAACGGGACGCTGGATCAGCATCCCCTACGCTGGTTCCCCCTGCACACGGTGTGCGTGGTGCTTGCCAGCCATGGATACCCTGGCGCGGTGGAGCGGGGCAAAGTCATTCATGGGCTTGCCGACGTGGCTCCACTTGCTCAGGTGAAGGTATTCCATGCCGGAACCACTCGCTTCAACGAAGAGGTCGTCACCAGTGGGGGACGGGTCCTGGGAGTGACCGCTTGGGATACGTCCCTTGGCGCTGCGCGGGATAGGGCGTATGCGGCGGCGGACCGCCTCTGCTTCGAGGGCATGCAATTCCGCCGGGACATCGCCGCCAGGGGACTCGCCTTTGCTCCCACCGTCTGATTTATCCCGTCATCACCTGGTCTGCCACCGTGTACGGTGGTGAGCAGGTCACGATCATGACGAGGGGATCATTCCCCAGGTTGTCTATGCGATGGCGTTTCCCTGGTAAAATCACAACCAAATCGCCTGCGGTGACCTCCCGGGTCTCTCCGTCGAGCGACATGCGTCCGGTGCCGCTGAGCACATAGTATAGTTCTTCCGTGGTCCGATGGTAATGTTCACGCACGAAGCCGCCGGGCGGAATGGTGGCCTCGGCCACACTTTGGTTGCGCACGGACGAGTTCCGTGGGCTGCACAACTCTCGGATGATGGCATCGTCCTGCGCGACGAAGGGCGGGCAAGCGGAACGGGGAATGACTTCCATGGCTCGAAATCCCGACTTCAGTTGATGGCCCGGGCAGGCTTGGAAGCAACCCCGACTGGCGCGGGCGGCGCTTTCGAATTGCTCCGGGCATATCGGTCCGCGATCAGTCCACAGACAAATAATTGCAGGGGGTGATAAAACATCAGCGGCAGTAGAATCAGGGTAAATCCGGGGTGCGACTGCCCAAAGATCGCCTCGGCCATCGGTACGCCGGAGGCCAGGGTCTTATGGGGACTTGAAAAAACCGCGACAATTTTGTCGCCACGCCCCAATCGAAGCAGGATGGCCAGGCCATCGGCCAGTGCCGTCGCCACAAAGAAGAGGAGGATGACACCGCCGGCCGTTTTGAGGGTGATTCCCCAGCCATACTTTTGCCAGACCTCGGTTTTGACACTGTTGCAGAAGGCCGCAAAGACGATAAACAGGATCAAGGCGCTGCTGGAATTGCCGAAGCGCTTCTTTCGAGGATCGATCCAACGGGCGTACTCTTGGCGAACGATTTGTCCTATGGCCAATGGGAGCAGCAGGTAAAGCGCGACCTCCTGCAGAACCGGTCCCAGCGGGCGATTCTGACCGCTGGCATGCATCAGCCACGCCGACCAGAGCGGGGTGAGGACCATGCCGAGAAGGTTGGACAGAACTGCATTGAAGACCGCTCCCACGGTATTTCCACCGGCCATCGTGGTCAGGACGGGTGAAGTGGAGATGGTGGACGGCAGGACACAGAGGTACAGGAAGCCAATGCGCAAATCCGGCGGCAGATGGGAACCTGCCACCGCGTCAAAGATCATCCCCAAGGCCGGAAACAGGACAAAAATGAAGCCCTGAACCAGAATGTGAAGTCGCCAGTTCTTCAGCCCGTGATGAAGGGCCGAGGTGGGAATGGTCAGGCCCTGGAAGAGGAAGATGAGGGCGACGCCAAACTTGGTGGTGATTTGAGACTGGAGCCAGCCGTTCTTGGCCCCGGCCTCGGGGATCAAGAAGGCCAGGAGCACCACGACCGGCAGGCTGAGGACAAACCAATTGCGAAGGACAAAGGACTTCATCGGGTTGGTCGGGCTTGGGTTGGGCCCGAATGCAAAGAGTTTCTTTTGGATTGCCCCCGTGTTCCAGCGATTAATTTCCGTATTTGGTCTGACCTTTGCAGATCAATTCTTTCAGCGGAGCCGTTTGCTTCAATACCCGGGTCGCCGTTTCGCGTGCATCACGGCTACGATCCAGACTCGGTCAGGTTGGTCGAGATACCCCTGGCTGGCCTCCTCGACGTTTTTTTCCAGTGTACGCAAGAGTCAAGGGTCGCTCCGAGACGACGACTCCAGCTCCGAGCGTCCCAGCCAGTAACAGGCGAGAGGAGCGGGGATTTTGAGAAAGCCAGCTTTCGCACCGTCGCGGTCTACCTTCATCACCTGAAAATCAGTCATCTCCCTGGTGATGACATATCCGGTTTCTATTTTGTGCTCGGCACAAAAACCGACCATCCCCTTCAAATCAGCCAAACCGGTGTGCTGTGGTGCCCGATATTTCACCTCGAAAGGCACGAAGCGTCCGTCGAGGTCCGCGATGATGTCCACCTCGCGCTCGTTTTTCCCGTGCCAGTAGGAAAATCCGATGCTCCGTGAATAGTATCGCGTAAAAACGTGTTTGAAAAATGCCGTTTCCACGGCGCGTCCAAGCGCATCCGGATTTTCCAGCAGTGCCTTTCCCTTGAGCAGTACGCCCGGCGCGATCGCTGCGTCGGCGAGGTAAATCTTGGCCCGTGCACGCAGCACCTGCTTCCCGTATCCGAATGGCAGCAGCCGGTGAATCAGATGTGTGCTCTCCAGAAGTTCGATAAAGCTCCCCACCGTGGGCCGCTTGAGTTGCAGGCTGGAGCATAACTCTGGCAGGTTCAGCAGACCGCCATCGTGTAGGCAGAGGTAAAGAAAAACCTGCTCCAGTTCCAACACACGTCGAACGCCGAAAAGCGCCGTCATGTCGCGCTTCAACACCTTATCGACAATGTCCTCGCGTAAGAGTTTTTGCGCCAAATGGATGCTTTCAACCATGGCGCTCTGTGGAAATCCACCACGGAGTAGATACTCGTGAAATAGCCCGACGAGCGGGCGTCCCTCCTCGCCCCAGCGCAAGAACTGCGCCGGCTCCCAGGCAAACAACTCCAGCAACGAGCCGACTTGGGGCAGCGTCGGCACCGACAACTTACGGATTTGCAGATATTCGTAAAAGGAAAGTGTCGCCAACCGGACGGTCTGCCAGCGTCCAACGCCCGACTCCTGACCTTCCGCCATCAATGGGGTCGCCGAGCCGGTCACCGCGATGCGACGGCGTTTCTCGAAATCCACCTGATGTTTCAGCCACGTCTGCCAGTCTTTCGCCACCTGGATTTCGTCGAGGAACAAATATTCCCGGCCATCGCGCACCGGCTCGAACTCGCGCCATAGTTTCAACAGTGCATCCAGTCCGATGAGCTTCAGCAGCGGATGGTCAAAGGTGGCGTAAAGAATGTTCGTGGGCGCGACCCCTTTGTTGAGCAATTCGTCGATAACCTGGAGATACAACGTCGTCTTGCCCACCTGCCGAGCCCCGCTCAGCAGCAGCGCCCTACCGGCGGGTGGGCTCTCTGCCCAAGCCGAAATCTCCCGAAACGCCGCTCGGCGCCAGGTCGGCAAATCGGGAAAACGCCCGCCCGACCACCACGGGTTATACTGACGAAGCACCGAGAAAAGTTCATCTTTCGAGGCGATCACAGCCACAAACATCCAAAACCATCGATTTAGTGCAAGTATGTTTGCACTATTCGTGATTTTTTGTGCGTTTTTCCAATTTTATGGGTCTGACTGGATGGCCCTCTGGACCAGTGGCGGGTCTCCTCAACGATTGGTTCCAGTGTCATCGGCACGGGGATCAACCGACATGGAATGGGCTTGTGAATAACGGCAGAAAGGACAGTCGTTTCGGCCCTCATTTTTGGGTGGACAGGATTGGTCCCGACGTCATTCGTTCGGGTGCGGATGGAACCCACACCCAACCCTTATTTCTCTGTGTTCTTTGTGTGCTCTGTGGTTGATCCTCAGGACAGTGAGCAAGGGTCCAACCGCAGAGGACTCAGAGAGCTCAGAGAATCAATTCATCTCAACGGCGGTTGCGTGGGGCGGCTAGGCAGGCGAAACGCCATTTTCGGAGACCTAAAAGGAAACCTGTGCCGGGTTGTCGGATCGCAGGACGGATTCATGGTGAAATCGCTCGGTGTAGGCGCGCCGGATTTCTTCCAGAGACCGATGGGAGGCCTGGTCCCCGGGATGCAGGATGACCAGGATGCGGGTCGGTACCGGATGGATGACCCCGTCCTTGCCTCGCCATTGTCCTTGAGCGTCCAGAACCGTCAGGCCAGCCGGAAAACGGGGAGTCACGGTGCCTTCCAGGAAGGTCTTCCAATCGTCGTCTGCCACGCGTCCGAAGTAGAGTTCCGTCCGAATCCACGCGACCGGTTGGGTAGGTCGGTCGGTCGACCGAGCGTTGGTGTCGGGTTGTTGATCTCGAACGTGGACATGGATGCAGCCCGAAAGCAAACAGGCGGCAATGACGGCACACCGAGGGAGTACCGACCAATGATGACGCGCTAAATCACGGGTACGCATAGAGCGGTGAATCCAGCCCCTTTCCGGGCCAATCGCGTTGGTTGACACCGAGATGCAACGCGAGGGCCAATAGAATGGGGTTCAACAGGAATTCGGCAAGGATGGGTGCGACCGAAGGGCAGCCGGGCAGGGGAATCTCGACGGTCGGGATTCGAATCGATCGACACATCTGTGAGGCCCGATCTGCCAGGTCGCGGTCCTCGGGAGAATCGCCCACCAACAAGACGACAGGCCGAGGACGGGCGGCCAATTGTTGGAACGGTCCGTGGGCGAACGACAGGTAATCCAACAACGTGGGCGCAGGCCAGAACAGGCCTTCCACAAACTTCGAGACCAAATTGTATCCGGATTCCACCACCAGTCCCGGGGCCAGAATGACGAAACCGTTGGAAAGTGCATCGGCGTTCTCAACAAACCAATCCACCGGTGGGCGGATGCGAGAGAGCCATTCGTTCCATGACGGTTCGTCCAAGGGAGGTAGCCGCTGCCCGGCGAGTCCCTGGGCCCACAGGCGGGCCGCCAGAAAGCCGCAGGCCGGCCCAATGACCCGGACCAGGATGGTGTACTCTTCAGCCAGGGGAAACCGAACCATCTCGGCCCCTTCGGCAACGAGAGCTGAAAAAAGCTCGGCCCGATCGGGTTTTCCCGACGTCACCAGTGCATCCAGCGATGCCGCGGTAAAGAGGATGGTCCGGTCGAACTGCGTTCTCGACTGAAACACCAGCCGGGTATTTTGAGATAAACCCTGGCTAAAGACGGCCAGGGATTCGCCTTGGAATTTTGGCCGTCGAACAAAGTCTGCCAGCGGAACAAATCGAGCGGAAACGGAAGTATGGTGCTGACACAGCGACACCAGATATCGGGCGTGGGCTTCCGAACTTCCGAGGCCTGTGGCAACGATACGGGAGCACTCGTGGGTCGCAGACCAATCGCGAGAAAAAAGCTCCCGGAAGTACTCCGGCAGTTTCTCCAGTCTCTCCGCCAGGAGTTCAAGACCTGCGGGATCGGTCATGACCAGTCGTGGTTCGGGGCGAACTCAATCAGCGATGGATTGGTCATCGAGGAATATCCACTTCTCCACCTCCAACCCATGTCGATTGAGTGCCTGGGCATACTCGTTCTTTTTCACGAGGCTGCCGGGGGAATTCATGATCATCTGCACCCGATTGTGCAGCAGGAACTGCTTGAGGAGGACGAAGCAGGAATCGTAGTCCCGGCTGTCATATCCCACGCCCAACTTCCGGTAGGCCTCATCACTCGACAAGGCTTCACCCCGTTCCGTCAACATCCGGTCTGCGGCATGGGCACCGAATCCGGCTCCCCGTCCATCAAAGTACAGAAGGCAAATGGCTCCGACCCCGTAATGAACGATTTCGCGAATGGACCGTTTGAACTTGTCCCGGTTGTCCATGTTGACCATGGGAAACCGGTTGAAAAGCGATTCACTCTGCAAACGCAGGACGGGGAGATCGTAGATTTTTGGCTTGCCGTAGGTGAGGACAACAAATTCCTGCCCTGTGACGATGTCGTAGTAGACATGAACCCGGAACCAGTAGGGAGTGGTCAGGAGAGGGACCAGGGGATCTTCAGGATGCTGCTTTCGAAACCGGGTGAAACGGTCCCGATCGATTTGCACAATAAACCGGTTATCCCGAATCAGATAGCTATCTTTCACCAGGGGCATGGAGCCGGACATCTGGTTCTCAATCTCCGACTGATGGGCCTTAAAGTTGGCCTCCGTCAGCAGGATTTCACTGTCCACCGGTTTGACCGGGAGAAAATAGCTGGCGGTATAGATGAACCGTTGGGCACCTGGCAACGCATGCGGGGCGAACGGTTCGACCGGGTCGGGTGGCAAAGCTGACTTGACGCTGGTGACACCGGGGCGGGCCAGGATGTGTCCGCTAGCGGCCTTGCTGGTCAGGTAGGCCAGATTAAACGGAGAGGGTTCGAATTCGAGCGGTTCGGCACGCAGCACCTTCAGGCCCGTTGCGGACATGGAGGCGATTTTGTCCGGATTATTGGTCAGGACAATGAATTGCTTCTTGGAGAGGTCCAACAAATGGCAGACATGGGCGACGTCTTCGTAATTCCGATAGTCCTTCTTCAGTCCCATGGCGGCATACGCCTGGAACGTCGAAATCTGGTCACCACTCGCCTGGACCAGCATCCGGTCGCGGGCCTTGGCCACATAGCCGACGCCTCGACCCTCCTGCATCAAATAGAAGAGAATTCCGTTGCCGCGCTGGACGATTTTCTCCAGTGCTCCTTCCAGTTGCTGGACACAATCGCAGTCGCATCCGCGGAGGGTTTCGCTGGTCACACAGGAGGAGTGGACCCGTGTGTAGAGGGTCCGGGCCTTCATGTTGCCGTGGGCCAGGGCAATCAGATACCCCTTGTGGATCATGTCCTGAAAAACATGGGCACGGAAGATTCCAAAACGCAGTTCGAGGGAGCAGGTGGCCAGATAAACCGTGGTACCGTGAATCGGGCGGCTATTGGAGGGTCGCTTGGATTCGGTGTCGACCACGGCAGAACCGAGTTTCCCGAGAAGGAGTTGCAGAGAGCGGGGCAGTCCCGCAGAAGCGGGATCGCGTTTCGGCTTGGAAGAGGTACGGGCCGTCATGATGTCAATAGTCTTCACCGGGCGGGCCGGTTTGGGACAGGCCGCTCGAATGGGAATCCCCTACCACGTCGTAATGCCTTTGTCCCGAACTTCCCGAAGAATCTTGTGTATAGTCGTCGTGAGGAATCTGGCACCGACCCAACCGAACCGTGGTCCTACGCCAAGGTTAGTTGTGACGTTTGCCCGCGGCCCGCGGATGGTCGAAGGCGTCCAAGTCGTCCTCGCCCGGTCGATTCTCGAGGCAATGAAAGTCCTTTTCCACGGCCACCCGGAGTCCCCAAGAAAAGGAATGTTCGAGAGCGACTTGGTCCGTTTGCGCCCATGGGCGAACTGCAGCTTCTGGAACAGACACCTCCAATCGGCCCTCATGAAAGCGGACGTTCCAGGAGGTTTCAGGACTAAGAGCCAACCCATAGGTGAGGGTGGCCTGCGCATCCGCGGCGAGGGCAATGGATTCCGACAATTGACCGGTGGAGGCCCAGGTTTTCACCTCGGTGCGGGTCAATCGGAACCGAAGGGAATTGCCTCGGATCCGCACCTTCATAAGGGCCGGTCCAGGGCGGTGACGGGGCCCAATCGGCCATAGTTATTCCCTCCGAGTCGGCCGATGGGGTCGATTCGGGAAACATCCGGCCAGCCGTCGGCTCCGAGGACGCCGTCGGCCACATGAACCCAGACAATCCGTCCAAACACTGCATGGCCAGCAGCCGCGCCTTCACTGAAGGCGATGATGCGGTCCAGCACGCACTCGAATGAAATGGGTGCCGTTGCGACCCGGGGAGCCTGTACTCGGACGGAAGGGGCGGGGGCCACGCCAAATCGGTCAAACTCGCTCTCCTCAGGCGGCAAGCTTTCGGCGCTGGCGTTCAGTTGTGTCAGTTGCGACCAACTCGCGATATTGACCACGAATTCGCGGGTTTCTTCGACATTCCGGTAGGTGTCCTTGGGGCGGCCATGCCGGTCATGGGAGGGACAAAACATCAGGGTCGGAGGACGGGCACACACCGCATTAAAAAAACTGAAGGGAGCCAGATTGTTGACACCGGCGCGGGATTGGGTCGAAACCCAGGCGATTGGACGGGGAAGGACAGAATTCACCATCCAGGTGTACATGTCCCGCGTGTTCAGTTGTTCGGGGTCCAATTGCATGATCAGCGGGGAACGGGAGCGCGGTTGTCTGCAGAAGGATCCTCTTCGGGTAATGGAGCTCCTTTGGTTTCCGGGGCAAACAACAGGGTGACCAGTCCCAGCAGGAAAAAGGCACTCATGGCCACTCCTGCGGCTCGCAAAGGCTGGGGACGGTCCTTGAACACCACGCTGGTCAGTTGACCGAGGGCAGCGGGCCCGCTGGCCGCCACAAAGCGTCCAACATTGTAGCAAAAACTGGTGCCGGTGCTTCGCAGCCGGGTGGGGAAAAGCTCCGGCAGATACATGGCGTAGCCCCCGAAAAGGCCCAGCTGAAAAAAGCCCATGATCGGAATCAGCCAGAAGATTTGAGATAAGGTTGTGAACGAGGAGAATACCGCCACAGTCGCCAGCGCTGCCGCGACGAAGGTCAGGGCAAAAGCGGGACGTCGTCCCAAGCGTTGGGCGACCAGTCCGAAGGAATAGATACCCAGCGCTGCGCCCAGATTTTGCATGATCGACGTGATGCCCACCCAT
>CAITXU010000182.1 GCA_903896505.1 uncultured Verrucomicrobiota bacterium | reverse complement strand
GGCACGAGGAGGGAGCATACCCGACAGCGGTCTGTGACCGACGAGAAACGAAGCCCTGGGGCATTTTAGGCGCAACCCGAAGGGCCGCAGCTCTTTTCGGCCCCCGCTTCGTTGCTCACTCCTCACAGACCACTGCGGGTATGCTCGTCGCTCGTCGCCTCGCGGGAGCCGAAAATCCCTCGCGGCAAACTGTAAGCTATTTAGGATACACGACACTAGGCCATGTGTTAAAAATGGCTTTGCCCACTTCAGAGTCAGGGGTAATCTAACGAACAATCGGCACGATTCGCCATGAAACCTATCTTTCCCCGGATACCCTTCCTGAGGGTCCCCATTCAACGGTCGATGCCGCGGGGAGCTTTCACCTTGATCGAATTATTGGTGGTGATCGCCATCATCGCCATTCTCGCAGGCATGCTACTCCCCGCACTGGGACGGGCGAAGTCCAAGGCCAATCAAATCAAATGCGTCAACAATAACAAGCAGGCCTTGCTCGCATTCCACATGTACGCCGACGACGCGCGCGACTCGCTGCCGCTGTGCACGGACTGGAATTCCGCCGGCGGAACCAACGGAACCTATGATATCTACACAGCCATGACGAATCGTCCGCTGTACCGATACCAGGGATCGCCCGAGATCTTTCGCTGCCCTGCCGACAAAGGTGATGTTTTTTATGAACTTAACTTTAGCAAGAAGTGCACCAATTGCTATGTACAGTACGGAACCAGCTACCTCATGGAGTGGGCGGCCGACTTTGCCCGGACCAAGCGGATCACCGGCGACAAAGCCGGCACCGGCTACAACGGCCAATCCATGAAAATGAGCGAAGTGGCTCTCAGTCCGGCAAATAAGATTTTCCAGGGCGATTGGACCTGGCACCCGAACCGGGGCTGGACCAATCCCAAAAGTCAGTGGCACAACTACAAAGGGAAGAGCCTGTCTGTTCTCGCGTTCGGTGACGGCCATGCCGTGGTCTATGTCTTTCCCACCATCCCTGACACCGATCCATTCTGGGCGAAATCCCCGGACCCCTCCTTTACCTGGTGGTAAGTCGTCGTCTCGTCTCTATCTTCATCGAAGTTCGGGGCGGCATGGCGGGTCCGTGGTCTCAAACACGGAGCAACAACGTAGAATTAACCAAGAAATCCTAATTTGGCTGTGGCGAAATTGGACAAATTGGGGAATACGGACTTCAATGCCGAGTCCGGTACCCCGAACCAGGAGGCCATCGTGGCGGCATATTGGTCGAGAGATGTCGACGGAAGCCAGACTCCGCGCTTTGAAACGTCATCCGGCCCGTCGATGGCCAACTGAGGGAAGGTGCCATAGATATCGGCGGAACGGAGACTTCCTCCCAGGACCAATTGGTGCCCTCCCCAGGCGTGGTCCGAACCGCCCGCAGACGACGGCTGCAGCGTGCGTCCGAATTCGGATTCCGTGAAGGTGACCACCTTCCCATCGAGTCCCAGTTCAATCGTCGCGTTGTCAAACGCGCTCAGGGCTCCCGCCAGTTCTGCATAAAGCCCCAGTTGCTGGACCAACTGATTGGAATGGGTGTCGTAACCTCCCTGGGAAACAAAAAAGATTTGCCGTTTCATTCCCAGATTGGCGCGCACCTTCAGAATTTGGGCCACTTGCTGCAATTGAAGTCCGAGGCCTGTGGATGGAAAGACCGTCTGCAACCCCGAGGCTCCCGTGAGGGCTGCCGTCAGAATCCGACCCGCCTCCTTTCCGCTGGCGGTGTATTGATTGAGGGTCTGGACGAGGGATAATCCGGTGTCGAATGAGAGGATTTGTTGGAAGGCACTGTCCCGGGCATTGGCTGTCGCCGAGCCATCGGAACCCGCAAGGCCGAGGCCCCCATTGGCTATCGTCGCCGGTGTGGTGGTCTGACCCGAGAGGAACATGGCATTGCCTGCCAGCGAGACTCCGGTGGGAAAGGTCGATGGCGAATTCAGGGCTTGAAGAAGGTCGGCCGCCCGTCCTCCCCACCCAGTGATCCCACCGGGTGTTGTTTGCCATTGTTGCTGTTGGTCCGCATGGGAAAATAGGTTTTTTGGCGCACCGGAGACGCCAGCGGCGTATTGAGACTTGGTCAGTGGTTGCAGTAAGGTGCCCACGTTGGCCACAACGGCCATCCGGTTCCTCAGATAGAGGCTTTGAAGTGACGCCAGGGAAGGGTGGATGCCATACACATCGCCGTTGCTCGCGGCAATCTGTCCCAAACTCGCGGCCGAAATTCCCAAAGTACCGCCGCGAATGGCTTGGTACGCGGTATAACCTTGGCGGGCGGTCTGTATGGGGATGATCGTGTTGTTGGAGTCATTGCCTCCCGCCAGGAAAACGCAGACCAGCGCTTTGTAGTCTGTCGGCGGACCGGCCACTTGCGCATTCAGTAAACCAAGTCGGGCGAGTCGGCCTCCAGCTGCCCAAAGGCCCAGCGACCCCAACCCGAGCCGGAACAAGTTTCGCCGCGTCATGGTGTTTTGCATCGATTTAATCAGTGTTGGACTTGATAGGTCCCCGAGGTGGCGATGAGGTAAATGGTGGTGCGAACCCGAAGAACAGGGTCCGTTGTGGACCGCAAGGCTGAAACGATCAAGGACTTGATCTCCATCGGAAGCCGTCCGTGCAGCAAGGCGTGGTCCACAGCATCCACCAAGTCGGGTGGCGAACTGGCCAGGCTGGTAAACGGTGTCAGGTCGAACGAAACCGCTCCATTGAGCTGCTTGGTGAACAACTCATAGACTGAATTGGGGCGAATCAAGGCAGTGGCCGAATTCATCAATTGGAATTCCGGGCCCGGAAGCCCGCTGCTGACTTGATATAGGGGGGAATAGTAGTTGAAGACGGTCGGCGGATAGAACAATTGCTGGCCCATCACCTGCGCCAGTGCCTTCACTGAATTCGGCGCGGACACGGTTCCATAAAACGCCCTCAACAAATTAATGACATACAACAACGGTTCCCGAAGATGTCCGCCGGTGGATGCAACCGCCGCTGAAGGGTCATCCCCCTGCCGGGCCTCGGGGTCGAGGAGAATGGCCCGAACCACCTGAGCCAGATTTCCTCCACTCTGGGTAAAGACCTGGCTGATTCGGGCCACATAGTCCGCGCTGGGATTGCTCTCAACCAGATGTTGAATCAGCCGGAGAGAAATGAAGGGGGCCACATTCGGATGTTGGGCGACGGCCTGGACCACCGTTTCGAGATCAACCGCCGCAGATTGTCCGGGCGGTAAAACTTGTCCATTGAGGATGGTCTTCGCACCCAAATCATGGTTCGACTCCACCGGGACCATCGGGCCCGAGTAATTCTCCGGATTGTGCCCCGTTCGAAGGACCGGACCGGGAAAGGTCCAACCCGTCAACGCTCGCGCCAGTTGAGCAATGGTCGGCTGGTCGTAGGTTGGAATGGGCCGACCGCTCGCGTCCAACTGAGGCGTGCCGTCCGGATTCAGCAATGTGGTGCCGATGCTGAACAATTGCATCATTTCGCGGGCGTAATTTTCGTTCGGAGCGGTACCCGTCGCGGCATTGGCCAAATCACTGTTCACCATGTCCAGATAGACTCCCATCGTTGGACTTAGGGTGACGTCGCGAAACAGGTCGGCAAAAGTGCCCAAGGCATCCGTCAGCAACAGGTTCTGGTAAGGGACGATTTGGCGTGGTTGGCCGGTTTTCAGAGCGCTCACCACAAAGATTTGGGAGAGAGCAAACGCGACCCGCTGACGAAGCTGGTCCGGACCGGTCAGGGCGTGGGTAATGAAGTCGTTCTGCTGAGGTCCCAAGTTGTTGGAGGTGTCAGTGGTGGGCGTGAGGAGCGATACCGATGCCGCCATCTGCTCATCCAGCCAGCCTCCAAAACCGACCGCCTGCACGTGGGCAATGCTGGCGGCGTCGGGGCCCCAGGAGGCCTGCTCCAAAAACCGTGCAGCGGCGAGTTCGCTGACCACCGGTGCCGCGGCTGTGATGGGTTGTACCCATATCGGCGAGGTGGTTGAGCCCGGTGCCGGGTTCGACACTTGAAAGGCAAGCGATCCTGCCGGATTCGGGAGGACCACGAGGCCGGCGGTCAGTGTCGTCGGGGAAACAAAGGTGGTCGGAAGTGGAGTGCCGTCGCAGATAACCTGCGAACCGGCAACGAAGCCAGTGCCCTTGACCGTTACCAATTGACTGCCGTGGTTCAGCGTTCCGGGGCTTAGCCATTGGATGACCGGCAACGGATTTTGAAGAGTGACCGTTCCGCTGGCATAGGCCGAGGGATTCGATGTGCTCGTAGCTGTGACCACCACCGGCGTAGAGGGGAGTTGGGTCGCAGGTCCGGAATAAACACCATTCGTAGTTACCCATCCCACCGTCGCGTTTCCGCCAGGTTGTCCGTTCACACTCCAAACGATGGAAGGGGCAACCGCATTGGCGACGGTCGCCATGAACGTTTGAATTCCTCCAAGTCGAACGGCGGCTGCTGCGGGCGAGACCACCACGGAAATGGGCGGCAGCACTTTGAGGGTTAGCGGATGGGAAGCTGAGGCTCCTGGTGCCGGATTACAAACGATGACTGTCGCACTTTGGGCATTGGTCAGCGTTGCCTGAAAGGTGATTTGCCCGGATGAAAGAACGGTTCCATCCACCGCGACGCCATTTAAGGAAACGTAGGAGCCTGGAACAAAGCCACTGCCGCTCAGCGTTACCGTAAACGTTCCAATATTCACGGATGCCGGCGAAAGGGAAACCAGAACCGGAAGCGGGTTTTGCCATCCCACCGTCGACGTCGAGCTCGCCACGGGGTTTGTAATGCTCGCCGTTACCGATAGTGTTGTCCCTGGATCAGAAGCAGGTGCTGTGAACAGCCCGGTAGGGGTGATCGTGCCGAGAACAAGATTTCCTCCCGGAACTCCATTCACCGACCAGTTCACCGGCCCGCTCGTCGCGCCGAAGGTGGCGATGAATTGCTGGCTGCTCGCTGACCGAACCGCCACCACCGCTGGCGAAACCGTGATGGGTGCCGGGCCCGCAATCAGAAAGTGCCCTAGGCAAAAAATGCCCGCCCAACAACGGAAAAACCGGCCCGTTAACACGGTTCCGGGACATTTCTGCAACCGCAGTCGACGATCGGCCATGGAAAAGTGGTAAGACCAGTGACTAATTGAAACAAGAATTTTCCTTAGACAATTTCATGAGCGCTACGGTTAACGCATCGAACGTTACAACAAATGACCTGTCCCTTTGTTGTAAATTACCGCTGAAAGCGGGCTTCACCTCGTTGAAGTCTCGTGCTACGACTGGGCGGGATGAAAAACCCGTACCAGTCCCTGGTTGATGACTATGCCCGCCTTTACCGGGAGGGCGCCCGACTTCCTTTAGGAAATTTGCCGACTGCGGATGTCCCCGAATCGGGTGTCGCCGGTCCTCGTGCACTGATCTTTTCCCCTCATCCAGATGACGAGGGTATCATTGGAGGCTTGGCCCTTCGCCTGCAGCGGGAGCACGGTTGGCGGATTAAGAATGTGGCGGTGACTTTGGGCAGCCTTCAGTCACGCCGGGCCGAACGATTGGCGGAACTTCGTGGAGCGTGCGCCTATCTGGGATTTGATCTCATCGTTCCGGATGCGTTCGGATGGGAGCAAGTCACTCCAAGTGGACGCTTGAACGACCCGCTGAAATGGGAAGTCAAGGTAGCCGCCGTGGCTGATTTATTGCGCCGCGAAAAGCCGGCAGCATTATTTTTTCCGCACGTCGACGATTGGAACGGGACCCACATTGGCACCCATTGGCTTGTGATGGACGCTTTGGCTCGGGTAGGTACCGACTGGTCCGGATTCCTGGTGGAGACCGAATTTTGGGGACAGATGGCACGGCCAAATCTCATGGTCGAGGTGTCGGCTTCCCAAGTGGCCGACCAAGTGGCCGGGGTTTCATTCCATGCGGGCGAAGTGCTTCGTAACCCATTTCACCTCCGACTCCCGGCATGGATGCAGGACAATGTCCGGCGGGGCAGCGAATTGGTCGGAGGGCAGGGCGGCGCAGCCCCTTCTTTTGACTTCGCAACGCTTTACCGGCTGCGCTCGTGGCGCGGCGGTCACATTGAGGAGCTATTCTCGTCGGGAAAAGCTGTTCCGGTCGGAGGATCAACCGCAGACTTGTTTCCTACCCTCTAGCTGACCATGATCATGGAGACATTGTCGCCGTTGTCATTTCGAATAAGCCCGTGAGCTTTAGGATCGTTGACCGGCTTCCCATCAACGATGAACTGGTACTGATGGCCACCGTGAGGTAATTCGATTGAAACATGCCAGGAACCGTCCACCTGACGTTGCATCGGGTGTGTGGTGGGGTTCCAATGATTGAAGTTTCCGGCAATGAAAACCGTCTGGGCGTCAGCAGCGATGCAGATGAAATGGATTGGTTTCCGGGTGGCCTTGGCAGTCAGGCGTTGCGGCGAGAAGGATGTGGGGCGGTTCCCGTACATGGAAAGGGCAACTGGAAGAAAGTTGTGTTGATGAGATCAATG
This sequence comes from uncultured Verrucomicrobiota bacterium, assembly GCA_903896505.1. Taxonomy (GTDB): domain Bacteria; phylum Verrucomicrobiota; class Verrucomicrobiia; order Limisphaerales; family UBA9464; genus CAILNN01. Next base: position 15,151 of record CAITXU010000182.1, on the reverse strand, counting down.
ACATTCGTGGACCCTCCACAACGGCAGGAGTCCAAAATGCGGGCTTTAGAAAGCCGATTCCATGCCAGCTGGCAAGGAGAAGCGGGCTGAGTCACTCAGATATTTGCTTTGAAATCCGCCGATTCAACACTCCTTGGTCGTGACTGGGCTTCAATCCAGATGCCAAAGTTGCCGGGTGACCTTGCCAAAGGCCGACGGGCTACGGGCAATCATGGGTGGCCCGTTGAAGCGACGACCAATCGTTTGCGGCTGCTGCCGATCTCCCTGCTGATTGTTTGGGTGCTGGTTTCAGGAGGGAGTTTACTGCTTGGCGATGAGAATATCCCACAAGGCTCATTGACCTTGCGACAAGCGCGAGGTCTGACTTCTGCCCAACTGAGCAATACGCCGCCGTGTGACGTGGAGGGCGTGGTCACTTTTGGTGAATCAAATGGTGGTTCCGGATTCATCCATGACGGGACAGATGGGATGTATTTTGAGATGGAAAATCCGCCAGATTACCATCCGGGTGACCGTATCCGAATCCAAGGTCGGTGTTTCAATGGGCTTTTTGCTCCCATTTTAAGGGCGACCGACCTGGTCAAATTGGGAACAACCAACTTTCCACCGCCTCTTCACCTCAACTTCAATCAATTACTTCAGGGTCAGGGTGATGCCCGATGGGTTGAAATCGACGCGCAGGTGATGGCGATCCTGCCGGAAAAGTTTGACGCCTCGCTCACCCTTCGTCATTCCGGTGTTGAATTTCAGGCGTTCATTCCCACGGGAGCATTGGACACCAACGACATCGTTGTGGGGGCTGACCTCCGAATGAAGGGAGTCCTAGGCTCCTTGTTCGACAAAAATGGCCGATTCCTCAACATTCACCTTCAGATTCCCACGCGGGAGTGTGTCGTGAGAATCGATAAACGACACCACGCACTTCGAAATCTGCCGTTGACGCCGATCAGTTCGATTCTGAAATACCAACCGTTTCCCTCCTCTTCGGAGTCTGTTGAGGAATCCCCGCTCCCCATACGCATCCATGGTATCGTGACTTATGGCCCCGTGGAGGGATCGCTGTTTGTACAGGATTCCGGCGGAGGTATTGAAGTGAGTAGTCCTCGAAACCCTTTTTTCTCGTGGATAGACCAGTCCTTACCTCGTTATTCGTTCCCGGGTATCCACGCGGGAGATGAAGTCGAGGTCGTCGGTTTTCCGATTCATGAGGCGACGGTTGTCAGCCTTTTGAGCGCTTCGGTCCGTAGGTTGGGCGTTGGACAAATTCCCCCTTCGCAGTCCATCACCAGTGGCTCTGGAAATTTTTGGCCATCCGGGATCTTGGTGGATATGGAAGCGACCTTCCTGGATAACTTTAACCAGGCGGACTTCGGAATTGGTGTACTGAAAACCAAGGAAGGAATTCTCCTGGAGGCACGTCATTCTCTGGGTGCTTCCCGGTTCAATTGGTGGAAACCGTATCGAAATCGTTCGTTGGTCCATGTTTCCGGGGTCATTCAGGGACATGCCTTGGGCCCCGGGGTCGTGATTGAGCATACCATCTGGTTGGACAAGCCGTCCGATATTGTCCTCATCAAGAACGGACCATGGCCAACCGCCACTCAGGCCCGAAGGGCTGCACAAATTGGAGCAGGGGGGATATTCGTTGCCCTGATCTGGGGTGGCATTCTGACCTTCAAACTTCGTCGTCGCCGCCGCGAACTCGAAGCGGAGTACCGATCCCGACTGGAAATTGCCTCGGAACTTCGTGAGCAGGTGGACGGACAGCGGGCCACTTTGGAAGCGCTAACCTCAGCGGTGATGCGAATGGACCGGTCCGGTCGGGTCCTTTCGTTCAATTCCGCCACCTTGTCCGTGTTGCGATTGAATCCTTCGGAGCTGGAGAACCTCAACTGGAGGGAGGCGCTTCATGCCATGTTTGATGCGGAGGGAAATCTGGTTTCCTACGACGACTTCCCGTTGTCGCGGACTTTTTCGACGGGAGAAAGCTGTATCGGAAAGGTTTTCGGCGTGAATCGCTCGAATGGAACGCGCCAGTGGTTGCTGATCTCGACAGCTCCGGTGGTTAGGGATACCTCCGGAGCCGTCGCCGTCGCCATTGTGGCCATCTCCGATGCCACCGATCAGCAGCAGGGCCGCCTCGACCTGATCCGCGCCCGTGAAGTGGCTGAAGCCGCAAACCAGGCCAAGACGGATTTCCTGGCCGTGATGAGCCATGAAATTCGGACCCCCTTGAATGGAGTCATCGGTTTTACTGACCTTCTTCTTCAGGTTCCTCTCGAAGAGGATGCACGCCGATTTGCCGGAACCATCAAGGAATCGGGAGAAGCCTTGTTGGCAGTAGTTAACGAGGTTCTCGATTTTACCAAGATAGAGGCGGGTCACCTGGAACTGGAACACGAGGTATTTCCGCTCATTCAGACCGTGGAGGAAGTGATCACGAGTTTGTCGGCCCGTGCTGATGCCAAAGGACTCGAGCTTGTTGTCGATATTCATCCGGAAGTTGGTCCCGAGTGGCTCGGAGATCGCGGGCGTTTGCGACAGATTCTAACCAATCTCCTGGGTAATGCCGTCAAATTCACGCGAAAGGGGACGGTCGAAATGGTGGTAGATCCGGGGGAAGATGGCGGGCTGAGCTTTGAAGTTCGGGATACGGGCTCCGGTATCTCTGGTCCGGAACTGGAGTTATTGTTCCAAAAGTTTTCCCAGGTACGTCGGAGCGCCCTTCCCACGGAAGGCGGCACGGGTTTGGGGTTGGCCATCGTCAAACAATTGGTCGAATTGATGAAGGGGTCGGTCGGTTGCCGGAGCGAATTGGACAAAGGTTCGACCTTTTGGTTTACCCTTCCGCCGTTGAGCCCCTCAGAGCTCCTACTCGTGGCTCGGCCTCTTCCGCTGGATATGGGCGGAGCACGCCTGCTTCTGATAAGCCATTCCGAATCGGTGCGCAGGGCGCTGGCAAGACGGCTTTCCGCATGGGGTTTTCAGGTGGATTGCGTCGCAGACGGTTCCCAGGCCGCTGCCCGTTTGCAGGCCGCCGACCCGTCACATCCGGGCTATGAACTCCTCGTCTGGGATGGTGATACGGTTGGGGGCGATGGTCGAACACCGTTCGTGAGCGAAGAGCTTCCAATCCTGCCGATTTCGCCCGAGCGGCCTCCTCTTGGCGTCATTGAGGTCCGCAACGGACAAAAGCGATCGTTCATGCAGCCTCGTTCGCAGTCGCATGTGGAGCTGTGGAAGCCGGTGGTTTTTCCGGACGCCCTTCGTCAAGCGGTCATGACGGTCTGGGCGGCTGTTCGTTTTTCTCACAACCATTTTCAGCGGCGTCCGGCGGTTGGACGACCCAAATTTTTGGTGGTCGAGGATGATCGGGTGAATGCCATGCTGGCCGCCTACCTCCTCAATCGCCTGTCCTGCGATGTTCAGATTGCCTCGTCCGGCGAAGAAGCCATCTCGTTGTGCCGTGCCGAGCCATTTGACCTGATCCTCTTGAATGGAGCATCCCCGGGATCGGACTGGACTCACACCGCCTCTTCCGTCCGCACAATGGACGGTCGATATCGACAGGTACCGATTGTGGCCATGGTCCATTCCGACCGGACTGAAGACGAGCGCTGGTACCGCTCTTCCGAACTGAACGGACTGATTGTCAAACCGTTGAGAGCGAGTGAACTTCAAGCCCTGATTTCCCGATGGATCGAACTGGTGCCCGTCGCGGTTGATTCCTAATGGCTCTCCTTGAGAGCTTCTGCCCATCATTCGCGACGGATACTGGTCGCAATCGACTTGCGTTCGACCGCCGCTGAATCAGTAATCCCCTTGTGCCACGCGTGCGTTCAGCTGCCCAAGAAGAAGACTCCCGTCCCGCTCGATCCGGGGAATTGGTCGGAGTGGCGTTGCTGCTATTGGCAGTTGTCCTTCTGCTGGCGTTGGTCTCCTTCAACCAGAATGACCTGCCGTCCCGGTCGCTGCCGGTCAACGATCCCCCGCACAATCTGCTGGGCCGGATTGGGGCATTCATTGCCGATCAGCTCCTGTTCGCCTTTGGTGCCGCCTCATTTCTGTTGCCGGTTCTTGCCGGGGCATTCGGCGCGGCGTCATTTATTCCCGAGCTGGGATACCTGCGACGCGGATGGAGGGCACCGCTGGCTTCGGTCGGCCTTTTCATCGCCGCCATGGGGACCCTGGACCTCTCGAGTCATGTGCTTCCCTCTCTGGCCACTCGTGGCAACACCCTAGGGGCGGGTGGACTTGTCGGGGCGGAGTTAAACGCCCGAATTGCTGTCTTTTTCCTCAACCGGGTCGGCGCTGGCATCGTCTACGGAGGGTTGTATCTCGTGAGTCTGGTGACTCTGACGCGGTTTGACCTTCCAGGTTGGCTTCGCTCGATGATTTCCCCGCCACCTAAAAACGAAGAGGAGCGGATGCTGGCAGAGCAAAAGCTGCTCAAGAAGAAAGCCCGCGAACTGGCTCGGCAGTCGCAAGAGGTGATGGCCAAGGGCGTGACCGCGCCCGCCAAGGGGTCTGCCGCTCGTCCTTCCGGTCCGGTCAATGGCAGGGAAAAGGAGCCGGGCTTGGATCCGGCCGGGATCGGTCCGGACTTGAAGCCTGTTCCGGAACCTCGATTTCAGGACAATAGCGTTCCGACCTCGCGGTCCCATCTGGATCAGCCCGTCGATGCCATGCGGATTTCCGCCAGCGAAATCGCCTCGACCCCGCTTCCTCCGGGATCCAAGGCCCCTGCGGCGCCCGGTACGGGGCAACGCGTGGATGTTGACCTCCCTTCCGACGAGGGGATGGCGGGCGATGATCTTCCGGATCCGGCGTTGCCGGCACCCCGCGGGCGGATGCTCCCCCGCCGCAACAAACCGATCTCGGTGGCCACGACGCCGATGATCAACAACTACCAGCTCCCCTCTCTCGATCTGTTGAATCAACCGGATTTGTCCGTCAAACCAACGGAGTCCAAGGAAGAGTATCTGGCCAATTCACGCCTGATGGTCCAGACCCTCGCCCAATTCGGCATCGAAGTCGCCTCGGGGGATATCACCCGGGGCCCTACCATTACGCGCTACGAATTGCATCCGGCTCCGGGTGTCAAACTGGAAAAAATTGCCGCCCTGACCAATAATATCACTGCCGCCCTGAAAGCAGAGCGGATCAACGTGCTGGCGCCCATTCCTGGGAAGTCCTCGGTCGGGATTGAGGTGCCCAATACCGTCAAGACCAAGGTGATCATGCGCGATCTGTTTGAGTCACCAGAATGGTCCTCCACCCGGATGCGGATCCCCCTCGCGCTCGGAAAGGATGTTTATGGACACCCCATTTTTGCAGACCTCGGGGACATGCCGCATCTGTTGATTGCCGGCAGCACCGGTTCGGGCAAATCGGTTTGCATCAACACCATCATCGCCTCCCTGTTGTACCGATTTGGCCCGGATCAATTGCGATTTGTCATGATCGATCCCAAGGTGGTCGAACTCCAGCAGTATAACAGCCTGCCGCACCTCGTGGTCCCGGTGGTCACGGATCCCAAGAAGGTCGTGCTCGCCCTGCGATGGGTGGTCAACGAAATGGAAAAGCGATACCAGATCTTCGCCAAGGTCGGGGTCCGCAATATCAAGTCGTTTAATGAACGGCCCAAGGACAAGCCCCTCGTCTCCCGCGACCCGGAATTGCCTCTGACCGCCCGCAAGGAGAAGGTTGAGCCGGGTGCCGATGGTTTTGCGGTGGAAGTGGATGAGCAGATCGTGGTTCCCAGGGATGACGATATCGTCATTCCCGAAAAGCTCAGCTACATCGTCGTGATCATCGACGAATTGGCGGACTTGATGCTGGTGGCTCCGGCGGATGTCGAAATGGCCATCGCACGGATTACCCAAATGGCACGGGCGGCCGGAATTCATTGCATCGTCGCCACCCAGCGACCCTCGGTCGATGTGATCACCGGCGTGATCAAGGCCAACATCCCGGCCCGGATTGCCTTTCAGGTGGCCCAAAAAGTCGACTCGCGGACCATTCTGGATCAGATGGGTGCCGACAAATTGTTGGGGAAGGGAGACATGCTCTACCTGCCCCCTGGCAGTGGAAAACTCACCAGGGCACAGGGGGCCCTGATCACCGACCAGGAAATCGAACGGGTGGTGGAGTTCATCGCGCGCCAGGGCAAACCCAGTTACGAAGTGGAAATCCACCGTGCTTTACAGAAAAGTCAGGGCAGCGCCAATTCCTTTTCGCTCGAACCGGAAAGTGCCGGCGACGATGCCGACGAAGATATCATCAACAAATGCATCGACGTCATTCGCAGCGAAAAGAAGGCCAGCGTCTCACTGCTGCAACGGCGCCTCAAGCTGGGCTACGGACGCGCTTCCCGCATGATGGACGTCCTTGAGGAGCGCGGAATCGTCGGGCCCAGCAAGGGAGCCGAGCCCCGCGACATCCTCCTGGATTTGGATGGGGAAGGCTATGACGGCAGTGGCCAGCAGATGGTTTGATGCCGGGAAAATCCGGCTCGCCACGGAATGCACCGGGCGGCTATCCTTTAACCCTAGTTGATATCGACCCAAGCGACTTTTATGAGCACTGGAACGGCGGATATTGCCCTGATCGGGCTGGCGGTGATGGGCCAGAACCTGATCCTCAACATGAACGACCACGGCTTTACCGTGGTGGCCTACAACCGGACGACCAGCAAGGTCGACGAATTCCTGGCCCATGAAGCCAAGGGAACCCATGTCGTGGGTGCCCATTCCCTCGCGGAAATGGTCGGCTTACTCAAGCGCCCGCGCCGGGTCATGATGCTGGTCAAGGCGGGACAGGCGGTTGATGACTTCATCGAACAATTGATTCCATTGCTCGAGCCCGGCGACATCATCATCGACGGGGGTAATTCCCTGTTCACCGACACCAACCGGCGGACCCAGTACGTTGAAAGCAAGGGGCTGCTGTATGTCGGTTCTGGAGTGTCCGGAGGCGAGGAAGGTGCGCGTCACGGTCCGTCGCTCATGCCCGGTGGCAGTCCCGCTGCCTGGCCTTTTATCCAGCCCATTTTTCAAAGCATCGCCGCCAAAGTTGAAGATGGTTCACCCTGCTGCGACTGGGTGGGCGAGGGTGGAGCCGGACACTATGTCAAGATGGTGCATAACGGCATTGAGTACGGCGATATGCAACTCATCTGCGAAGCCTACGCCCTGATGCAGTCGGGATTGGGGCTGACCGCCTCCGAAATGAGTCAGGTTTTCCATGACTGGAATGCCGGGGAGCTGGACAGCTTCCTGATCGAAATCACCGCCAATATCCTCGCATTCAGGGACACCGACGGATCCTCCCTGGTCGACCATATCCTCGATACCGCTGGCCAGAAGGGAACCGGCAAATGGACCGTGATCGATTCTGCGCAACTCGCACAGCCCGTCACCCTGATCGCCGAGGCCGTCTATGCCCGCTGCGTGAGTGCCATGAAGGATGAACGGGTGGTGGCTTCCAAGGTCCTTTCGGGACCGGACGCCCGCATCCCCGCTGACCGGGCTGCCTTCATCGAGGACGTGCGTTCGGCGCTGTTTGCTTCCAAGCTGATCAGCTACGCCCAGGGCTACATGCTCCTGCGTGCCGCCGCCCAGGAGTATGGATGGACCCTGAACTATGGCGGCATCGCCTTGATGTGGCGCGGTGGCTGCATCATCCGGTCGCGCTTCCTTGCGAAAATCAAGGAGGCCTACGATAAGAATCCCGACCTGACGAACCTGCTGCTCGACGAATATTTCACCGCTGCCATGGAGCGCTGCCAGGCGGGCTGGCGTCGGGTGGTCTCACAGGCCGTCCTTCACGGCATCTCCGTCCCGGCCATCAGCACCGCGCTTGCCTTCTACGACAGCTACCGCAGCGCCCGACTCCCGGCCAACCTGCTGCAGGCCCAACGCGATTACTTTGGTGCGCATACCTATGAGCGCATCGACCAACCCCGCGGCAAGTTCTTCCATACCAACTGGACCGGATCGGGTGGCCGGGTCAGTTCCAGCACCTACACCGCTTGAAGTGCGAGCTGCTGAGCCGACCGGGGCTCAGGAGGCCTTGACGAGGGCCTCCAGAATGGGACGAAAATCCTCGAGGGTGGGTGTGACCATCCCGGGGATTTTTCCCTGATCGTCGTGGCGCCGCACCCGAACGGCAGCCAAATTGTGGGGCCCTTTTTCAAATTGAGCCGCCTCGGCGTCGTTCATCGGGCCGCCCTGTAGGGCCAGGCTCTTCCGCGAGGCCTCCGAAAGTCCGTCAAAGTAGCCCTTTTCCTTCCAACAGAGGTACCTTTTGGAGTCGGCGTGCAACCGAATTGGTGCGGTGACACCCTCGCCGAACCAGCGGTTGAGTCGATTAGCACCAATATGTTCGTGGCGGGCATCGACCCCGTGGTCGGCAATCTGTTCCCCGAGGTCGTGAAGCAGGTGGCCATAATCGTGCAGCAAGCTGGCGGCGACTAACTCGGGCGGTTCTCCCTGTCGTTGGGCAAAGGTTGCACTTTGGAGGGCATGCTCCAATTCGGTGACATTCTCCCCGTAGCTTCGGTGCCCCTTCTCCCGAAAGGTCGCAAATATTTCGTCGATGACCTGTGCGGCATTCATTTGTTCCACGGATAATACCACATCTCCCGCTTCCGGTCACTGACCACCTCTGGCGAACCGTCGAATCAATACAACTGACCTGTCCCTCTGTATGGTACCTATAAATGACCTGTCCCTTAGGCTGCAACGTTTGTGCACGAATTTGGGTGGGTTGCAATGTGTTGCATCTGCAATGAAATGATCGATCCTGTGGTTCTTTGACAGTGGGGAGCCGTCGGGCAGGTTATTGGGCGCGGTTCACCCCTCCATTTCCCATGACCACACATGCCCACGGACGGCTTTGGCGCTGGCCCATTCGGGTGCTGATGCTCGCGGTTTGTACTGGTGCCGGGTTCTCGCAAATACCGCTGACGTTGCCCGAGGCCATCGTTCTGGATCCGATTTGTCGAACCTCGGAGCCTTCGGCGCGACCTCTGCCTCCAGGTAATCCAGCACCCGGTACTCGGGCCATGGCGGAGCGTCTGGCGAGCCTTTATGCCCATCCCCTCCCGTCTTCGATGGAGTTCCTCAATGAGCGGGCAATACGGGCACTTGAAGCGCGGTTGACCAACGCGGCAAGCATGGGGGAACTGCTGAAAACGAAGTTCCAACTTTCATTGCAGCAAATGAACGCCGGACGGCCTGACGATGCTCTCAATACGTTGTCGGCGATGGAGTTCGCTGGAGCCCAGGGGGGAGGGAAATTCGATGATCGTACCGGCCGGCAAATTCGGGCTCGGCGGGGCATGGCATTCCTTCGGTTAGGGGAACAAGAGAACTGTCTTTTGAATGACAATTCGGACTCCTGCCTGTTTCCTTTAAGCCCCAATGCCCGTCATTTGTTGCCCCGGGGTTCTCGAGGAGCCATCCGAGAATTCAGCACATTGCTTCAGGATGATCCCCAGGATCTCACTTCCCGTTGGTTGCTGAATCTGGCGCACATGACTCTGGGTGGGTATCCGGACCAAGTCGAGCCCCGGTTTCTCATACCTCCGCAGGTGTTCGCGTCCGAATTTCAGCTACCCCGTTTTACCAATGTCAGCAAGGGCCTGGGCCTTGACGTTAACGATTTGGCCGGTGGAGTGATCATCGATGATTTTGACAACGATGGCCTCCTGGATGTGGTCATCTCCGCCTGGGATGCCCTGGGTCCATTGCGCTACTTCCGAAACCAGGGCGATGGAAGCTTCGTGGAACGGACGAGCGAAGCCGGTTTGGTGGGCGAGGTTGGGGCGCTCAACATCCAGCAAACGGACTACAACAACGATGGCTGGCTCGATATCTGGTTATTGCGCGGTGCCTGGAACGGTCCGGGAGGCCGCCTTCCCAAATCACTCTTGCGCAACAATGGGAATGGCACCTTCACGGATGTTACTGTGGAAGCCGGGCTCCTGAGTCTGCATCCCACACAAGCTTCCCGCTGGTTTGACTACGACGGCGATGGTTGGTTGGACCTGTTCATTGGTCATGAATCGACCGATCCCTCGGATTTGGACCCATGCCAGCTGTTTCACAACAACCGGGACGGGACCTTCACCGAGTGTGCCGCGGTGAGCGGAATCCAAATCGCCGATTTTGTAAAAGCCGTGGCGTGTGCCGATTATGACAACGACGGACGTCCCGACCTTTTTTTATCGCTCCGACGCGCGGGACCGATGATTCTTCTTCATAACGACGGGCCCGATGCCGACGGAAAATGGCACTTTTCGAACGCGACCGAATCTGCAGGAATCACCTCACGCGAGCCTGGATTTGCAGCGTTTTTCTTCGATTACGACAATGACGGATGGGAGGATTTAGTCCAATTTGGCTATCTGCTTCCGCACGGCGTCAGCGATGTGGCCGCCGACTATTTGGGAATTCAAAATCCCGGAATCAAGCCCAAGGTTTACCACAATCTGCACAACGGCACCTTTGCCGATGTGACCTCGGCGGTACATCTCCAGCGTATTTGTCACTCGATGTCGGCCAATTATGGCGACCTCGACAATGATGGCTGGCTGGATTTTTACTGTGGTACCGGTGATCCTGATTTTAGGACCTTGATTCCCAAGAGAATGTTTAGAAACGCGGAAGGGAAATTCTTTCAAGATGTCACGACGGCGACTGGGACAGGGCATATCCAAAAGGGTCACGGGATCGCGTTCGCCGATTTGGACGACGACGGAGATCAGGACGTTTACATCTCTCTGGGCGGTGCCTACAGTGGAGACGTCGCCCGCAATGCCTTATTCCTGAATCCAGGTAATACGAATCACTGGATTAAACTGCGTCTTGTTGGAGTCAAGGCCAATCATTCCGCCGTGGGAGCCAGGGTCCGACTCTCGGTCCGGACGCCGGACGGTCCGCGGGAAATCCACCGGGTGGTGAGCAGCGGCGGCAGTTTCGGATCGAATCCGTTCCGACTCGAAATAGGGCTGGGAAACGCAACCGCTGTGGAATCCGTCACTATCCGTTGGCCGGGTTCCGATACCCGTCAGATGCTTCAGAACCTTGAACTGGACCGGCTTTATGAGATTCGGGAAGGAGACCCTGCAAAACAAATACCCCTTCATCCGGCCCATTTGGACCGTTCCAAGGCATTGACGCCGCACGGGTGAACGGCAAAAGGGCTACCCGGCAAGTCCCTGTCATCGCCCCTGCGCGATACCGCATCACTGGACGGTAGCGTGTTTCCTCACTGGATTTTCGAACAGCGGTGCGTAGTTTAGACTCGTTCCGCAGTTCGAAGAAAAACGAATTTCCAGAAGTTGTTGCGCTCCTGCACCCGCCGATGGAGGTCCGGAAGTACCTTGTCGCCAGTTCACAAGAAGCCATGAACGTTCGAAAATGGGCCTGTACCTGCCTTTTGGGCGGTGCGTATTCCCTTTCACTGAATGCAGCCATCCGTGTTTACGTGCAGGACCTGGGGGGGATTGCCTGGCTTCGCTATGCATGTAACGGCGGGGAGGTTGTCCGGGGTTTTGCGTTGAACGTGGAGGTTGATCGCGGGGCCATTGTGGGGGTCACCAATTTTTTTGTTGGCCCCAGCCGACTGGGAGCCACCGGGTATGGGATATTTCCAGCTTCTTTTCGGGACCAAATCCAGCTCCAGGGAGGAACCACTCCCGACTGGTCGGCGCCAGGTTATTCTCCGGTCGCCGCACCGCAGGACCTTTTTTCGGATACGCTTCCCGGCCTGGGCTCGTCGGGCTTGACCCTGGAATTTGCCGCGCTCTGGGATTCAGCGCAGCCGACCGCGGCGCCGTCGGCTTCGGGTACTTTGTGTGCACTGGTTTTGAGTCAACCGTCCCAAGTGACCGTGACTGGGAACATCAGTCGAGGAGGGGTGGTCGTCGTGAATTCGGACGCCAATCCCCTTCCCATTTATTCCGGAAGTGCCGTTGGACCCTTGATCACCTCCTCCCAGGTTGCGAATGGGTTGCTCCAACTGAGCTTTCACGGTGGAGAAATTCAAACAGGACCGTCGGCTGAGGGGCCATGGTCGGGCACCGGAAATACCTCGGGAAGCTATTCGGAGGCCATTGACCAGATTCCTTCAGCAAAGTTCTACCGGGTGCATGCACGATAATTTTCAGGAACCATGAATTCCCTCCACCGTTTTCTGCTTCTGCTGGGCTTGGGCCTCGCGATCGTTACCGTTCGCGCAGACATCCTGCGTGAATACTGGCTGAACATTGGCGGGAATGCCGTTTCCGCTCTGACTTCGAGCCCCAATTTTCCAGAGCATCCCGATGGAACCAATATCCTGACCAGTTTTGAATCACCCGCGAATTGGGCGGACAATTTCGGAGAGCGAGTCCGGGGTTTTTTGACTCCACCTTCGACCGGGGCCTATGTGTTCTGGATTGCCAGCGACGACAATGGCGAATTGTGGCTGAGCACCAACGATGACCCGGCCCAGCGAACGTTAATCGCCAGCGTCCACGATTGGACCGGATCGGAGGAATGGAACAAGTTTGCCAGCCAGAAATCAGCTCCGATTTCGCTTTTGGCAGGCACCCGGTATTACATTGAGGCACTCCACAAGGAGGGCGGTGGAGGCGATAACCTCGCGGTCGGTTGGGCTCGGCCGGGGCAGGGTACGTCGGTGCCGTCCGAGGTCATTCCCGGGACCGTTCTGACTCCGTGGGCTGCCGATCCGAATTACAACAGCAGTCCCAATCTTCACCTTCAGGGAAATGTCTCGTTGGCTGCGGCTCCGGCCCTGCTTCATCTTGTGGCCACCGTTTCGGATGACGGCAAACCGCTGCCCGCGAACCCGGGAAATCCGCAGCCCATTGATCCTCACAAACTTCGCTGGAGTTGGACGGAAATATCATCCCCACCGGAGAGCGCTGGGGTCAAGTGGAGCGGTAATCCGGTGTCGGGAGAATCATTCACCTATTCGGGTTCTCCCAATCCGCCGGGAACCGTATTCACTTCAGACCCCACAGCCCATTTTGACGTGCCAGGCACCTATGTCTTGCAATTCACCGCGTCCGATGGTGGGCGGACGAATTCCGGCACAACGACGGTCTTTATCAAGTCGTCCAATGCCTATCGTCAGCTCGGATACACCTATCTGTCGCCAATTCCCAGGTCTGAATACTCGTCACCTCAGACCCGATACATTCTTCTTCGATTTCAAGATGTGGCATCATCAAACATCCTGAACTTCGATCAGTTCATTTCAGTGACCGGCGCGGTCAGCGGGGTGCATTCCGGGCAGACCGCATTGGCCAGTGATGGACGGACGGTCCGTTACATCATGAACTCGGACTTTGCTCCGAATGAGGTTGTCACCGTATCACTCAAACCGGTTCTCCGTTCCGGAGCGCCCGGCAGCGTGGGCGACTACATGTTCCAATTTGTCATTTCGGGGCGTTTCCCCGATCCGGGGCAGATCACGTCACGGGGTGACAGCCCCCCGGACAATCGAAAGGCACGGGCATTTGACGGAAACCTTTCCACCCAATGGTTGGACCCGTTTGTTCCCAGCGCGGAGACAGGACCGAGTTGGATTCAATTCCTCTATCCCGGTACGGAAACGCATATTGTCACCGGCTACAGCCTGGCATCCGCCACAAACGCCCCGGCCGATGATCCGTCGGATTGGAATTTCTACGGAGTGGACTCGACTGGGAATCAGGTCCTTCTCGATCACCAGTCCGGAAAGACATTCGACCGAAGGTCCCAGTCGGTGACGAATTTCTTTTCCAATTCTGTTGATTTCCGCGGTTACCGCCTTGAGATCACCCGTGTCCGCGATCCGGCCACTGCCACCGGTGTTCAGGTGGCGGAAATACAATTACTAGCGGCCACCGGCTCGGTGTTGCGGGAGTATTGGACGGGCATCAACGGGACCTCGGTCAGCGACCTGACCAGCGATCCGCGCTTTCCCCAATCACCCACCGGACACGACCTGTTGCCGACCTTTGAAGCCCCCACGGATTGGGCTGATAACTATGGCACCCGGGTCCGCGGTTACCTGCATCCGCCACGCACCGGTGATTATACCTTTTGGATTGCCAGCGACGATGGAAGCGAGTTGTGGCTCAGCACCGATGATTCTCCTGCAAACGTTGTCAAGATTGCCTCTGTGCCCACCTGGACCGGTTCTCGCGAATGGGGAAAGGACCCTGCGCAAAAATCGACGCCCATCACTCTGGTGGCCGGCCAAAGCTATTACATCGAGGCCCTTCAAAAGGAGGGTTCCGGCGGAGACAATCTGGCGGTCGGATGGGCAAAGCCCGGCCAACCCTCCGACAGCCCTTCCCAGGTCATTCCGGGTGAGTCCCTGACACCTTGGGTCGTGACCGGGGGCATTTCGGTTCGCCCCTATGTGCCTCCTCCCGGCTTGACCTCGACTTCCTGGTTATTCACGAAAACCTTGGGCATTATTTATTTCCCCTTCTTGTAACAGTTTTCCCGTAGTCGCAACGAAGACAGCGCTTGGCTTGACGTTGCGCCACGTTCTCATTCCACGGAAGCTCCACCTCATCGAAATTATGTTTCCTCTTTTCGACAGGGATCGAACGCACCGATTCGCGCGGGTAAGGCACGGGGTCCACATCCGGATCAAAATCGGTATCCACGACCTTTTCTTCCCGCCAAAAAGCATGATTCTCACCCGTCAGAAATTGGTCAATCCCCACGGCGGCTCTTTCCCCGGCACCGATCGCCGCCACCACCGACCAAGGCCCTGAGGCCGCATCACCGCCCGCGAAAATTCCGGGAACCGAAGTCTGTCCCGTCACGGAATCTGCGTAGATAAATTTATTTTGGGTCATTTTAATCTCGGCGTCTTTGAGCTCAAAAAGCCTTCCCGCCTGAAGTGTCTGACCGATCGCGCCGATCACCTGATCCGCTTCCAATGTGAATTGATCCGCCTCATTGGCGGTTGGAGACCGACGACCGCTGCGGTCATAGTCCCCAAGCTTCATCGCCATGCACTTCACCCCAGTGACTTTGCCCTCCGGGTTCTTTAAAATCTCCACGGGGTGCGTAAGCGGCATCAGCTTGACCCCTTCATAGATCGCTTCACGCACCTCCTCGGCATAAGCCGGCATTTC
>CAITXU010000181.1 GCA_903896505.1 uncultured Verrucomicrobiota bacterium | reverse complement strand
GGCTGCTGGCGGGAGTCACGGGTGCATTCCTGAGCTGCTACCATGAACCGCAGGTGAAACGTTTTTTCGCGCGCACACGACTCATCTCAGCGATATGCGTTGGATGTTTCCTGGTCATCGGGCACATCAGCGTGACGGACTCTGGGTCAACTTTCTTTGACCACCTCCCTTTTCTAGCGCGGGAACTTTGGGGCGCCCTTTTCCGGGACGCCTTTTCGTTGGCGACGATGTTTCTGATTTTGGCGGCGATGCATTGCCCGGCGCTCTTTGGCGGATCGTTGCGGTGCCTGCTTTCATGGAAGGGATTCTATCCAATCGCGCAGCTCTCCTATTCGACCTATCTGGTGCATGAAATGTTTTTCATGTGGCTGTTTCCCAAGTCTTCGCCGTTGCTCAGTCCTCACTTCGGAAACTACGGCAGCATTGCGGTGAACGCGGTGATTGGGGGCATTCCGGCGCTCATGATGGCGGTGTCGCTCTATGTCTGGATCGAACGACCCTGCATGCGGCTTCGGTCCCACCCCTCGGTGCTGAAGTTAATCAATTCCTTTAAGCGCCAAACACTCGGCATTTCATGAAGGCCAATCGCTCAGCCTCCCCTCGGCTCGAATAGCCATCCAGTTGTTTGACGTATTTTCCGGCGCGCATAGGTCTTCTCGCACACAAAAGTTTGTTTTGCCTGCTGGAATTAGGGAATCCGTCAGTCTGACGTAATTCTAGTTTATAGCAACATTCTAGAATAAGACTGCCTCAAAGGGAAGTCGTATTCTAACCTGTCGGACGGCTTTTGGCGATTTCCGGCCAATCTTGCCCAGACTGTCCGCATTCGCCTCCTGACTGGCCAAAGGAATGCCGTCCTCTGACACTTTCGAGGGGCAACCTCGTTTCCGGCAGTTCTGACGCTGCCAATGCTGATGGATGGTGTTGGACGTGATGAACGTCAAAGGCAGGCGGTTACAGCCCTGGGCGGCAGATCGCGGACCATCCAAAAGCGGCCTCAATCGCTGGATCGTTCTCCCAGCAATCCGAAGCCTCCCGAATTTGCCCCCGCAAGAGGCCCAACGTCCTGGGATTCTTATCTTGAACGAACGGCATCAGCCGCACGAGCGGTTTGCCGGCTCGGGCAATCACGATCTCTTCTCCCGCAATGGCCTGTTCGATCAAGCGGGAGAGGTGTGTTCTTGCCGCTTGAATGTCCACCGTTGTCATCACACTAGGTGTGGTCTGGGCTGTAAATTCTGTCAAGAGACGACGAAAATCCACTCCCGTCGCAAAAGATCGCGCTGGCCAAACCGGCTGGGAATCGTCCGCAGCTTGACACATAGCCGTACAACCATACGATGAATTTGGTTGTGAAAACGCCCCTCAAGGCGGTTATCGAAAGCGCCATTCGCCGAAAGATTCGGACGGTATCAGACTTGGGGAATCCCGAACCGGCCCGATTCGAGATCGGACCCTTTGGCATCTTTCGCATTCGAAAGGTGCCCGGCAGTCCCTCCACCACGTTGGCTCAGGTGGATGCCGTCCGAGATGAGTTGGGGGAAGAAGAGCTTCGACGGGCGATCCAGCCTGACCGGCCATGATCACGTTTTTGGCGTCGTGTTTCCGAAATAGCTTGCAGATTGTCGCGCCTAAAATGCCCCAAGGCCAGGCGCGAGGACGGAGCATACCCGAGAGCGGTCTGTGACCGACGAGCAACGAAACCCTGGGGCATTTTAGGCGCAACCCGAAGGGCCGCAGCTCTTTTTGGCTCCCGCTTCATTGCTCACTACTCACAGACCACTGCGGGTATGCTCGTCACTCGTCGCGTCGCGGTCGCGGCCCGAGAAATGTCTGCGGAGCCTATTTCCCCCCTTTGTCCTCCGCGGCCTTCGCGGGTGAAAGCACGGTCAGCCAAAGTCGGTCCACGGTCTCCAGAACCAGGTGTTTGTAGCCCTGGGGAACTCCGTTGTTTTCGCCCGTCGCCACCAACTCGCGGCGGGCGATGACTTCATGTCCCGACGGGCTTTCCGTGAGCGCGATCTGAATCGGGCCGCTGAACGGTTTCGCGTCTGCACCCGTGACCAACTGGATGGTGAAATCACCCCCCTTATCAGCGATATCCGGCACAATCGCCGTGACTCCGGGTGGCAAGCCTTTCAACACCGCTGTCAGCGGAGCACTGTGGCCATACTTGCGAGTCACGGACAGCTTGAGTTCATTGGTCTTTCCCGCAGTCACCGAAAAGGCGTCCTCCGCCACGGTGACCTTCACGGTCGGTTCAGGGCGGGTGACGCTCAGCCGGTAGAGATACTCAGGACCTCCCCGATGGAGGAGTCCGCCCATCACCGCGAAAAAGTGGGTGCCTGATGGAGCCTTCCATTCCAGACTCGGATCAGCGGATGTCCCGTCGTCCACACGGACCAGTTCCCTGCCGTTGGCGTCCTCAATTTTCAACCAGGGATCCAATGGAAAACCAAAGGAGGCCGATTGAACGTCGAACAATAGCAACTCACCTTCCTTTGCGGAAAAGGAGTAATAGTCGACGTCGCCCGCCTTATCGATGGTCCCCGTCACTGCGCTGGGAATCTCCAGCGGATTGGCGTTCGTCCGAAGGTTGTTCGGTTCCTGCTCGAGAATCTCAGGGCCCATCCCAATGGGTAGCCGAAGGGAGCCGTCAAACCCAGGTGGACGGATGACGACCTCGGTCTTGTCCGAAGGAAATTCGACGCGGCCAAGATGATAGGCGTGGGGCATGGAGGCCGGGAGATTCCAACCAAACAAATGAAGGGTTGTGTCGGTGCCGCGCCCAACTCCCAGCGGCAGGGTGTGGGAAAGACGGGGCCCATTCGATAGATGCAGTCGATAAACACACCTGGCATTACCGGCAAATCGGACATCCGAGCCGGCGGGATAATCGAAGCCGAATACCTGAACGACATATCTGCAATCTGCTTGGGCGGTCCACACAAGCGCGGGATCCAGGGTTCTTCCGTCATCGTGATTTTGCGCCACTCGAATGCCCCGCGAATCGAGGAGGAATAGCGCGGCGTCGACCGGGGATTGGAGGGTGTAGGCTTCCACCGAGGCGATGAGTGTCTGGCCTGCCTTCAGGTCCACGGCGTAGGAGTCAACGTCTCCCGATTTTGCAAGACGTCCGTTGATGGTTGCGGGAAGAACATCCATGGGCTGCGGGTGAGCGAACGAATCATTCGGCTCCATCTCAGCAATCTGGCTGTCCTGCGTCAGGATGAGGAAGCGCACGGCGCTCGCCCCTTCTGAATTGTAGAGCCGGATGAGGTGCGGACCGAGGGACGTGTCCGCAGTGCTCTCGACCCGGAAGACGCCGTGATTGGTGGTGGCAATAAGGGTCAATCCCGGGGTGTCGGTCCGTACCTGAGGAGGCCAGGGATCGAACGTGCCAACCGCAGTCACTGAATTGCTAATCCCCACTTGAATCGCAGCCGGAAAAATCTGGTCAAGGACCGGTGGGGCGGCAGTCAGGTTCAGGGGAACGAAGAGCCCCATCCAAAAAATGCGGAGTAGAAGGGTGAAACACCGCAAACACCCCAAGGTGAGGGTATCGATAACATCCGGACCCCGACGACCCGCGCAATCCCGATGCAGATGGCGACGCATCAACCTTCAGGTAAACAGTTCCTTGATCAGGCGTCCACTGTTGACCAGTTGGACCGGTCGTCCGGTCCTGGTCGACAGGGTTTGATTGGGATCGATGCCCATTTTGGTATAGAGCGATGCGGCAAAATCCTCCGGACGATGGACGTTTTCGGAAGCGGCATAGCCCTTGGCATCCGTGGCCCCGATGATCGCGCCGCGTGGGCATCCGGCTCCTGCCATCATCACCGACATGGCATGCGGCCAATGGTCTCGCCCGGCATTCTGGTTCACCTTGGGCGTCCGTCCAAATTCCCCCAGCAGGACCACCAACGTGGAATCGAGAATGCCCCGCCGGTCGAGGTCGCTCACCAGGGCGGCAACGCCCTTGTCCATATTCCTGACGTGGTCACCTTTATAGGCGTCAAATAACTTGGTGTGATGATCCCAGCCTCCGAGATAGACGGTCACCCAGGATACTCCAACCTCGACCAAACGCCGAGCCATCAGGAGCCGTTGGCCGAAATCGTTTCGGCCATACGCCTCGCGCACCTTCTCATCCTCCCGGGCCAGGTCGAATGCCGCCTGAGCCTTGGGCGACATCACCAGTTCAACGCCTTGCTGATAATACTGATCGAACGTGACCGCAGGATCGTCCGCCAACTTGTCGGTGTAGCGCTTCATCCGGTCCAGGGCAGCCCTCAATTCCCGGCGCGACGCGGCGCGACCTTCGCTGATGTCGGAGGGCAGCACGACGTCCCGCACCTTGAAGCCGGGCGAATTCGGCGACCCATCAATCACGAATGGAGCATGCTGACCGCCGAGAAAATTGGGGCCGCCACTGCGCGAGACCTGCGGCATGGAGACGTAGGTCGGCAGTCCCTCGTGTTGTCCGCGGTGATACGACACCACCGAGCCAAAGGACGGATGAAAGGTGACCGACGCACCACATGCCACGGGGACCGGTGTCGGGGCTCCGGTCATCATGTAATGATTGCCTCCGCCGTGGTTGGGGTCCTTGTGGCAGATGGAGCGGACGATGGACAGCTTGTCCGCAACCTTGGCCAGTTCCGGAATGGCTTCGCAGAACTGGATTCCCGGTACCGCCGTGGGTATCGGTTTGAATTCGCCCCGAATTTCCGACGGTGCACCCGGCTTGGGATCAAACGTTTCGTAGTGGGAAGGTCCGCCGTCGAGCCAGATCAGGATGCAATTGACGGCCTTCCGTGCCGGCAGGGTCGGCACCATTCCCGAAGTCCCCGGTTTGACCGCCGCCGTCGCTGCCCGGGCTTGAAGTCGCAAGGCATCGGTAAACCCGAGCCCGAGCATTCCCCCGAGACCGAGTTGGATGAAGTCCCGGCGGGGCATTCCCTGGCAGTTGTGAGTGGGCTGGGGCATGACTTTCGGGGTTTACTCAACAGGGTTCAGCGGCCAATGAAAAGCATTCCTTCCATCAATGGTTGAAGATGAACTCCGGCGAATTCAGCAACGCCCAGGCGACATCTTCGGCGGCGGTTCGCCGATTGGCGCCGTCCGCAGTGAAAACGGCACTCGCACGTGCCATCTCGTCGTCTGTGGGTGAGCGGCTGAGCATGGACAAATAGAGTTCCGTCACCATCTCGCCCGGGGGTATCCCACTGTCGGCCAGCCGATGGATCCGTCCCGTCGGGCTCGTCAATTTGTTCTGGAGACTCCCGGAATTCATCATGTGCAGCGATTGGACCACGCTCAATTGCCGATCCCGCTCGCAGGGGCAGTCACTGCTGGCATTGGGACGACCGAAGGCGTCAAGGAAGTGCGACTCAATCTTATAACTCCAGGTCTGCATGGCTCGAAAGCCCGGCGGGACGGACGTGAAGTTCTCCTCCACACCCGTGGCGTCGCTGACGACGTCCAGCAGGACTTCGGCAGGGAGTCGTCGCCGGTAGGCCCGGGAAAAATTGCGTGTATCCGCCAGATTGGAATCGTTGGGGATGGAGCTGAGTTGATAGAGGTGCGACTCCAGGATGGTCCTGATCAAGTGTTTGAGGTCATAGTGGTGCGCCTCAAAATCGGATGCGAGGGCATCCAGCAGCGCCGGATTCACGCAGGGATTTGAGATGCGAAAATCATCGACCGGTTCCACCAGTCCACGTCCGAAAAAGTTGGCCCAAACCCGGTTGACCGCCGCTCGCGCAAAAAATGGATTGCCCGGCGAGGTCAGCCAATCGGCCAGATAAACGCGTGGGTCCTTTTCTTCCTCCAGCTTGATCAACGGGCCATCGGGCACACGCGGTTGCATGGTTTCCCCGGTGAGCGGGTGTTTCACACTTCCGCCGGGGGCAAAATAGAAAGTCTCCGTTCCGGCGGAGATGGGCGGTGAGAGTCCTGCCCCTTTCTGTTTCACCTGCCCAAAGAAAGCAGCGAACTGGTAGAAATCACCCTGGCTCCATTTTTCGTTGGGATGGTGATGGCATTTGGCACATTCGAGGCGGGTGCCCAGGAAGAGCTGACTGAACATCGTTGTCAGTTCCGGGGGCTCCCGGCGATCCCGATAAACCACCGCCGGACCGTCACGATGATTGGAACCCTCGGCCAGCACGATCTCGCGGGCGAATTGGTCGTACGGTTTGTTGGCCTGGAAACTCTCCCGCAACCATTGGTCCAGCGTGAAGACGCTTTTCACCCCCACCCGGTCCGGGTTGGGCCGAAGCAAATCCGCCCACTTATTGGCCCAGTAATCGGCATAGGCAGGATCGTCGAGAATGCGGGCAATGAATCGCTGGCGCTTGTCGGGGGTGGTATCGGCAAGAAAATGGCGAACTTCTTCCGGCGTTGGTAGAAGCCCGATGGTATCGAGCTTTGCCCGCCTTAGAAACTCGGTATCGGAGCTCGGTTCCGATGGGAATAGTCCCAGTTTGCGCAACTGGGCATAGGCCAATTCGTCGATGAAGTTGTGGCGGGGCAGGGCGGCATATCGGGATTCGGGCAGCACCCGATCGGCAGGGACCAGGATTTGCGAATCCGCCACAAAGCCCATGTACCGGGCCACGACCACGCCCTGACCGGTGACAGTTCCGATGCGGACCATTCCCTGTTCATCGACCCGGGCCACCTCCTTATCGTTCTCGGCAAAGGCCGCGAGGCGCGAGACATCGCGTGTGCTCCCGTCGGTGTAATGAGCCTCCACCCGAAGCTGCTGTGAGCCTCCTTTGCGGTAGCGATGTTCCTTGGGAAAGACCGAAATTCCCGCCAATGCCGACTCATTGGTGAGGGCGTAGGGCATTCCGGCCCGAATCCATCGACTGATCAGTCGATGTTGCTCCGAACCGGGCTCAAACCGCCGTCCGCCCTCGTGAGGAACAAGCCCCAGTGCTTTCTTCAGCAGGAGGCTTTCGTCCGGTGCCGCCGGGAATACCCTCCGACCCCGTGCCGCCTTCACAATCTGGGCATAATCATGGAGGGGATCGTAGGAGAAGACCGAAAGCTTGAAGCCATTCTGGCCATCCGGCTTCGCATGGCATGCACCCGCCGAACAGCCCGCCCGATTCAACACCGGCAAGACATCCCGGGCAAAGCTTGGCACCGCGGAGCTGGATTCGGATGAAGTGCTCTTCTGTCGAACACCTTGTCCAGCGAGAAGCAAAGTTGGCAAACCCGTCTGTGCGACGGGCCTGGTTTCAGGTGCGGTCAGATGTGCGACCCGCTTGCCCTCGGAATTCCACAGGTCGACCGCGCCGTCCTGGCTTCCCACGGCGACCCAATGGCCGTCCGTCGATACCGAAAGGCTGAGTCCGGCCTCTGCCGTCGTCCCGATCGGTGATTCGTCGCCCGTGGCTGAACTTTGTTCTCCCGAATGTGATTTGAGGTTGGAATAGCGTGCCACGTTGCCGGCCTCCGTGAGCGCATAGACCGACGCGCTTCGACCCGGCCACGCCACGGCCGTGATGGACGAGAGCGGTGTTCCAAGAGCGATGATCTTTTCCCGAGTGGCGATATCCCAAACCTTGATTTGCTTATCCACGCCGCCACTCAAGACCTGTGTCGCGTTGGTATTAAATACCGCCGAAAGCACTTGGGCCGTGTGGCCTTCCAAGACGGCCAATTCCTGATGACTGGTCACATCCCACACCTTGATGAGCTTGTCGCCCCCGGCGGAGAGCAGGCGTTGGCCATCGGCACTGTAGTCGAGACTGAACACGGTATCGGCGTGGGCACGCCACGAGGCCACGATCTTTCCACTCGCCAAATCTGCGATGCGGACAAAGCCGTTGCGTCCCGCCTCCCCATCTCCAAAGGCAAGGGACTGGCCGTCTGGTGACACACGCACCGCTTCCACCCGACCTACAACCGAGTTGGTCAAGGCCAGGACTCTAGTCCCGTTGGTCGCCAACCAGACGTTGACCTGTCGGAACCCGCCGGAAACCAATCGTTGTGAATCAGGACTCCAGGCGAGAGAGCGAACGCAGTCCGTTGGAACATCCCAGGCTGCCACGACGGTGAAGTTTGTCGAAGTCAGGTCATGCAAGACGATCCGTCCGCCCCGGCCAATGGCCAACCGTTTGGCATCGGGCGAAAGGGCGATTGCCAGCACGGGCCGATAAGCTGAAGGCAACGCTTGAAGCGTGAAGCGAGCAGGAGTCGCGGAGTCCTCGGAAACTGCAGACGCATCCCAGCGCATCCCTGATGCGATCCAATGCCGCACCGACTTGATCTGCGCGTCGGACAACTGTTTCCGGGGCGGCATGTGGGGATCAGCCTCCGCCCGCAACACGGCCAACAACCGGCTCTCCGTGACCTTCCCTGGAATCGCGATGGGGCCATTGTCACACCCTTTGAGCAAATCCTCGTGCGTCGAGAGGATCAATCCGCCCTTTTTCTTCTCGGGATTGTGGCAGGCGAAACACTCCTCGCGCAGAACCGTGAGTGCCTCGCGAGACTTCCGATCCGCTGTGCCCGCATCGGTGACGTCCGCCGTCAGGCGATAGAACGCCAGAAAGAGGGCGATCACGGAAACCCGGGACGGGAATCGAAATCTCGGCAACCAGCGGATCATGGCAGCAGAGGAACGGTAGAGCACGGGCACCAATCGTGGCAAACCCGCAAACACCCTTCCGACGCCCATCCTCTCCCTCGACGTCAATTCCCACTTCGGCCATTCGACGTTCGGTTCAACAGTATCCCTTCACGAATCCATTCAATCTAACGTCATCGACTCCTATTGACAGTAGAACCCAACCTGAGAAAAATATGAGCATCGTCAGTCGCAAGCCCTTGCGTGAATTCGCCAGAAAGTACCCTATGGCCAAAGGCCCGCTCGATGCTTGGTATTCGGAAGCGTGCCGGGCAGCGCTTGAGCGCATCGATGCGTTGATGGACGGCGATCCTGATCCGAATTCTCCTGAAGGACAGGACCTTGAATTATTGAGCGTTTTGGTGGAGCGCTATGAGGAGGAACAATATCCCATGGATTTGCCCACCCCGGTGGAGGCGATTCGGTTCCGAATGGAGCAGCAAAGGTTGAAGAACCGAGAGGCTGCACCCCTCGCATTTGACGCCGCCGCACGGACTGAGTAACTCCCATGCCCGCCGGACACCTGATGAACTCGGCGATTTGGATGCGGGCGAAACCGAAGCTCTGCGACTCGCGTTGTGCCTTTCAGCGGACGCGGTTTTGATCGACGAAAAGGAAGGTAGAATCTGTGCGACAAGCCTTGGAAAACGGACCATCTGTGCCTCGGTTGGGCAAGCTTTCCTCACGGACGACACGCGCCTGCCCGAACTCATCCACGTTGAAATCGAAGCCAGATTGCCCGTCCTCCCTGCTGGCCAGACTTTTTGCGGCATGGTCACGGCGGAGCAGCGTCATTTCCAACGCGGTTGGGCATCGGTCATGCCGGGCACTGTCGTCTGCGGGGAGGCGTCAGTGGTCTCCTTACTGCGAAATTGACAGGTAAGGCGTTGTGGCCGATGGTCGCGAGAAGACCACGCTGACCTTGACGTCGAAGCGGCAGGCGACGTTTCCCAAGGAAACCTGCGAGTCGCTCGGCTTGAAGCCGGGGGACGTGATCGAGCTCGAGCCGCGCACCGAAAATGGCTCGAAAGTTTGGGTGTTGCGGCTTCAGCCGGCCCGCACCCGCGCATGGGTGGGCTGCCTCGGGCCGCGCGCCAGGAAGGTCACAGATCATTCGCTGGTGGCGATCCGGGAGAGCATTACCGCTGGGCGAAAGCGCGATGCATGAAGGTGGGATTGGACACTTCGGTGGTGTTGCGCCTGCTGCTGGGGCAACCGGCGGACCAGACCTCACGAGCCGTGGCGTTCCTGGACGAACTGTCGCGCGGTGGCCATCACGCCGTGATTTCGGATTTGGTGGTGGCGGAGGCTTACTTTGCGCTGCAGCACCATTACGACGTATCGAAACAGGATGCGCTGAAGGGTTTGCGAGACCTGTTCGCTGCCGGAGAAATCAAACCGCTCGGAGCCGTCGCCGAGGTGTTGGCGACCCGGGGACTGGCTTCTGCCAAGCCGGGATTTGTGGACCGGCTGATTCATGGAGCCTACTCCGATGCAGCCGAGGAAATGGTGACTTTTGAAAAGGCAGCCGCCAAATTGAAGTCCGTGCGGGTGCTGTAACCGGTAGGCCACCCCTGCTCATGACGGCGTGATTCAGGCCGGTTTTCAGCGGAACCTCCCTCAGTGCTCTGAACCCGGTGGAATGCGCGATGCCGCGGTGTAAGGTTTCATCGGCCAGTTTGGTAGATTTTCATCTCGTGGATGGACCAATAGACACCTTCCTCCGCGCCGGTTTGGGTGATGCGGATAAATCGGACGTTTGCCGGTTCAAATTCAATTTCTGTCCGCGTCTTTTTCCCGAGCCCACTGGCCACCGGTTCGCCCCAATGCTGGCCGTCGACGGAAAGCTGTACCTTGTAGCCGCGCGGGTAATCATAGGCGGAAGCCCCGGCGTCCAATTCCAAGGCATTGACGTGGGTTTCCTCGGGAAGCTCGATTTGAAACCACTCCCCCGGGGCCTGATAACATCCCGTGTCGTAACGCGTGTTCATGTCCCCGTCCACGGCCAGCTGTGCCGTGCCTGGATTGTGGCTCGCGCTCAGGTGCCACCGGGAACGGTTGGCCAGCGCCTGGGGTACCGCCGTCCGCAATTCCTCCGGTGACAAATAGGGCACCGGGGTCGAGGGGGTGGTGTCGATTGGCGGGGCGTCTGCCCGAACGACCGGAGCTGCCGTCCATTCGATAATGACCAAAAAGACGAAAAGACGGGCCGCCAGCATGCCAATGGAAATGCCGCGATTGCGGCGCGCAACGTCGCCAACCCGCCTGCGGATCATCTGTTGGACAGGCAGCGGAATCGTATGGGCGTTCAACACGACACGAGTGTCCTTGAATTCGGACATTGGCTCAAGGGACGTCCGGCTTTGTGGACCATCCTTCCTCAAGACGTCACAGCCGATCGTCGTCCCGCGGTCACGTTGTCTTTAGCAGGAAACTCGGGTCGGCAATCGGTGAAGAACCGTGCGGCGGCACCCTTCGCATTTGACGCCGCCGCACGGACTGAGTAACTTCATAGACGAGCCTGACACTTGACATCCCCGATGAAGTGCTAGCCGCCTTGCCCGTTTCCGAGGCGGAACGGAAGCACTATCTACTGCTGGAGATTACTTGCGCGCTGTACGCGCGCGATTTGTTGAGCCTTGGTAAGGCTGCGGAACTGGTCGGGATGACGAAGTTCAGTTTCGGCCAGGAGCTTGGTCGTCGCGGTATCGCTCGCCACTATACGGAAACTGAGCTGGAGGCCGACCTAGCCTATGCTCGTGGTGAGTGACACTTCGCCTCCTCCTGATCCTCTTTGATGGCAGTCATGTGCGTGCGGACGTGGTCGAACTCCGATGTGTTGCTGACTCTACAACGGGATGGCGTGGGCTTTCAGGCCCGGGTGTCCATCTGCAGCTCCGTGGGTGGTTTGATATGAATGACTAATTTAATCAACTACATCAGCAGTGTGACGGTGGTGCGGAGTAATGTACACGTCACTTGAGTTATATGCACTGTTCGGGTTCTTAACCCTTATTCGTTGACTTTAAATCTATCGGGATTCTCTACTTGCGACGTTGCGACCAGAATAGGTTTGTTGTCCTACATCGTCGCACGACATGTGACAAACGTTCCCGGCGAAAACTGCCAAACCTCATCTTCTGAATTGTAATCTACTGTGAGCAGAACCTCAAAGATATCAACCGTGATTGGTCTCCCAAATGTCGGCCTGGAAGAATCCATTCCTTTATCAAGCACCGGTATGAATATAAGCGTAAACGTATCACGTTTCATCATTCATGTATCTCAATGGCACATTGCAATTTGCGGCCAATGTTGATATCTTTCCAATCCATTCTCGATCGTTTTCGGTGACGTAAAGCAGAACATGAAATGGAACACACTTGCGATTGAACCTACCATTATCTGTGATGGGTTTCGACCACCAACTTCCGACCTCATTCAATGTCATTAGAAAAGCTGTCAAGTCGCTTGTCTGTTCCTGAAACAGTATGCTTTCTGCTTGCTCGCAGAGCAAAATATAGGCATCCGCAGGAAGCCATTCGTCGAGGTACTCCAAACATTCCCTGAGTGCTATCCAATTTGCGCCGAAACCGTCGAAGAACTGAAATGCAGCGCTAATCTCGTCCATCAAGGATTGGGTGGTCTGCATCTTTCGACCGCGTAAACGCCTCACGCAGACGTTTAGGTCAGCACGGGAATAGAACTTCTGGGGAATGCATTCCCCTCGCTCTGGTTCACCAATTCCAACAACCAGCCACGGGGGGGTGATTTGGAAGAGATAGTCAAGACGTGTTGTCACCTTATTCTTTGAGATTGCCCTCGAACATTAGACTGCCGAGGAGGCAAAAACATTACGGACTTCGACGAGGTTAGGTTCGATTGTTATGGTTATGCTCGTTGGAAGGAAAGTCTGGGGTTTGAACCTTGGATTTTTCCCTTCCGCCTTTTGGATGAGTTGCTTTTTAGCGCCGTCAGTGCGCGAACTTCAAGCCCAAGTTCGTCACTGATGGAAGATACTAGATTCGCCGACCGGTCAACTTTCCGCAGTCACGTTGCGCTACGCAGAGCTGAATCCTTGGTTCCACCTCCCGGGTTCCGTTTCCCCGACACCGTGACAAGCCACGTGCCTGACGATTCCTGGTCGAACCGAATGTCGACCTCCAAAAACCGGCGGATGATCGAGGCGTTGGTGCGGGTGTGGGACGATGGCTCGGTGGTTCGAAATCGACCGCCCCCGGCCAAGGCCATGGGAATCAGCAATTGATCCGCCAGGTGCTCATCCACCATCGCATCGGATTTCATCCAGCGTTCCACGGATTCAATGGCTTCGTTTGCCACGTCTTCAGGTGTCCGGCCCCTGTCTGGAAATCCCGAAAAGACGGTGGTGATCTCATCGGTCTGGACCTCCAGCAGGAGAGCCTGTCCCGGACCCCGTGCCGTGGGAACCGGTTCCACCAGGCACTCGTCAGGTTCCCAGGCCAGTCGTTGTCGGACGACGACCAATTGACGACGAGCAATCGATTCGGGAGTGCGCGAAATCAGCGCCCGGGCTGTCCGGCGTCGGACTGGACTGCGGGCCAGCCATTCCATGGGTGTCAATTGTGGCACCGGATGAATCGTGACGGAGAAGCGCCCCCCGCCTGCAGGAAAAAAGCCCGGTCGCTCCAGATGCCATTCGAGTTTGGGGCCAAACCGCTCCAATTGAGGGCCAAAGGTTTTCAGGAGAAAATCATAGGGCGGTGCGGCCGGATTGTGGGTCCCTCCCGTGACGGTCAATCGGGAGATTCCGTCCGACGTCAACAGGGGCGGCAGCACGGTCTGGAGAACCAGAGTCGTGCTCCCGGCACTGCCTACATCAAAGGAGTAGGATCCCGGAATGACCTTCCCAGGTAAGAACTCGACGGATGTCGATTCCAGGAAAGCACCCTCAACGACGGCACGGCTGACCGCTGCCGCAGCTTCGACCGATGTCAGGTGCTGCCGTTTGAGGCCAGGCTTCGGACGCCCCGCCCGAATCTTTTCCATTCGGAACGGTTGACCCGTCACCATGGAAAGGGATAGCGCCGTGCGCAGAATCTGTCCGCCACCTTCGCCTTCGGATCCATCGATCAAAATGGTACTCATGGGTGGATGTTATAAATCGAGCTGAGAATGAGATGTGTTGTAGTGCACGCTGAAGGGCGTTGATAAATGCCCCGCCTTCAGGACCCGCGCCGGTTTTGGCGCGGGTCCTCTGAATTTTTAATCCTCCGGGCGCTCACCGTGCGGAGCCATTTTAACCAGCTTCGGGTCAAACCGTCCGAGCACCTCGACCAGGTCCGCTTGCGCGGCCATGACCTGATGGATGTCCTTATATACCCCGGGCACTTCGTCGAGACCGGCGGAGATCAACTTCACGCCCTTTTCCTTCAACTGCCGGTTGACCTTGTCCCACTCGAACGTCTCTTTGGCCCGGGTACGGCTCATCGCTCGTCCAGCGCCGTGGGAGGCCGATTGTAGGGACGGTTCACTTCCCTTGCCCCGGACCAGAAATCCCGGCGTCGCCATCGACCCCGGAATGATTCCAAGGACCCCAGTTCCCGCCGGGGTCGCCCCCTTGCGGTGGACCACCACGTCGCGGTCGACTCCGTCGATCCGATGCCGCTCTTTCCAGGCAAAGTTGTGGTGGTTTTCCACATCCAGCAGCACTTCGAGGCGCAAATGGCGGGCGATATGACGATGGATCAGGGAATGGTTGGCGGCCGCGTAGCGTCCCATCAACTCCATGGCCGCCCAGTATTCCTGACCCTCGGCAGAGTCCAACGGTAGCCACGCCAGATGCTTGAGTTCCCGCGGCAGGTCCGGATGACGGCTCATGGCCAGCTTGCTGTAGTGATCACACACGGCGGCACCGGTTCCCCGGCTTCCGCTGTGGCTCAACAGCGCCACATATTCACCTGCGGGCAACCCTTCCACCGGTTGTTCGTTGGTGAAGACGCCAAACTCGACGAAGTGATTGCCGCTCCCGCTGGTTCCCAACTGAGCCCAGGCGCGGTCCTTGTTTCGCCGGGTTATGGGGCTTACTCCCCAATCTGCCTCGGTGACCTCGTGCTCGCGCCGCTGCTTGAAGGTGGCGCCGACACCGAATCGTGTTTCGGTTTCGATGGCGCGGATGAGGTTCTCCCGCTGTCGGTCCAGTTCCCGAAGCGGGAGGTCCAGGACTGTCAGCTTCATGCGACAGGCGATGTCCACGCCCACGGCATATGGGACCACGGCATTGTCGGTGGCCAACACCCCGCCGATGGGTAGTCCGTAGCCCACGTGGGCGTCCGGCATGAGGGCGCCGGCGACGGCCACGGGCAATTGGCAGGCACGGGCCATCTGTTGGACCGCCTCTGGCTCGAGGCCCTCGCCCCACTGTCGCCAGGGGGCAGGGGTGGCCCGGTGGACGGAAGAGCTGGCGATCAGTGCCCGGGCAAAATCACCGCGCAATTCATCGTCGATGAATGCAGCGGGGTTCTGGACGATGGCCTCAACGGTTTCGGTCAGAATGGTTCGGTCCAGGCCCTTGAGGACATAGCGGGCGATGAAGTCTGTTCCGCGCCGGGTGGCTTCACCAGGGGCGACGCCCAATCGGGCTAAATCGGTGGTGTTCATTGGATTAAGTGATGTAAATTTGATCGTGGCGGCCTCTCCGCTTCGAATCAGAAGACTTCGGGAGATGGTTTATTGCGGAACTTGAGGGTCTGTCTCAACGGACGATGCAGATTCCGGGTTGGAACTTGTTGGAGTCCCCAAGCCCGGCGGAAGGTGGAGGACCAGGCTTCCGCCTTTACACCCGGCTTCGGTGATGGCCTGGAGCCATCGAAGATTCTGCAGGGCGGGATTGCTCCCCAGTAGACGTGCTGCATTGGCGAGGTTGCGCAAGGCTGCGGTTTCGCCCCGGGCTCGCTCTAATGCGGCGAGTCCTTCCAGTCGGGCTCGATGGATCTCGGAGTAGGCTTTCCTCAATTCCGGGGGGTACATGATGTCTTTTATTTTCGTCAAAAGGACTTCGACACCCACTTTCTCTGCCATCGGCTGAATTTCGGCGATCAGCTTCCGGTTCATTTCTGTTCGTTGCGATACAATCATTTCGGCTGTATGGGCGGTTACAACTTGTCGCAAGGCCAACTGAACCCCCGTGTAGAGGTGGTTCTGCAAATTCTGGACTCCCCGAGAAGCCACGACGGGGTCCTTCACACTCATGTAGACGATCATCGAAAGTTTGAGGGCGACGTGATCGGACGTCAAAATCTCCTGTCCGATGACTTCCATGACCTCAGGCCGAAGGTCGATGCGGGAGATGGACCAGCCCATTCCCCAGACCACATGGCGCCCTGGTGGCAGCGTCCTGGAATAGTTGCCATGCCGGTACAGCAGCGCCGCTTCATGTTCATGAACAATGAACACATTTCGAAGACTGCGAAGATTGCTGAGGCGGCGACTCATTTGCGGCCTGTATCGTTCCAATGACAAATCGTCGTTCATTTCCATATTCATCTCTTTCCTCTGAATCCGGACCACGCCCGACGGCACTCCAACTTGGGCGGAGGCTGATCTTCGTCAGCCTGCAGGCCTTTCGTTGGTGGGAACTGAATCCCTCGCCGCCGGACGCGGACTTGGTTTTATACGCTTAAGGCAAACGAAATTGCAGAACCTGAACAAGGACTCTTGTCCGGCTGCCAGAGTTGCCCTCAGCGAGTACTCTCTTAATCAGATACCGTGCCAACTTTTTCGGTCGATTCCGTGGTGGCGTTGAAAATTGGTTAAATACCCTAAAAGCAATGAGTTATGAAATGTGATGAATGGAGGTGGCCTTCTTTTCGGATTGCTCTTGGACTAGTTTTAAAGCTAAATAACGCTCGCATACGCTATGAATAACAAGCGCACGGTCGTCATCGGTTTCCTGGGCAGTGTCCTGGATTCCGGCTTTCACAACGAACGGTGGCTGAAATGGCGGCCAACTGTTTCGCTGGTCGATCATGCCGATCTGCCCGTTGCCCGCCTTGAGCTCATTCACCAGGCGATGCACCGGGACATCGCCCGGTGCGTAGCCGCGGACATCGCCCGGGTCTCGCCCGGTACGGACGTTCGCCTCACCGAGCAATCTCTCACCAATCCCTGGGACTTTGAAGAAGTCTATGCCTCGCTACAGGACTTTGCCGAAGCGCTATCGTTCCATCCTGATGAGGAGGATTATTTGGTTCACATCACCACCGGGACCCACGTTCAACAAATCTGCCTGTTCCTGATGACCGAGTCCCGGCAGTTCCCGGGTCGGCTGGTTCAAAGTTCGCCGGAAGATTCGAAGAAGCGGACGGCGAAGGGGCGGTATAGCATCATTGATCTCGACCTTTCCAAGTACGATCGGTTGGCGGCGCGGGTGCGGCGGCGGGCATCGGAGGGCACCCTTTTCCTCAAGTCCGGCATCGAGACCAAGAATCGCCGGTTCAACCTTCTGATGGAGCAGATAGAACATGTCGCCATTCATTCGCGCGAACCGATTCTCCTGACGGGCCCGACCGGTGCCGGGAAATCGCAATTGGCCCGTCGCATTTTTGAATTGAAGAAGCTCCGACACCAGGTGGCCGGAGCGTTGGTGGAGGTGAATTGCGCCACCTTGCGGGGAGATGCCGCCATGTCGACCCTCTTCGGTCACGTCAAGGGAGCCTTTACCGGGGCGCTCCAGGATCGGGCCGGTGTGATTCGGTCAGCTGACGGTGGATTGCTGTTTTTGGACGAAGTCGGGGAGCTGGGCCTCGACGAACAGGCGATGCTGTTGCGGGCACTGGAGGAAAAGCGATTCCTGCCCATGGGTAGTGATCGGGAGGCAAAGAGTGATTTTCAGTTGATCGCCGGAACCAACCGCGACCTGGTCCGCGCGGTGGGGCAGGGGAGATTCCGGGAGGACTTGCTCGCGCGCTTGAATCTCTGGTCGTTCCAGTTGCCCGGACTGTCGGAACGTCCGGAGGACATCGAGCCGAATCTGGACTTTGAGCTGAACAAAGCGGCCCAGCGGCTGTCTCGTCGGGTGACCATGAATCGGGAGGCCCGGGACCGATTTCTGAAGTTTGCCCAATCGCCCGAGGCCCTATGGATTGGGAACTTTCGGGACCTCAATGCCGCGGTGACCCGGATGGTGACCCTGGCCACAGGTGGTCGGATAACGGAGGAGATTTTGGACCCAGAGCTGGCCCGGCTCAGAGCTGCGTGGTCGCGTCCGGGAGAGGGTACAGCGGACCCGGGTGGCGTTCTAACGCCGCTGTTGGGCCGTGATAAAGTGAAGGAGCTGGACTTGTTCGATCAGGTTCAACTGGCCAGCGTGGTGGAGGTGTGTCGCAAATCACAAACGCTTTCCGAGGCAGGCCGGAAGCTCTTTGGCGTCAGCCGGGAAGGCCGGAAGACCCCCAATGATGCCGATCGTTTGCGCAAATACCTGGCCCGTTTCGGTCTGGATTGGGATTCCTGTCGTTCTTCCTAGCAAGACATCCGGCCCCACACGGGCCATTCACCAAGAATATACCTTAGTGTCGTGTATCCGAAGGGCCGCAGCTCTTTTCGGCTCCCGCTTCGTTGCTCACTCCTCACAGACCACTGCGGGTATGCTCGTCGCTCGTCGCCTCGCGGGAGCCGAAAATCCCTCGCCGCAAACTGTAAGCTGTTTCGGATACACGACACTGGCCTTGCATTTTCGAAATACCCGCGTAACAAGGGTGCATGGCGCGCTCATCGACGACCTTTCGGCCAAAATGGAAAGCCGGGGATACCACGGTGATTCGGGTTCCAAAGCCGTTGGTTGGCCAGGTTCTGGAGTATGCTCGAACGTTGGATGAAAAGGTCGCGCCGCAGGTCCTTGACACGACGATTCCCCGTTACCGTACCTCCGAGGACTTCTCCAGCCTGCGTCCGGTGAACGTGGCGTCGGTCCCTCAACGTTCGCCGTTTCGATATCCGGGAGGAAAGACCTGGCTGGTACCCCATATCCGGTCCTGGTTGATCAACATCCGGCCAAAGTTGCTGATCGAACCGTTTGCCGGAGGAGGAATCGTTGGATTGACAGCGGCCTTTGAGCAGTTGGCCGAGAGGGTCATCCTTGTGGAACGGGACACACTGGTCGCATCCGTCTGGCACACGATTCTGGAAGGGCAAGCCGAATGGTTGGCCCGGCGGATACTGGAGTTTGATTTGACCATCGATGCGGTGCGAAAGGTGCTGGACAGTCATCCGACGACACAGCGGGAGTTGGCGTTTTCGGTGATCTTGAGAAACCGGGTTCAGCGGGGCGGCATCATGGCACCGGGTGCCGGGCTGATTAAAACCGGTGAGAACGGGCGTGGCCTGTCTTCTCGCTGGTATCCAGAAACGCTGGCCCGGCGAATCCGGGAGATTGAACAAGTGCGCGACCGTATCACCCTGATTGAAGGGGACGGATTTGAGGTTCTCCGGCGCTATGCGGATGAAGAGAACGCCGCATTTTTCATCGACCCGCCGTACTTGGTGGCGGCGCGGAGGCTTTACACTCACTGGCAGGTCGACCACGATGAATTGTTATGCCTGGCATCCACTGTTCGGGGAGATGTCCTGCTCACGTATGACAAGGCCCCGGAAATCGAGTCGATGGCTGCGCGTTTTCGCCTGAAAACTCGTGCTATTGCCATGAAAAACACCCATCACTCAGAGATGTCAGAGTTGCTTATTGGAAGGAGCCTTTCCTGGCTGTGTCCAAGGCAAGGCGTTCTCGAATTTGATTCTCAAAGCGCTCCTGTGACATAGGAGTTCCCCCAGTCAGCCCCTCTACTGCGTGAGCCAATGTCGTAAAATGCGCTTCTGCCGGTCGAAGAGAGAAATTTCCTGACGTCGAAGACTCAAGGGAAACGACAAACCAGACGATTTCAGAATTCGAAAGTTCCCGCGTCTCTCGCATTTCGCCCAATGACTCCCAGAAACCCTGGTCAATGATGACCGCCATCTTCTTCCCCCACCGGCTGATGGTTGGAACCTTCGTTTGGAGTTGGGGCATCAGACGTTTGGGGCCTGAAGAACGATAGTCCGGCCTTCGTTGAGACGCTGGAAAGGGTATACCCGGTCCTTTCCAATTGCGCATGATGCGAAAGTCATTTTCCATGCTCATTCCAGAAAAGTACACCGCCTGCATTTCGACGGCACACCACCGCAAATGTCCTCGTTCGAGGTGAACGAGTATCTGATCAATTTTACCCACGGCATCTGAATCGGAGGTCAGGCCGGTGGCGCTGGTCTCCATCAAAAAGGGGAGTTCCGAGACAACGAGTGGATTCCGGGTTCCCAGCAGCGTTTCGCCCACCCATTGGGTAACAACATTTCCTTCTAGAAACCTGTTGGGGCAGGTGATGGTAGGCATGCCGGAGACGATGACTTCTCCCGATTCGGTGGATTCAAACAGACGTAAGGAACAAACCCCACCTTTCTTACTACAGACAGGTTGAATGCCCCTTG
Source organism: uncultured Verrucomicrobiota bacterium (assembly GCA_903896505.1). GTDB lineage: Bacteria > Verrucomicrobiota > Verrucomicrobiia > Limisphaerales > UBA9464 > CAILNN01. Next base: position 18,969 of record CAITXU010000181.1, on the reverse strand, counting down.
GTTTTTGGGCTTTGAATGGACACGGAATCGATGACGACGAGGCAGAGGATTTTTTTCGAATCTCTTCCGGAGAAAGTTGACTGAAATCGTGGCCGTAGAGTTCTCCGGCACCAAAACGCTTCGCCATAGGGAGGACCATCTCGAAAATTGAGAATGGTTTCCATCAAGAGTTTTCCCGATACGGCTCTCCCGGCTGGCGAGGTCGTTTCCGAAGAAACATTTCCCGTCTGCAAAACCGATTCTCACACGAAGGTCCCCACTTCCACCCGGAAAGCCGAAAAACCGGCTTTCCCTTTACCCTGGCTCTTCCTAGCCTCTCGCGCTGGTCGCCCGAGTGGCACCTTGGTCTTGAAACCTGAACAACCGAACTCTCTGCTCATGAATCGTTCCTCTCTTTTGCCCGGTGGTCGCTCCCTGTCCGTCCTGGGTGCCGTGATCGTCGGTTCGCTCGCCCTGACTCTGGTTGGCTGCAAGCAGGAGGGCGGAGGTGGAGGCGGGGCTGCTGCTGGAACCGAGCCTATTCGCGTTGGCGAGTATGCCTCCCTGCACGGTAGTGAGGCGACCTTTGGCCAATCGTCCCACAACGGGACCGTCATTGCCGTCGAGGAAATCAACGCGGCCGGTGGCGTCCTCGGACGGAAGGTCGAACTGATCACCGACGATAATCAGTCGAAGTCCGGCGAGTCGGCCACCATCGTCAAGAAGTTCATCTCTCGCGATAAGGTGGTCGCAGTCCTCGGAGAGGTCGCGTCCGGTCGGTCCCTGGAAGCTGCGCCCATCTGTCAGACCAACCGTGTGCCGATGGTCTCGCCCTCGTCGACCAATCCGGACGTGACCGCCACAGGAGACTATATCTTCCGCGTTTGCTTTACCGATCCCTTCCAAGGGCGTCTCCTGGCGGAATTCGCCCGCAAATCCCTCAAGGCGACCAAGGTGGCGCTCCTGACCGATGTCGCCTCGGCTTATAGCGCCGGTTTGGCCAAGTATTTCAGGGAACCGTTCGAGAAAAACGGCGGTCAGGTGGTCATCGAGCAAAAATACACGGGCAAGGACAAGGACTTCCGGGCACAGCTCACGGCCATCAAGGCGGCGAATGTGAATGCCATCGTGGTTCCGGGCTATTACACGGAAGTGGGATTGATCGTTGCCCAGGCCCGTCAATTGGGAATCAACGTTCCCATCTTTGGTGGAGATGGATGGGAGGCTCCGGAATTGATCGAGATTGCTGGTGCCGAGAACCTGGCGAACACCTTTTACTCCACGCACTTTTCCCCGGAGGTCAAAAACCCACTCATCGAGCAATTCGTCGCCGCCTATAAGACCAAGTTTGGTCAGGTCCCGGACGCCATGGCGGCGTTGGGCTATGACTCGGCGGTCGTCCTTTTTGATGCCATCAAGCGGGCGGGCTCCACGGAAGGTCCGAAGATTCGCGACGCTCTGGCGGCCACCAAGGACTTTCCGTGCCTGACGGGCAAGACCACCCTCGACGCCCAACGGAACGCCACCAAGTCTGCGGTGATCATCACGGTCAAGGACGGCAAGTTCAAGTACCTCGAGACCGTCGAGCCATGAAGCGGTCGATGTCGGACCACCTGACCGGGAACCCGGTTGCAAGGGGACACCGGCTTTCGTGGCTTTTGCTGGGATGGTTGATGTTGACCGTGGGATGTCGGCGCGAGCCATCCTCGTCGACCGTGTCCACGGTGGAGCCGATTCGCATCGGTGAATTTTCGTCCCTGACCGGCCCGTTGGCCGGGTTGGGACAATACACCCACATGGGAGTGGTCCTGGCCGCAGAACAGATCAATGCGGCGGGTGGTGTCCTGGGACGGCCCATCGAGGTGATTGCCGAGGACACGGGCTCCAAAGCGGGCACCGCAGCTCCCCTGGTTCGGAAGCTTATTTCCAGGGACCATGTGGTGGCGATTGTGGGGGAAGGGGCGTCGGGACGCTGCCTTGAGGGGGCCTACGTGGCCCAGGGAGCCGGCGTTCCTGTGGTTTCGCCGGCGGCGACCGATCCCCAGGTCACCTCGGTGGGCGACTGCATCTTCCGCGTTTGTTACACCGACCCATTTCAGGGAACGGTGGTGGCCAAGTTCGTCCGGCAGAATCTGGGACTCAGGCGAGTCGGCTTGCTGGTGGACACCGGCTCTTCCTACAGCGTCGGCCTGGTCGATTTCTTCCGGAAGCGGTTTCTGGCCGACGGCGGCGAAATTGCCGGTGAGCAGCGGTATACCAGCGGTGACAAGGATTTCCGAGGGCAACTCACAGCCCTGAAGGCTACGCGACCCGAGGCCATCTTTGCCCCCTGCTATTTTGGAGAAGCTGCGTTGATCCTGCGACAGGCGCGGGAGTTGGGAATCGAGGTGCCGTTGCTGGGGGGCGACGGATGGGAAGCTCCGGAGTTGGTGGAGATTGCCGGGCCAGCAGCCGAGGGGGCCATGTTTCCTGTCCATTTTTCAGTCAGTTCGACGGCCGAATCCAGCCGTCGGTTTGTTGACCAGTTCACCGCCCGGTTTCACAAGGCCCCCACCGGAGTTTCGGCGCTCGGATATGACGCACTTCAATTGTTGGCGGATGCCATGCATCGGGCCGGATCGACCGCATCGCCCGCCATCCGTCAAGCCCTGAGCACCACCCGGGGGTGGACCGGCGTGACCGGCGAGATTTCATTGGACGAAGAGCGAAACGCGCGCAAACCGGCCACCATCGTCCGGGTCGAGAAAGGTCAATTGACCTTTGTTTGCACGGTTACGCCGTGAGTGGATTCCCCAACTCGACGAAATTTGGTGTCGCGGTCCGTGTGCCGCTGATTGCAGACTCCTCCCGGCATTGAGAGTCGACCCGATTCCCGCTGCCTGACTCAAACGCATGACCGAACTGCTGCAACAAGTGATCAATGGCCTCTCGCTCGGGGCCATCTACGCGTTGATCGCCCTGGGTTACACCATGGTTTACGGGGTCCTTCGGTTCATCAATTTCGCCCATAGCGATGTGTTCATGCTTGGAGCGTTCACTGCATTCTACAGTTCCCGGGCCATGGGGCGTTGGGGATTTGCCAGTGGCGGATTCCTCGGGGGGTTGTTGGTTCTGGTCATTTCGATGGCGGCATGTGCCGCCGTCGGCATTTTAATTGAACGACTGGCGTATCGACCGTTGCGCAAGCGGTCCACCCTGACCGTTCTGATCACGGCCATCGGTGTCTCCCTGCTGCTTCAAAATGGTGGCCAGATGGTGTTTGGAGTCAATCCCAAGGCGTTCCCCAATATTTTCCCATCGCAGACGTTCAAACTCGGGGGATTGGTTATCAACAGCAATCAACTGGTTGTTCTGGGGGTGGCTCTGGCCCTGCTAACCGCATTGCATTGGATTGTTCAGCGAACCCGGATCGGTACGGCCATGAGGGCCGTGTCGTTCAACGCCACCGCCGCTTCGCTGGTGGGTATCGATACCAACCGGATCATCTCGTTCACCTTCGGTTTGGGATCGGCCCTCGCCGGGGCCGGGGGTGTCCTCTATGGCATGAACTATCCAAGTATCGAACCGTTGATGGGGAACTCCCCCGGTCTCAAGGCCTTCATTGCCGCCGTGCTGGGAGGTATCGGGAGTCTGCCGGGTGCCGCGCTTGGAGGGATGGTTCTTGGCTTTGTTGAAACGGGTGTCTCCGGCACACGTTGGTCCACCTACCGGGATGCCGTTGCCTTTGCCATTCTCATCGGCATTCTCCTGTTCCGACCGGCAGGATTGTTGGGGCGCAACCGAATCGAAAAAGTTTAACCGCTTGTTCCCATGCCCAGTTGGCTGAATCGCTCTCAACTTGTTCTGGTGGCTGCGTTGCTCGCCGCCGGATTGGCCCAGTTTTTTTCCAATCACCTGGATTCCTATGTGCTCAGTGTTGCCATGGGGGTGGGCATCAACATTGTCCTCGCATCGAGTTTGAACCTGATCAACGGATTCACTGGTCAGTTTTCTCTTGGGCATGCCGGGTTCATGGCCGTGGGAGCCTATACTTCTGCTGTTCTGACCGGGAAACTGGCTGCTCAACTCAATCCGATTTTTGGAGGGCACGTCTATCTGTTGTTCCCCTTCGCCTTGGTGGTCGGAGGCCTGGTCGCGGCGGTCGCCGGCGGACTGGTTGGGGCTCCTTCGCTTCGTCTCAAAGGCGACTATCTGGCGATTGTCACTCTGGGTTTCGGCGAGATCATCAAGGTGATCTTTCAGAACGTCGAATATGTGGGGGGGGCTAAGGGGCTGAATGCCATTCCCGATTACTCCAACCTCTTCTGGGTCTTTGGCACCACCGCCATCACGGTCTATACGGTCTGGGCTTTGCTGAATTCAACCTATGGCCGCGGATTCCTCGCCGTGGCCGATGATGAGATCTCTGCCGAGGCCATGGGGTTGAACACCACCCGTTATAAAATGGTGGCCTTTGTGGTGGGGGCCTTCTTTGCGGGCATTGCCGGAGGCTTGTTCGCCCACCTGAACAATTACATCAACCCCTCCGGGTTCGATTTCAACAAGAGCATCGAAATCGTGGTGATGGTCATCCTGGGAGGGATGGGACGGCATACCGGGGTCATCCTGTCCGCCATCCTGCTGACGGTCCTTACCGAACTGCTTCGCCAGTTCGGCGATTATCGCATGGTGATCTATTCCCTTTTACTGATTGTTCTAATGATCCTACGGCCCCAAGGGTTGATGGTCTGGCCGTTCAAAAATCCACTTTGGTTTTACCTTAAGGCGTACTGGCCATTCCGAATGTTGGCCCGCCGCCCTACCTCATGAGCGCCACCGGACTTCAGCTGAACAAGGTGACCATTCGTTTTGGCGGGCTGACCGCTGTGAGCGAAGTCTCGGCGACCGTTCGCCCTGGTGAATTGGCCGGGCTCATCGGACCGAACGGCGCAGGAAAAACCACCGTTTTCAACCTGATCACCGGCGTTTATTCGCCGACCGAGGGAGCGATTGAGTTCGCTGGAAGGGCCATCACCGGACTCAGGCCGTTTGAAATCACGGCCCGGGGAATCGCCCGCACGTTTCAAAATATCCGCCTCTTCGGGAGCCTGACCGTTTTCGATAATGTCCGCGTGGCCTTCCACCTCCACCTCCGGCAGGGGCCGGGGCAGTCCCTGTCCCGGGGGCCGACTTTCCATCACGAGGAGCGCGAATTGACGGAACGGACCCGGGAGTTGCTGGAGATATTCAAGCTCGACCGGGTGCGCGATGAACCGGCGCGAAGCCTGCCGTATGGTGATCAGCGGCGTTTGGAAATCGTCCGGGCGCTGGCCACCCAACCCGAATTGCTCCTGCTGGATGAACCTGCTGCCGGGATGAATCCCGCCGAGAAAGTCGAACTGATGAAACTCATCCAGTTCATTCAGGAGCGGTACAAGCTGGCCATCCTCCTCGTCGAGCACGACATGAAGGTCGTCATGGGCATCTGCCAGCGGATTCACGTCCTCGAATACGGTCGTAAGATTGCCGAGGGAACCCCGGCCCAGGTCCGGGAAAATCCGGCCGTGATTGCCGCCTATCTCGGTTATGATCCCGAGAACGGGCCGACCAAATAAAGCTGGGGCGTCGCCAATCATTTTCCCTCCATGCTGGAACTGAAAAATTTGGTTGTTCAATACGGGGCCATCACCGCGCTGCAGGATGTTTCTCTGCGCTTGGACCGCGGAGAAATTGTGACTCTGATTGGCGGCAATGGCGCGGGTAAGACGACCACGCTCCGGGCCATCTCCGGACTGCTTCGCCCACGATCGGGGTCCATCTGGTATGAAGGGGCCGATATTACCGGTCGTCCTGTGCACAAGTTGGTGGGCAAAGGTTTGGCCCATTGCCCGGAAGGCCGCATGGTTTTCGCCAACCTGACCGTGCTCGAGAATCTCCACATGGGGGCGTACCTCCAGCGGGACAAGCGGGTGATCCAAAAGGAGTTGGAATTTGTTCTGACGCTTTTTCCCCGCCTACAAGAGCGACAAGGGCAGTTGGCCGGTACGTTGAGCGGTGGCGAACAGCAAATGCTGGCCATCGGGCGGGCATTGATGAGTCAACCCCGATGCCTGCTTCTGGACGAACCCTCCCTTGGAATTGCTCCGCTCCTTACCCAAGCCATTTTTGAAAAGATAGCGGAACTCAATCGGGTTCGGGGGTTGACCATCCTGTTGGTTGAACAAAATGCCAACCTGGCCCTGTCGATCTCCCATCGAGCCTACGTCATTGAATGTGGCCGTATTCTGCTCTCAGGACCCGCTTCGGAGGTCAAGGCCAATCCACAGATTCGGGACGCTTATCTGGGTGGAGCATGAGCCAGCCAAGAAACTGCTCTGTTTCGAATCTGCCGGTTCAAATGTGAGCTTTGAAATAGGTTGACTATCGGTGGTGCGATTTTCCGGACGAATCTCCAACGGTCCAAATCCCGCTTATTCTGCAGAGGCGAAGCCCGTAGGCCGTCCGCAGGTCCGAGCCGGAGGCGGTTCAAAGCACACCCGTCACGCGACTCAGCCCTATTCATATTCAACCTTACCCGAGCGCAACGGTACGAAGGACTGCTTTAGCTTCGCTTTTAGATGCGCATTCAGTTTGCTCGACGGGCTGAAGACCCATCTCTCACCAAAGGATTGAACCAGCGCAGTCCCTCAAATCGAAGAAAATCGGTGTCATAGGCGTACAGCAACAGATTGACATCGGGAATGATCATCTCGGCCTTCCCTTGAATTCTTTTGCCAGAAATGCTTCGGACTCCAAGTCATCGACAAATCGATTCAAACTGGCCGGGTCAATCCCTCCACGCAATCCCAGATGCCGTGCATGGACAACAAAGGCGGGTTGCTTCGCCGCCGGGTTCTTTCGGCTGAGTCCGACGCGGAGTGCAGAGTTTAACGCCTCTTTGAAACTACAGCGCGATTGATGCATTGCCTCCCGGAGCATTCGCTCGACATCTTCATCCAGAGTGACCGTGGTCCTCACGGAAGCACCATGATGCTGATCCATTTGCTGTCAAGATGCGCCCTGGAATGTATCCGTGAAGCCACTGTCGTTCCCGGCTTGGCTTGTCGACGATGTTGCGTCATTCTTTCGTCGGTGATTGAAACTGGCTCTCAACTCCGGGAACTCGCAGACCGCGTTGCCGCGGCACCCTGGGTCGGCATCGATACGGAAGCGGATAGTCTCCATTCCTATCCTGAAAAATTGTGTCTCTTGCAGCTCGCCATTCCCGGGGAGGTGCAACTCGTCGATCCATTGGCGGACCTGCATTTGGAACCGCTGTGGGAGGCGCTGGACCGGCACGAATTGATTTTCCATGCCGCGGATTATGACCTTCACCTGTTGTACAACGGCCACAACTTCACGCCTTCGCGCATCTTCGACACGATGTGGGGCGCCCGGTTGTTGGGGGAACCCAAGTTTGGGCTGAACGATGTCCTGACCCGTTATCTTGGGCTCAGGTTGGAAAAAGGCTCCCAGAAAGCGGATTGGGGGCGACGCCCGCTAACGCCCAAGATGATCGATTATGCGCTGAACGACGTTCGCTACCTCAACGATTTGGTGCAACTGCTGCGTGAAAAGCTCTTTGCCTTGGGGCGACTCGACTGGCATCGCCAGGTTTGCGAGCGACTAATCCGGGAATGTGCTGTTCCGGCCCGGTCCGACCCCAACACGCTATGGCGAGTCAAAGGCCACGAACGCCTCAGTCCTACGGGATTGGCGATCCTGAGGGAGATTTGGCAGTGGCGGGAAAAGGATGCCCGGCGGACCAACCGCCCCCCATTCTTTATCCTTCGGCATGAAGCACTGAGCGAAATCGCCGCCCAGGCAAGCGAGGAGGGAATCAAAGCTGTCCGGATGCCCCACTTCCTGACGGCCAGGCGCAGGGAGGGCATCCTGGAATCGATTGAAAGAGGGTTGGCCGTGCCGCCGGAGAAGCACCCGCGTCCGATTGTGGTTCGGAGCCGCCGCCTGTCGCGTCAGGAAATTGCCCACGCCGACGAGTTGAAAGTTCGCCGGGACCGGCGGGCGGCAGATTTGGGCATTGACCCGACCATCATTGCCTCTCGCGGGACACTGTTTGCCCTTGCCCGGTCGGGAACGCAGGAATGGGACCAATTGATGCCGTGGCAGCGCGAGTTGCTGGCACCGTTACCGCCGGGAACTCCTCCAGTGTCTGAAGACCGCGCGACGGATCGAGAGGTGAAGGAATCGGAAGCCCAAGAACCGCACTTGGAGTCGGATGGGCCGGACGGCGATGGAGAATCCCTGTTCGAAGACGAACCCGCCGCCAAATCCTGATTTCAAGTCTGGCGGACGGGGTCTTGTGGGCCAATGGCCTTGGGATAACCCGGTACGAACTACTTTTTCTTCGCCTTAGCGGCAGCGGCGGGCTTGGCAGCCGGCTTGGTTTCGCTCTTTGCAGTCGCCTTGGGTTCAGTCTTGGCCGACGGCTCCGGGGCTCCGATAATCAGGTTTGTCGTATCAACGACAGGTGTTTTGGCTTTGGCGGAAGTTTTCACAGCGGCCTTGGCCGGAGTCTTCGCCGGGGTCTTTACAACCACTTCAGCCTTCTTGGCAGCTGCGGCCTTGACCGGAGCCTTTACCACAACTTTGGGTGCTGCGGGAGCAGCAACCTTCTTGGCTGCCTTGGCCGGAACCGCTGGTTTGGCTGGAACCACCGGCTTGGTGTCGGCTTTAGAGGTTGGCTTGGTGGTGGCTTTGGCGGCCGCTTTGGGTTTGGACATGATGTTTTTGAATTGTATGGTTACGTCGCGCATCCGATAGATGCCGACCTACTTTCTGTAATCATGCCGTAACTGGGATGTCGCTTGCTAGCATAAAAATGTAATAATTGATAGATGCTGGTCGGTTTCCCTGTTCCTTCCCCCGAAGACTTGCATCGGTGAATCCCCGGGCGTATGAATCGTCGAATGAGTCTCCCGGTTGAATACATTGAACGGGTCGTGGACCTCCTGGATCCCGCGACCAATCGGCTGAACGGCATGTCCATCGAAGAAGCCCGCGCCTGCGTCGGCTCCGGTCGGTCGGAGGAGGTCGCACGGATTGATGGTTCTTTTGCCTTGCTGGCCCGTGACGGAAAGACAGTTCGAATGGCGAGGTCACTCGACCGGCCCATGCGCTATTTCCTGGCAAAACGCGCGGAAGGTCCGGCGTTGATCGTTGCGGACCGCATCGACACCCTCAGGGAACAACTGGTTCGAGAGGGGCTCCAAGATCAATTTCACCCGAGCTATACCCGGATGGTGCCGGCCCATTATCTGGTGGAAATCCAATTGGTGGGATGCCCGGATCCCGACCCGGTCTACACCCGCTACTTTACCCCGGAGCGGAATGCGCTGCCGTCGGACCTGGATACGATCGGGCGGCAATACATCGGTGCCTTGGCCTCTGAAATTGCCAAATACCTGCGACAGATACCTGACACTGAGCCCTTGGGCGTTGCCTTCAGTGGCGGGATCGATTCAGGGGCGGTTTTTCTGGTGACCTACCATGTCCTGCGGGAGTTGGGAATGAATCCTGCACGCCTCAAGGCCTTCACCCTGTCTGTCGGGGACGGCCCGGATTTGCATCAAGCGCGGGCATTTTTGGATTCCGTCGGATTGGGTTTGTTCCATGAACCGTTGCACGTCGATGCCGGTGAGATCGATGCCGGCGAAACCATTCGGGTGTTGGAGGATTACAAGCCCCTGGATGTCGAATGTGGGGCCATGGGGCTTGCCCTTTGCCGTGCCATCCGTAGACGGTATCCCGACTGGCACCATCTGTTGGATGGTGATGGGGGAGATGAAAATCTTAAAGATTATCCGATTGAAGAGAACCCTGAACTCACCATCCGAAGCGTGGTTCACAATTTGATGCTTTATCACGAGGGCTGGGGGGTGGGCCGGATCAAGCACAGCCTCACCTACAGCGGGGGGTTGAGCCGGGGCTACGTCCGCACCTACGCCCCTGCCCGACATTATGGATTCATCGGTTTTAGCCCGCTCATGCGGCCCTCCGTGATGTCAGTCAGTGAAGGGATTCCATTCATCGATCTGACCGGCTATGATGTTTCCCGTCTCTATTCCCTCAAGGGGGAGGTGGTCCGCCGTGGTGTCCGGGGTCTGACCGGCATCGAGATGCCGGTCTTCGAGAAGCGCCGTTTTCAGCACGGCGCCATGCCTCGTCCGGCCCTCCGTTCCAAGCTTCCCTCCGACGAGTCGGCGTACCGACGCCAGTTCCTCGCACTGTACGAGTAGTAGGATTCGTCCCGGATTCTGGGTTACTCCGGGAACCGGATATCCGCCCTCCGGTCTGGGTTTTTTGGTCCCTGTGATTATTTGGTGCTGGCCTTGATCTCCACCACATCATGGGGGCCTGCTTCGCGCTGGCCTGCCGGACTGACCCGGATATAGCGCGCCTTCGAACGGAGGGAGGCGAGGTCCGGCGATCCCAGATAGCCCATCCCGGCTTGTATTCCACCGATCAATTGGTTGAGAACGAGATCAATCGATCCTGAGACTTCTTTCAGTGCTTCGACCCCTTCAGCCGCGACCTTCCGGTTGGTGTCCGTCGACGAATGTCCATATCGGGCTGCGGAGCCGGCCTTCATGGCCGGCAGGCTTCCCATGCCCCGGTATTGCTTATAGAGCTTTCCATTGATCTCCATAATCTGGCCTGGTGCCTCCGGGCAGCCGGCCAGCAGGCCTCCACAGATCACCCCATGGCTCAGAGTCAACGCCTTCACCACATCTCCTGATTTTGTAATTCCACCATCCGCAAGAATGGTGACACCCAAATCCGCGGCCGCCCGGGAGGCAACGTATAACGCGGTCATTTGAGGTATCCCAACCCCTGCCACCACCCGGGTGGTGCAAATCGATCCGGGACCCTGGCCCACCTTGATTGAATTGGCACCGCATTGAGCCAGATACTCAACGCCCGCAGCACTGGTGACGTTTCCCGCGATGATGGGCAATCGAGGGAAGGCTTCGCGTACCGCCCGCACGGTTTCTCCCACACCCCGACTGTGGCCATGCGCGGTCGAGATCGCCACAGTGTCCAGACCACGGTCCACGAGAGCTCCAACGTGGTTCAACATCCGCTCGCGGTCGGGGCTGCCGTCGGCCTTGCGATAGGTGGAAAGTGCGGCGCCGCAGAGCAGGCGGAATTGATGGTCGCGCGCCGGTTTGAGCTGGGCGGCCCGTTCCATCGTGATGCGCTCAATGTCACTCAGCGTGAACAAGCCCCTCAATTGGTCCTGGTCGTCCACCACGAGGAGTTTGTGGATGCCTGGATGATCCGTGAAAAACCGATCAGCCCTGGCAATGGGGTCTGCCCCCAATTCCCGGACATCCAGCGTAAATACCTGGCTTCGGGGAGTCAGTGCCTCTCCGACCTTGCGGCGGGCATATCGCGGCTTGACGACATGTCCAGGAAGCAATCCCAAGAGCTTTCCTGTCCCGTCCACTACCGGGAATGTCGAGAAGGCAAATCGCTTGCGCTCCACGAGTTCAACGATTTCGCCGATTTCCTGTTCCGGGTGGACCTTGATCGGCTCCTGAATCAGCCCGTGAACGTGGTTCTTCACGCGGCTGACTTCGGACAACTGTTCTTTCTCGGTCAGGTTGTAGTGGATGAGTCCCAGTCCGCCATTCAGCGCCATGGCAATGGCCATCCGTGATTCTGTCACCGTGTCCATGTCGGCGGAAAGGACGGGAATCTGGAGGTCCAATCCCTCCGCCAGGGTGGTCTGAAGCTGGGTGTCTCGCGGAAGGACTTCCGAGAACATCGTGGCCAGGGTGATGTCGTCATACGTCAGCGCGACCGCGTGATGTTTGAGAAAGAAGGCGTCGGCCGACTGATAAAAGAGATGGTCCAGTTCGGCTGGCGAGTAGGGTGCTGCCATGCGCGACGATCAGGAGCCCGCCGCCATCTGGCAAGTTTGAATAATCAGCCCGCCCCATTCATGGCAACCCGGCTTCGACGCCCTGAGTCAATCAGGACCATTTCCCTGCCGTCCGACCGTCTCTAGGTTGATTCTTTTTTGGGCCCAGGATTGGCCGGAGGCTGATAGAAAATGGCGACATGGCCAATGACGGCCACCAGGTGGCATCCGGCTTCTGCGGCCAATCGGGCGGCAAGTTCATGCCGCTCGTCCTTGAAATCGAGAAATTTGACCTTGAGCAGTGAATGGTCGCGGAGGGCTTGTCCAAGCGAGGTCACAAATGCCGGGGTCAATCCGGCTTTACCCAGTTTCAGCACCGGATTGAGGTGCTGTGCACGGGCCTTCAAGTCGGCAATTTCTCGTCGGCTGAGTGGAATCAAGGGACTGTTCTGGGGCCTGTCGGCATCGGGAACGGGTGCCGGGGAGTCACCGGAGGAGGAAGAATTCAAAGGCGTTGGATTTTGGCGATCAGCCCGGTGGTCGATTTTCCCTCAACAAACTTGATAAACGCGATCTTTCCACCCGCCCCTTCGACTGCCCGCCGTTCGTCCGGGTTAATCGTTTCAAGGGTGTAGTCCCCCCCCTTGACGTAAATGTCGGGTTCGGATTGGGCAAGGAAACGGTCGGCACGCATTTCGGGGAAAATCAGGACGCCGTCGACACAATCGAGAGCCGCAAGCACCCGTGCCCGGTCGGTTTCGGTATTGAGAGGACGATCCGGACCCTTCAATTGCCGAACGCTGGCATCTGCGTTGACACCGATCAACAGGGCGTCGCCCAGTGCGCGGGCTTCTTCCAGGTAGTGAACATGCCCCACATGCAGCAGGTCGAAGCAGCCGTTGGTGACCACCAGTCGTTTACCTGCCTGGCGAAGTGCCTCGCGCCAAACGGGAAGCTGGGAGGGGGTGAGTAGTTTGTGAGTGGTCGACATCCAAAGGGCTACGTTGAACCGGGCCATGCCGAATGCAAACCGAAATCCAGTTCGGACAGCTGGTGGATTGCCGCTTGCATCGAACCACCTCTGCGCCAAACTCACCGCCGAACTTCATTGGTCATGTCCGTCACCATCCAAATTCCCACCCCGCTTCGTAAGCTGACGTCCGATCAGGCATCTGTCGAGGTCGAGCCGGGAACCGTCAGCTCCGCGTTCACCCAATTGGAAAGTCGCTTTCCAGGGATTCAGGAACGACTCCTCGACGCCCAAGGGCAGGTTCGCGGGTTCGTTCTCGTCTATGTCAACGATGAGGATATTCGGTTCCTCCAAAACAAGGAAACCCCCCTCAAGTCCGGCGATGTGGTCAACATCCAGCCGGCCATTGCCGGCGGTTGAGCAAACACCGACCCAGGCAACCGCACTTTCAATCTCATCATACCATGGCCACTCCCAAGAAATCCTCCCGTGCCCGGTTTGCGAAGCCGCAGACCGCCCGGCTTTGGTTGATGTACCCTCCCAAACTGATCCAAAAGCCGGTGATTTGGGAGCTGACCCACAAGTTTGATTTGGTCACCAATGTCCGGCAGGCCAGCGTCACCGATGAAATAGGAATCGTTTGTCTCGAATTGGAAGGGGCACCCGAGGAAGTGGAGGCCGGAATGAAATGGCTCAAAAAACTGGGCGTTAGCGTTGAACCCGTTGAATTGAGCGCGATGGAGTCCTAGGGGTTCTCCTTGTCTAACGGAATTTCATCGAAGATTTCGTGTTCTTTGGGGTCCCCGCTTGACCTCCAGAGGAACTCTGTCTATCAAGAGATTAACTAGTTTTGACACTGTCTGCCCAGACCTCGCCAACCCATCCGAATTATGACAAAACGCGACTTGGTCGTTCGCATCGCAGAAGATTCCGATCTGACCCAAGAGCAGGTCTTGGATGTGGTCCAGAAGACATTGGATTGCATTTCCGAAGCGGTCGCACGAGGTGAAACCGTCGAGTTGCGCAACTTTGGAGTATTTGAGGTCAAAGTTCGCAAGGCCCGCATCGGACGCAATCCGAACGAGCCCGAGCGGGATGTGCCCATCCCTCCCCGGTCCGTCGTCAAGTTCAAGCCCGGGAAGGAAATGCGGGACGCCGTTATTAAGTTGTCGCCCGCGGCACCCAAGAAGAAGCCGTGACCGCTTTGGACCGTCTCCCAGGTTTTCGCGATTTCTACCCTGAACCACTGCCCACGCCGGACGCCTGGAGTGCCGACCTGAGGCAACACGTTTTTGATGTCTGGCGGCAGACCTCACGTCGCTATGGTTTCCGGGAATACGATGGCCCCCCTTTAGAGCCATTGGAGCTCTACACCCAAAAGTCGGGTGCCGAAATTGTCAGCCAGTTGTTCAATTTTACCGACAAAGGGGACCGGGAGGTCTCTCTCCGTCCGGAAATGACACCCACCGTCGCCCGGATGGTGGCTGCGGCCGAAAGGGCCTACAAGAAGCCGATCAAGTGGTTTTCGATGCCCCAGTTGTTTCGTTACGAGAAACAACAAAAGGGACGGCTTCGGGAGCACTTTCAACTCAATTGCGACATCTTTGGCGAGGTCAGCACCGGTGCCGACGCTGAGATCGTCGCACTACTGATCGATGTGCTCCGGGGATTTGGACTAACCTCGGAGGATTTCGTGATCCGACTGAGCAGCCGAACAGCCTGGCAGCAATTCTTTGAACAGGCCGGGGGCAACCCAACCCAAGCTTACGACTTCTATCAAGTCGTCGACAAACTCGACCGCGAACCGTCCGAGGTATCAGGTCCCAAATTGCAGGCGCTCGGGATTCAGCCTGAGACCGTCCAGAAATTCCTGCTCGAGGGCACACCCAATTCCGAGTTGGCCTCGGTGTTGGAGAACCTCCGGGCCCGGGGGCTCGGCGATTTTGTCCGGGTCGATTACGGCATCATCCGCGGATTGGCCTATTACACTGGAATCGTTTTCGAGGCCTTTGATCGCAAGGGTGAATTTCGTGCCATCGCCGGTGGAGGCCGTTATGACGGACTGGTCCGGCAGGTTTCGGGCGGAAAATTGGACCTGCCCGCGCTGGGTTTTGGCATGGGAGATGTAGTGCTGGCGGAACTCCTGAAAGCCCGAGGCAAGGTCCCTGCTTTCACCTCGGGAGTGGATGCCGTAGTCTTGATCGAGGATGAGGCCCTTCGGTCCGAATCACTCGCCGTGGTGCAACGCCTACGCGACGCGGGCCACGCCGTCGATTATTCCCTGGTCCCTCAGAAGGCCGACAAGCAGTTCAAACGCGCCCAGGAATTGGGCGCCCGGTCTACCGTCCGTCTGGAGTCCACACCCGAGGGGCTGCGTGCCCGGATCAAGCAACTGTCCACCCGCCAGGAACGCCTGGTCCCTGCTGATCAGGTGAGTCTGTGATAAGAGGCGGGACGTCGAGATTGCCGCTTGTGAACTGCCTCTTGGAGGCTATTCTTTGAACATCGCCAGTGGGCTCCTACTGGTTGTTCCTTTTTTAATTTTCCCTGCCAGGTGCGTGCATCAAGACAACGCCCTTCGACCTTACAAGCAATACGGGGACGTAAGCGGTTAAGCAATTAACGCCATGCCTCCTTATAGGAAGGCGAGCGGTGCCCGCGGTCCCCACTTGGTTCCATCGGTAGATGGGGCCTGTCTTTCACGGCCATGGTGGGGATTTTTTTGAATAACGCGGTTGAATCCTTGGCGGCTGGACCGGTCGCGGTAGGACCTGTTTTTCCCATGGCGCAGGGCGACCTCTTTACGACCACTCCGGTCAATCCGTCCGCTCCTTCCTGTCCGTCATTGACCGGGGGCGGTGAGGGACGGGACATGGCATCCGACCGGTCCTCACTCCCGTTGGAAGCCGCACCATCCACCACCGTGGCCGCTCCCTTGGCGGCTCGTCTCCGTCCACGGAATCTTTCGGAGTATGTGGGTCAGACCCACCTTCTTTCACCCGGTATGCTCCTGAGGCGGGCCATTGAGGCGGACCGCATTCAGTCGTTGATATTCTACGGACCACCCGGCACAGGGAAGACGTCACTGGCTCAGGTCATTGCCGGACAGACCCGTAATCGGTTTGATCGGCTGAGTGGTGTCGAGTCCAACGTGGCCGATATGCGCCGCGTCCTTCAAACCGCTTCGCACCGGCTGCACCATACGGGGCAACCGACCCTCCTTTTCATCGATGAGATTCATCGATTCAACAAGTCCCAGCAGGATGTCCTGCTGCCGGAGGTTGAAAGCGGGGTTGTCCGCCTCATCGGGGCCACCACCCACAACCCGTTCTTCTTCGTCAATTCTCCGTTGGTGTCCCGGTCTCAGATTTTCGAACTCAAGCCGCTGACCGAATCCGAGCTCTTGACCCTGTTGGAACGGGCCATTGCCGATTCGGAACGGGGCCTCGGCCATCTGCCGCTGAAGGTCGAACCGGAATCCCTCCGGCATCTCGCCCGGGTCGCCGACGGGGATGCCCGAAAAGCGCTCAATTCTCTCGAAATTGCCGGCCTGACCACACCGCCCGGTCCTGATGGAAAAATCGAGATATCCCTCGGCGTCGCCGAGCAGTGCATTCAGAAGAAAGCCGTGGTTTACGACGGAGATGGCGATGCCCATTACGATACCATTTCGGCCTTCATCAAGTCGATCCGTGGGAGCGATCCGGATGCCGCCCTCTACTGGCTGGCCAAAATGATCCATGCAGGGGAGGACCCTCGATTTGTGGCACGGCGGCTGGTGGTTCATGCCGCTGAGGACGTCGGCCTCGCGGACCCGATGGCCCTTGTGCTCGCCATGGCGGCCCAGCAGGCAGCGGAATTTATTGGCTGGCCGGAGGCTAGGATTCCCCTTGCCGAGGCCACCCTCTATATCGCCACCGCCCCCAAGAGCAACACGTCGGTGGTGGCCATCGATGCGGCCCTGAAGGATGTCCGCGAAGGACGGACCCTGGCTGTTCCCGAGGCGCTTCGGTCCACGGCCTATGCGGGGGCGGAACGATTGGGGCATGGCAAAGGGTACCAATATGCCCATGATTTCCCGGGGAATTTCGTTCCCCAAGCCTATCTGCCCGAAGCTCGGCGCTACTACGAGCCCGGCGACCAGGGAACAGAAAAAAAGATCAAGGAACGGGTCGAGCGCTGGCGGGCGCTCACGGCCGCTGCCGCACTTGAAACCGCTGGAGGAGGCGGACGGGCATCCACCCCATAAAAACGCCGTGATTTGTCGTCCGTTTGAGGACGTCAAATCACGGCTTTGAGTTTTCGCCGTTGTTCAGCGGGGACGGATTATTCCGGAAGGAACTTCACGCCGCGGCTCTTTTCGTCCCGTTTGCGTGCGGCCTCATCCAGGACCTTTTTCCGCAGCCGAAGGTTGTGCGGGGTGGCCTCGACGTACTCGTCCGAGCCGATGTATTCCAATGCGCGCTCCAAGGTGAGTTCCATCGGGGCGTTCAATTGAATGCCTTTGCCGTCGCCCTGCGACCGCATGTTGGTCAACTTCTTTTCCTTCACTGGATTCACCGGCATGTCCGCTTCTCGCGAGTTTTCACCCACGATCATGCCCACGTAAATGGCATCCCCGGGGCGCACCAGCAGGCGACCGCGTTCCTGGACCATGTTGAGCGCATAGGAGGTGGCTTCGCCGGAATCCATCGACACCAAGGAACCGTTCTTGCGGGCGGCTATCTCTCCGCGGTCCTCACCGTATTCGTGAAACAAATGGCTCATCACTCCCATGCCGTGCGTGGCGTTCACCAGATCCGTTTCGAACCCAATCAGTCCGCGCATCGGAATGACGGCTTCCACCGAGACCTGATTGCCCACGTGGTTCATGTTCGTGATTGTGGCCTTTCGGTTGGCCAGGTTTTCCATGATCCCACCGAGATTTTCGGTCGGGATTTCCACGAACAACTTCTCGATCGGTTCCAAATGGTTGCCGTCGTCACCTTTTTTCCAGAGCACTTCGGGCCGGGAAACGAGTACCTCGTAGCCCTCGCGGCGCATTTGTTCGACCAGAATGGCGATCTGCATTTCGCCACGGCCACTCACCGAGAAAATCTTGGGGTCATTGGTCGGGGCAATCCGCAGGGCCACGTTGGTCCGGATTTCTTTGACCAGCCGGTCCCAGATACGTTGAGCGGTGACCAACTTACCGTCCTGGCCTGCCAGGGGACCGTCATTGACCGCAAACTCCATTTGAATGGTCGGCGGATCGATGGGGATGTAGGGGAGTCCCTCGCGCTTTTCCGAGTCGCACAAGGTTTCACCGATGAAGACATCCTCGAACCCGGTCAATCCGATGATATCGCCGGCATGGGCTTCCTGAATTTCGATACGCTTCATGCCCTCGAAATGGTAGACGCCAGTGATCTTGTTCTTGGTGATCTTGCCGTTGCCGTGACGGCACATGGCCGGGTCACCAATCTTCACCTTGCCCGAATAGATTTTACCGAAGGCAATACGCCCGAGGTAATCGCTGTAGTCGAGGTTGGCCACCAACAACTGGAAACCTTCCCCCGCTTTGGCTCGGGGTGGTGGAATGTGCTTCACGATGGCATCAAACAGCGGCTCCATCGTGGTCGATTCATGGTTCAGGTCCAGCTTGGCATAGCCCTGCTTGGCTGAGCAGTAGATGAACGGAAAGTCGAGTTGTTCGTCGGTGGCGTTGAGCGACATGAACAGCTCAAACACCTGGTCAAGAACCTTTTTCGGATTGGCGTTTTCACGGTCAATCTTGTTGATGATCACCATTGGCTTGGCACCCGCCTCCAACGCCTTGCGGAGCACGAAGCGTGTCTGCGCCTGGGGGCCTTCGGATGAGTCGACGACCAGCAACACACCGTCGATCATGTTCATGATGCGTTCGACTTCGCCGCCGAAATCGGCATGTCCCGGAGTGTCCACAATGTTGATGTGGTAATCCCGGTACTTGAAAGCGGCGTTCTTGGCTCGGATGGTGATGCCCTTTTCCTTTTCAAGGTCCATCGAATCCATCAGGCGTTCGACCTGAGTTTCGGCTTGATTGGACCGGTAGGTACCGGATTGCTTGAGCAGGCAGTCGACCAAAGTGGTCTTG
>CAITXU010000180.1 GCA_903896505.1 uncultured Verrucomicrobiota bacterium | reverse complement strand
GTCCGTGAAGTGAAGGCCGGACGTGTCGAATTCAAGGTCGATAAGGGCGGAAACGTTCATGTCGCCGTGGGCAAGGCCAATTTCGCTCCGCAGCAGTTGCTGGACAACATCCGAGCGGTGGTGGAAACCGTCGTTCGCAGCCGTCCTTCGAGCGTCAAGGGCATTTTCATTCGGTCCTGCACCCTTTCCCTGACCATGAGTCCGCCGGTTCGGCTGGACCTTCGCGAATTCAACGCCAACTAATTTCCAGGAGACACGTTCATGCGTTCCGAAAAGAAAATTATTTCCGCCGAGTACACACTTCGGCTCAAGAATTCGCCGTTTTTCCTGGTCGTTGATTACCGGGGAATGTCGGTTGCTCAATTCAGCGAACTGCGCAAGCGCCTTCGTCCCTCCGGGGCCGAAGTCCACGTGGTCAAGAACACCATTTTTCGCATCTCCGCCAAAGAGGCGGGTCTTGCGGATTTGTCGGGAGCCTTGGCCGGCCAGTTGGCCGTCGTGACTGGTCCCAAGGACATCGCCGCTGCGGCATTGGTCCTGAAAAAGTATCAAGGTGAGACGGAGAAAGCCAAATTGCAGTTTGGCTACCTCGGAAATCAGCGTCTCAGTCCGGAACAAGTTCGGGCCATTGCCGACCTGCCTCCGCTGAGTGTCCTTCAGGGTAAGTTGCTCGGTCTGTTGCAGACCCCGGCACAGCGCTTGGTGTCCATCATCAATACTCCCGGAAGTCAGGTGGCTCGGGTGCTCAAGGCGTACGCTGACAAGGCCGCTTAATCATCGGGCGTTTCGAGGGTAATCGGTTTCCTTTCCTATCATTCCTTTCTCCGGTCACATCTGTCGTCGGTGGCTGGAGGACAATAACCAACATCACAGAGTGAATCGTCGGACCGCAGGCAGCGGGCTAATGCGGAAGGGCCCTTCCGTCGACGAGACTGACACGACGTCAACGACACAACGAAGTAATTAGAGCTATGGCAAACATCGTAGAATTGGTGGAAGAACTCAGCAAGCTGACCGTCCTCGAAGCCGCGGAACTGGTCAAGGCCCTGGAAACCAAGTGGGGCGTAACCGCCGCCGCTCCGGTCGCCGTCGCTGCAGCAGGTGCTGCTCCGGCCGCCGCTGCTGCTGAAGCAGCTCCGGTTAAGGACACGTTCGACGTGGTCCTGGTTTCGGTGCCTGCCGACAAGAAGATTGCGGTCATCAAGGCCATCCGCGAAGTCAAAGCTGGTTTGGGCCTGGCAGAAGCCAAGGCTCTTGCCGAGACTCCGAACAAGAACGTCTTGGAAGGTGCTCCCAAGGCCGAGGCCGAAGCCGCCAAGAAGAAGCTCGAAGAAGCCGGCGGCAAGGTCGAACTCAAGTAGTCACGGCGCAATTTCCCGATGGAACCATCGGGGATTCTCAGCTTCAGGCGGACGGCGAAAGAGAACCTTTTGCCGTCCGTCAATCGGAATCAGACAAACTTGCTCAAAGTCAACAAGCGGTTACGTTTCGCACC
Organism: uncultured Verrucomicrobiota bacterium; assembly: GCA_903896505.1. Lineage (GTDB taxonomy): Bacteria > Verrucomicrobiota > Verrucomicrobiia > Limisphaerales > UBA9464 > CAILNN01. Next base: position 3,353 of record CAITXU010000180.1, on the reverse strand, counting down.
TATCGCAATTTTAGTCAGCCAGTAAGACGGGTCCGGGCGAATGGACGAGAATCATTCGCCCGGCCTCGTCGTATTGTCTTTGGGACAAATCGAACCGCCGGCCAACACCGGTTTTCCAGTACAGGTCGCCATGCCAAATAAACTATCCGAGCGCATCAACTTCGGGAAGATCAAGGAGGTCATCTCCCCGCCGAATCTCATCGAGATCCAATTGGACTCCTACCGGGAGTTTCTGCAGGCCGAAGTGTCCCCCTCGAAACGAAAGAATACCGGTTTGCAGGCGGTATTCACCGAGGTTTTCCCAATTGAAAGCTATGACGGCAAAACCGTTCTTGATTTTCACAGTTACGAAATCCAGGACCCGAAAATCGGCTGGCTCGAATGTCTCCGCGAGGGATTGACGTTCGGCGCCCCGCTCTATGTGACCTTTTTGCTCAAGGAGGAAAAGGGGACCAAAGAGGAGAAGGTATTCATGGGGGAAATTCCCCTGATGACCCCCCAAGGAACCTTCGTGATCAACGGTGCTGAGCGCGTCATCGTCAGCCAGTTGCATCGTTCGCCAGGCCTGGCGTTCGAGGAAACGATTCACCCGAACGGCAAGAAGCTGTTCAGCTTCCGAATCATTCCCGATCGCGGCTCCTGGTATGAAGCCCAGTTCGATACCAACGACCTTCTGTACGTCTATTTGGACCGGAAGAAGCGTCGTCGTAAGTTCCTGACCACCACCTTCTTCCGCGCCCTGGCAGTGATGGGCGAAGGCAAGGTAGACCCGCTGAAGGTGGGAACCGATTCAGAAATCCTCGACATGTTCTACAAGATCGAGGAACTGAACCTCAAGGATGCGGATAAACTTGAGGATATTCAGAACAAAGTTCTGATCGAGGACGCCGTCGATGCCGACAAGGGGTTGGTCGTTGCGCGTGCCTTTGAGCCGTTGTCTAAGGCGGTGGTCAAGCAGATCGCCGAATTGTCGATTACGAAGATTCGCGTCGTCGATACATCGATTGACGAAGGCATTGTCATCAAATGTCTCAAAAAAGACCCGACCAAGAACGCCGATGAGGCGTTGAAGGACATCTATCGTCGGCTCCGGCCTGGGGATCCCCCCACGGCTGCGAATGCCAAGGCGCTGATCAAACGGCTCTTTTTTGATGCCAAGCGCTACGATCTCGGACGTGTTGGTCGCTACAAGATCAACCAGAAGCTCCGATTTGAAGGAGGCGACTCCCGAATTCTTACAACCCAGGATTTGGCGGATGCGACCAAGTATCTTCTTCGCCTGAAGCGTGGCGAGGGGAGTCTGGACGACATCGACCACTTGGGTAGCCGGCGCATCCGGACCGTGGGCGAACTTCTGGCCAACCAGTGCCGGGTGGGCCTGGCCCGTACCGAGCGTCTGGTCAAGGAGCGCATGACCCTGTTCGATCAGACAACGGATACGATGACGCCCCAAAAGCTCATCAATCCCAAGGCGCTGTCGGCCGTGGTCCGCGACTTCTTCGGCCGTTCCCAGCTCAGTCAGTTCATGGACCAGATCAATCCGCTGGCGGAACTGACTCATAAGCGACGGTTATCGGCCCTCGGACCTGGCGGCTTGAGCCGGGACCGTGCCGGTTTCGAAGTGCGCGACGTTCATCCGTCACACTACGGGCGTATTTGCCCGATTGAGACTCCCGAAGGCCCCAACATCGGGTTGATTGCCTCTCTGGCAACCTTTGCTCGCGTCAACGAGTTCGGGTTCATTGAGACGCCGTATCGAAAGGCGGAGGCGGGTCGTGTTACCGATCGAATCGAGTACCTGACCGGCGATCGCGAAGAAGGCTTCATCATTGCCCAGGCCAATGCCGTGATTGATGACAAGGGAGCCTTCAAGACGGAGAAGGTCACTTGTCGTTTCAAGAGCGACTTCGTCGATGTCGAACCGGAAAAGGTCGACTACATGGACGTGTCTCCCAAACAGTTGGTGTCGGTCGCTGCCGGATTGATTCCATTCTTGGAACATGACGACGCAAACCGCGCACTGATGGGTTCCAACATGCAACGCCAGGGCGTTCCGCTGTTGGTGACCGATGCTCCGTTGGTCGCCACCGGATTGGAAGAGCGGGTTGCCCGGGATTCCAGGGCGGTACTCGTGTCCGATGAGGCGGGCAAAGTCGCCAGCGTCACCGGCAACCAGATCATCATCACCAAGGATGGTCGGCTTCCGGACGGCAAGAAGAAGATTCGCCATGCTCCGGAGGACGGAGTCTGGGTCTATCCGGTCCGTAAGTTCATGCGGTCCAATGCGGCCACCTGTATCAACCAGAAGATTTTGGTCGCCAAGGGGGACGTGGTTAAGAAGGGGCAACCCATCGCGGATGGTCCATGCACACAAGGCGGGGAACTGGCACTGGGACGCAATGTCCTCGTGGCGTTCATGCCTTGGAACGGATATAACTTCGAGGATGCCATTCTGATTTCGGAACGCATCGTCAAGGATGACGTTTTCACCTCCATCCACATTGAGGAATTCGAATGCATTGCCCGGGATACCAAGCTGGGGCCCGAGGAAATCACTCGCGATATTCCCAACCTCGGCGAAGAGGCCCTGAAAAACCTGGGTCTGGACGGGGTTATTCGTGTCGGGGCGGAAGTAAAGCCTGGCGACATTCTGGTCGGTAAGATCACGCCCAAGTCCGAAACGGAATTGGCACCTGAAGAGCGACTTCTTCGCGCCATTTTCGGTGAAAAGGCTGCGGACGTGAAGGACACCTCGCTCAAGGTTCCGTCAGGCACCTATGGCATCGTCATGGACGTCAAGGTCTCGGCTAAAGCTGATGGAGTGAAATCCGCCGGTAGCCGTAAGGAAGACCCGAATGCACCGAAAAAGGTGCAGAAGGAAGTGGACGATGGTTACAAGGGCAAGAAGGAAGAATTGCTCGAGCAACTGACCGAGGCGCTTTCCAACATCCTTTTGGGTGAAAAGATTCCTCTGGACGTCGTGAATAGCGAGACCGGTGAAATCATCATCCCGGCGAATCGCAAGATCACCAAGACGCTGCTCAAGAAGCTGGCGACGGTTTATGATCGTATCGAAATTGATCCGTCTCCCATCCGGAACAAGATCAATGAGATCATTGGGTCATTCAAACGCAAGTTTGATGACCTCGAGAACCATCATTCGGAGGAAGTCGAACGGGTTGAATCCGGCGAAGAGGTGGACGGCGGTGTCGTCAAGCAGGTCAAGGTCTACATTGCCTCGAAGCGGAAGCTGTCGGTGGGCGACAAGATGGCGGGTCGACACGGAAACAAAGGTGTCGTGGCCAAGATTGTCCAGGAAGAGGACATGCCGTACCTGGCAGATGGCACTCCGG
>CAITXU010000179.1 GCA_903896505.1 uncultured Verrucomicrobiota bacterium | reverse complement strand
GGGAACAATACCCAGGACACCAATTCCATCACACCATCGGTCAACTCGACTGTTGCGCCGCCGGGGGGTGTTGGAAATCCCGTACGGTTCCGTTGGGCGACGGCTCGGAGCTGGACCGCCCGGAAGCACTTTGCGTCGATGTCACTCCATCCGGTCTGGCCCGTTGCATGGACCTGATATCGTCTGCGGAAATCGCCAACACCGTTCTTCGTTCCTGCACTTCATCCTGACCCAAACTCCCATGAATCAGCCATTCACCATCACCACCAAACTTGGACCGGTCGAAGCTCCGCCGGGCTCCACGGAACTGCCCTTTACGCAACCTCAACGCCGACCGGGCTGGCACAGCGATGCCACGGTCCGAATCCTCGATCTGGGCCATCCCGAGCGTGTGGTCGTCGATCCAGCCGAAGCGCTGGCGGTCAGTGTGGATGGGCATCCAATCCCGTTCCCAATTCCGAGCTTCCACGGAAAGCCATTCGAAGAGCCCGACCGGCATGCCCGCCCTGAGGAATGGCTGGAATTCGTCCGCCATTGGATTCTGGGCCACCCCATCGTCGAACGGGATAGCCGCGAGTTTTACCTACTGCTTTTGGAATTGGCGCAACTGGTGCGCAACTACAATGCCTCGCTCTATCGTCTGCGCCGCCTTCATTTTTACCAGAAGACAGGCAAAGACGGGAAGCCCGGCCCCCTGCCCCCTCGAAACCCCCATGGCGAAATCGACGATCCCGAACCGTGTGACCCGACCCGGTTTGCGGAGCAGGTCCGGCTGGCTGAAGCGGATTGGAAGAAATCTACCGCTGAGATTGACGCCTTCATTGACGGAGAGCACCACGGGCTGAAGATCGCCACCGCAGACATGGTGGAGGTGAATCGCTATATCGTCTCCATGCGGGTCATCCTTGCCCCTCACGTTCAGAGTGTTGGAATTCCGGGTCCTGCCCATCTGATCACTGCGGCACCACCCGTCCCCCCTCCACCCGGAGGGACGACGCGTCATCCGCTCGGTGCTGGGACGTCCTCCTCCCTCGTGTCAATTAGCTCGAATTTTTCGTCGTCGTCCAAGCATCCCTAGCGGGTGGGCGCCAGCAAAAGCCGAGTCCACTTCCAGCAGTCACCCATATGCAGGTCCTATAGCCAAACCCTACCCAGAACCATGCGACCGTTTCGCCGAATCATAGAGCTTTTCGGAATCCTCCTGCTGCCCTCTCTGTTGTTGGCAGGGGATTCCGACACCCTCTTCTGCGATCGGGAAATGCGCAAAACAATCGAGGCATTGCAGGCATTTCGTCGACAAAACGAGGGCCGTTATCCCGCCTCGCTCAGTGAATTGACTCGTCATGGCTATCTTCAACTGCAGGATGCTGCCTGTCCGCTGAAGCGGCGGAGGGATGGCTCGGACGAAGAACGGTCGGATGTTATCAGCAGTCGGCGACTCGGAGGGGATCGGTCGGGTCTATACGAGTATGAAATGTCTGATCAGGTGTCCTTAGACAAATCATCCCATATGTACCTTCCCGTCAACCCGCCTTCGTTCACCCGGGGACAACTTAAAGGGGAACTGCTCCGTCGCGCCTTTTTTGAGCAAGTCCCATTGCTCCGATGCGACCAACACCGACCGCAAACCCCTGCAGCTTGGCCCCTCGAAGAAAGCCGTCGAAATGCAACGACCACCGGAATGGTCTACTGGAGTGGTCTTTTCTGGGAGCGAATCTGGGTAACCGACGTCCCTGCCACCAGCCGTGATCTCAATGTGTTTTATGGTTTGAAGGGTCCGCCATTTTATGTCGATCACGCACCAAGCCTGGATGGTGCCATGGATTTTCGGTCCTGGAGCTCAGGCTACGGCGATGTCTCCTGGTGGTGGGAACTCCCATACTTCGATGAAGGACCCAACCGTCAACGCACACCCAATTTAGGTCCCTTCTTCAAGGGTCAGCATGGCGTCGTACGCGAACTTGCTGGGAGCTCCTGGTGGATCAATGGCATGGTGCAAATCCAAAGCCAATTCTTCGAGACTCCAGGACTCAATAAGTACCACCAACCGTCGTCGCAAGACCACCCCACCGCTCGCTTTAACCTTGGGGTCCATCGGCGTTTTGATTCAGTCCGCTGGCTTCAGGGAACGCTTTGGGTCGGCTCGCAGGGTGAGCCGGTTGGCTTTCTCGTCTGGCACTATAAGAACGGAATCATCGAAAGCGTCCCCATCCGGTACGGAGTCGATTCCGCCCGGTTCTGGGGCGACGACGATCAACAGCGGGATGAACAATTGGTCCAAGATTTCGTGGTACCGGTTTGGTCAGAACGCCAAAGCAGCGAGCAGGTCGGAGTCGACCGTGAACTTCGTTTGTATCAACAAAGCTGGACGAATCCGCATCCCGAGATTGAGGTGACGACGCTCGATTTTGTCGCAGCCACGAACAGCTCCGCGGCCCCATTCCTGGTTTCCATGAAGGTAACTCCCTGAAAGTCATGCTTTCGTGGTGGGATATCCGCAGATCAAGATTCCATTCTGAACTGAGCGACTCCTGCCCCTGCTTTATCTGCGAAAATCTGCGTCATCTGCGGACAATTCGTTCCGGGGGGCCGCCTCCGAAGAGGGTTTGTCCGCAGATGTCGCAGATGGACACAGATGAAGAATAAAAATGTCCCGTTTGAGGTTTTGTGATAGCGGAGATCAAGAATCTGTTCTGGACTGCGCGGTTCCTTCCCTGCTTTATCTGCGAAAATCTGCGTCATCTGCGGACAATTCGTTCCGGGGGGCCGCCTCCGAAGAAGGTTAGTCCGCAGATGTCGCAGATGGACACAGATGAAAGACCATCCTTTTGTATTGGAGACGTTCGGCACCAAAATTTAATAAGAGTGCGCGTTCCGTTCCAGAGGCTTTCAGGTAATTGATGGCTTGGGATTCCTCTTTGCCGCCGATTTTTTCGATCGCCTTGACTTCGACGATGATTTTCCCGAAGCAAAGAAAGTCCGCTTGGTAGAAGCAGTTGAGAAGCACTCCCCGATATCGGATGGGGAATCGTTTCTCACGTTCAAAGAGGATTCCACTTTGGCGAAATTCGACTGCCAGCGCCTCCTGATAAACCGCCTCCAGGAAGCCATGTCCCAAGGTAGTGTGAACCCGCATTGCTGCACCGATAACAGCAAAGGTTTCTTCATCCCGGTTGTCTATACTAGCATTCATCAGGATTATCTTCGGACATTTCAACGAAAAACACCCGATGGCAACCAAATATCCGCCGATGAGGAATGAAAACCGTCTCGCTAAGGGGGGGGTGAAGATTCCGGGGGCAAGAATCCGCTCCCAACTGCATGATTCCTTCCCTGCTTTATCTGCGTAAATCTGCGTCATCTGTGGACAATTCTTTCCCGGGGGCCGCCTCTGAAGAGGGATTGTCCGCAGATGTCGCAGATGGTCACAGATGAAGATTAAAAATGTCCCGATTGGGACTCAGGATGGCGGGGGCAAAAATCCGTTCCCAACGGCATGATTTCTGCTCTGCTTTATCTGCGTAAATCTGCGTCATCTGCGGACAATTCTTCCTGGGAGAACGTTCCTGACTGCAGAATTCCTCTCTGGCCATCTGCGGATGATGCCCCCTGAAAGCCAAAAGTTGCCCCTGGCTTTCGCCAGGGGCAACTCTGAGTTCATCGTTTCAACTTCCGGCGCCCCTGCGATTCACAAAGGCGCACTGGTCGCTAAAACACTATTTTCAATCTAGTGAGAGCCCACCAGGACTCCCAGTGTCAGGGATACGGCTACGGCCACAAACGCCGCCCGTCGGAGGTTACGAAGCGTGCGCTCGTAACAGTCTTGATTGGGTTTGGGTTGCATAGGCAACGATTCGTTATTACCCCAAATGACCCTCTTATTGCAAGCGAAAGGAAAGTGAATCGCTCGAAATTTAACGTACTCTCGATCAACAGTTTATCTCCACTTTGGTCTTGCCCGAAGAGCCGGTATAACTTACCCGAATCCCCATGCGTCTTCACCCCCTCCTCTTGATGCTTCCGGCCGTCGGCGTCCTTCGTCTGGAAGCCGCCTCGGCCACTCTCGATATCTACTGGATTGATTCGGAAGGCGGTGGTTCAACCCTCATCATCACACCTGCGGGGGAAACCGTACTGATTGACTCCGGGAATGCCGGCGTTCGGGACCCTGCCCGGATTCGTCAGGTGATCACGGAGGTTGCGCATCGGGACCATCTTGATCATTATATTACCACCCACTTTCACAGCGACCATATGGGGGGCGCACCGGAATTGGCGGCATTGGTACCGATGCGTCACCTCTGGGATAACGGGCTGCCGGAGTCCGATCCCGACGGAAATATCGCTTCCAATTGGCCGTTGGTGAGCAAGGCTTACAGGTCTTTACCGGTACAGGAAAGACATCGCGTTCAACCGGGCACCCTCATTCCCCTCAAAGGATCTGATCTGCATTTGGCATGCGTTATTTCCCGTCAGCAGCCTTGGACTCAACCCACCTGGGGCGTCCATGCCCGGGTGAACCCTGACACCAAGCCACCGTTGAAGGACCCGGATGGCTCGGACAATGCCAACAGTTCGGCATGGGTTCTGACCTGGGGTCGTTTTCGTTTTTACGACGGGGGCGACCTCACCTGGAACACGGAAGCCAAGCTGGTTTCTCCTGCGATCCTGGTGCCCGAAGTGGATGTCTACCAAGTCACCCACCACGGACTGGACGTTTCCAACCACCCGTGGCTGCTAGAGGCGCTCCATCCGACGGTCAGTGTCATGAACAACGGCTCCACCAAGGGCACTGCCGGCCAGGTGATCCAAAACCTGCGCCATTTGCCCGGATTGCAGGCACAATATCAGGTCCACAAGAACCTGAGGCCGAATGAGCCCGAAAATAATTGTCCGGACGATCACATCGCCAATCTATCGGCCCAATGCGCCGGCAACTTTATCCACTGTCAGGTCAGTAACGAGGGTAGCTCCTACGTCATCGAGATTCCGTCGAATGGATACCGGGCGTCGTACGTGACTCGCACAAAATAAGCAGGACTCGGTCGGTGAAAATGGGCCAATCTTTGATGCCGAATCCGTGGATTCAGCGGATTTTCAGCCTGATTTCACTCACACCGGCAGCCGACGAATCAGTCCAGCTGTAACGTCCACAGAGTGTGAGTAGTAGACCAAGGCCGGCGCTTCCTGGAGTTCGAGGCCAAGACCATGGGTCATGGTATTTACCGACAGGTTCACCACTGCCTCCTGTAATGGCCACGGCGCATGAGATATCTGTCCGTGAAAAAGCCTTCCGGTTCTGTCCGAGGAAAAGAGGGAGTAACGCTCGGTAAGCCAGTGAATCGGGCTGCCGGGCTTTGATCGGAAAACCGGACCATTGGGCCAATACCTGGCCAGCAATTCAGCTCCGGGAAACGCCCCATCCGTCCGGATGCTCGAAAAATGAACGCAGCCGCCCGCCACCTCGCAGACCATTCGGGCATGCCGGTAGGCGAGATGGTAAAAGGATCGAGCTAAGACCACTGCCAAAGGGTTGGCAGCGTCGAGGCTGAAAAACCAGACTCCCGCCTGGCCGTGATGCCGGACATAAGTCCGGACATTGAGCTCTGGAAAACAGGCCGTTCCAGGAATAGGTGGGAGCCCTCGGAGCCGGACGCGACTCATCAGGAATGGAACAATGCCCAGCCAGGCTTGACCCTCGAGCAAATCCAGTTCGAGACCCGCCGGGATCAAGGGGCGCAAGACCGCCTCAGGCACGGGCCAGTGAGCAAATAACAGCTGCTCCCAGCGCATCCGCAGCCAACCGCCCGGAGGCGAAAAATTGGGACCGGGATTATTGGCCATCCCGCATCCTATTCCAGTCCGCAAAATTCTCACGGCGAAATTTGCCTTCGATGGTACACTCCCGCGCGTCATCGAGATGCTTTCATCCCGCTGGTCCGAAATCCGTTGGCCCGATGGGAAGGTCTCGTAAGCGAAAAAGTAACAGCCGTTATGGGTAACGAATTTGAAGGACAGGCGATTATCGTCTTTGGAGGAGCAGGTGGAATCGGTTCAGCCGTTTGCCGCCGAATTGCCAGCGAAGGAGGCCGGGTTCTCATTGCCGGGCGGAACATCGACCGGTTGGCAGCCTTGGGAACTGAGTTGGGCATGTCGTGGCATTCGGTGGATGTGACGGACCCCGGCTCGGTGGACGGCTGCTTTTCGAAGGCTGCCGAACTGTTCGGAAAAGTCGATGGGGTGGTGAACTGTGTGGGATCGGTCCTGTTGAAGCCCGCACATCTGACGACCGACGCCGAGTGGGCCACCACCATCGCCACCAACTTGACCTCCTCCTTCTATATCGTACGATCCGCCTGTCGTGGAATGACCAAAACCGGCGGGGGCTCCATCGTTCTGTGTTCGTCGGTGGCAGCCGGTCGGGGCCTCATCAATCACGAAGCGATTGCCGCAGCGAAGGCCGGCGTCGAGGGGCTGGCACTCGCTTCAGCGGCCAGTTATGCCCGTCAGCGGATTCGGGTCAATTGCGTGGCCCCGGGCCTCACCCGCACACCGCTAACTCAATCCCTCACCGGCAACGAGGTGGTCGCCAAGGCTTCAGCCGCGATTCATCCACTCGGACGAATTGGTGAGAGCGATGAAGTGGCATCCGCCATCACCTGGCTGCTTTCGCCTCGGCAGGGCTGGATCACCGGACAGGTGATCGGGGTGGATGGGGGGCTGGGGAAGGTTCAATCCCGAGGGTAACCGAGAGTCAGCATCAGGGCCTGCCGTTGAGGCGAGGCTCGGGCCATTCCCCACAAGTTGTTGCTACTCAATTAAGGGACAGGTCATTTGTTAGCAACGGAAGGTGATATCGGAGGCGATCCTAACCACCGTGGCTCGCCGGGAGGCTCGCCCTACCATGGCTTCGTGACTCATCAGTGTAACCGACTGAATACCAGCCCTATCGGTAAGGGTCTCCGCGGAGCTGCAGCCGTTCAAATCACCTCACGAGGCATTCCCAAATCCCTCTTCAGCATCTGCGAAAATCTGCGCCATCTGCGGACAAATCTCTCCCCTTTGTGGGGTCAGCAGATCGGTCTGGAATTTGTGCATACTAAGGGACAGGTCATTTGTATGAAGGGCCATGTCCGATTTCTTGATTTCGGATAGACAAAAGGGGTGGCGGCGTGCGGCTTAGGCGCAATCACCTGTGACACCGCTCGAATTCGAACATCTTTGCCACCGCCATTCGGCGGCGTTGTTCTCGTTCCTGCTCAATTTGACCCGGAATCAGGCGGACACCCTGGATTTGCTCCAGGAATTGTTCATCGCCCTGTCCAAACGACCGGAACAACTCCAGTCCGTGCAAAATGAACGTCAGTATCTGATCCGTCGGGCACATGACTTGGGCGTCGACCTGATCCGCCGCCGAGAAACCCGGAACCGGATTCAGGAAGCTGCGGTTCAGGAATCCATCCAGTTGTTTGCCCCGGTGCAGGACCCGGACGCGGACGAGTACCGGTGCCAATTGACCACTGCCCTAGGTGATCTCCCTCCAGATCAACGGTCGGTGGTGCATCTCAAGCTCTGGGAAGGTCTCACTTTTGAGGCCATCGCCGAGACCTTGGAAATTCCACTGAACACGGCCGCCAGTCGCTACCGCTACGGACTGGAGAAACTCCGGGAACGACTCCGGCCCCTGTACGAGGAAATCCGTTGAGTCACCGAACTGTTGTAACCTGGCCCTTTTCAATGAACCAACCACAGCCCTCACAACGTATCGCCGACTTTCCAGTCGGCTGGGTTCGACCCCGTCCCAAGGCGCTGCGACTCGCCGACGGCCCGGCAGGTTTGGAAACCTGCGATACATCGAATGGCCTCAATTTGCCTCTGATCTAGGAGATATTCCCTTCCAATGAACGATGACTTTGAAGATCAACTGGCCCGATACCGATTGGGTGCCGCCCCGGATCATCTGGCTGAGACCCTGATTGCGGCGGCACGCCCTCATTTGGCGCCCCCGCGCAGGCCAAGGCAGCCCATGGCCTGGATGCTTCATCTCTGGGCTCTGTTGCTCAAGGTTTCACCCGCAGCCAGGTCACTGGCCGCCGTCTGGGTCATCGGTTTGGGGGTCAACGCCTTGCTGGGGTCTGGATTTCATGGGGGGGCGTCGGTCGCCTCGCGTCCCGGGCCCGAACAGATGATTGAAATGCGGTCTCAACGCGCCCAATTGCTGGAGCTGGCGGGACTTCCTGAGGCCGACCGAAACCCACCGCCCCGGCCATCCCAACCGCGTCCCCACAGCGAACTGTCGTTGCCTTTCAACGTCCGACACGGCTAGGCCCGGCGCTCGTGCCCCGGTCTGAGCGCGAACAATTTCCCAACACCTTTTCCATGAACCACCCGCCGCGACGTAGCGCCGACTTTCCTGTTGTCCAAATAACGGCTTTTCGCCCGCCCTGGCGACTCGAGCAGACACCCTTGAAATCAAGTGGTTCTCTGAGCCCTTTGAGCCCTCTGCGGTTGTACTCTTGTCGAGTGTCAGGAGGTTTAACCACAGAGGACACAGAGAAAGAAGGATTGGGGGACGGGGCCGACTCGCACCGGTCAAAGCCGCAGGCCAGCTGCACCATGCCCACCAAGCGATTCGGATCTAGTTATAGCCGGCCTGACCCCGCAGCGCGTCGGATGGGGTGCTCCTGTATCGCCGACTTTCCTGTTGGCTGGGCTGGACCCCGTCCCACGGCTGCCCGCCTGGCCGACGGTCCAGCATGTTTGGAAACCTGCGCTACATCGGATGGCCGCCGGTCCGCTCGTCAGGTTCGAGGACTCAATTCACGTCCGTTTTTGAAATTCACCGCTCCCCATGAAACTCACCGAATACATCCTTCGTCGAAATGAGCGCCCCATCACCTGGGGATTCGTCCGCTCGTGGATTCCCGCCAGGACATCCCACTATTCCTGGTGGCGCGCGCTCTTGGTCACCCTCGCTTTCTTCGGATTCTCGACCGGACTCGTTTGGTGCGGGGTGGAATTGATCATCCGAACGGGAGCCTGGGACATGGATGCCCGGTATCTGGAGCGCCAGCGTGCATGGATGGTGGAGGCCACCGCTGAATGGACCGCCCTGGTCGGCCTTTGCTGGAGCATCGTTTCGCGCCTTTGCTGGAACCAGCGGGCCAACCGACTCGCGGCACAACCTGAGAGCCCCGAGCTCCACCAGGCATGGCCTCGTCGTGGATTATTGACCGGCACTCTCTCTGGCTGGGGCTACCTCTGGATCGTCGGCTTCGCCACCCCCACGCTGTTGTTTTACGCCATCGAAAACGCGAGGGGTGCATGGGCTTGGAATCGGATGCGGGCGAAACTCAAGGAGAAGGGTGTCTGCTATCAATTGGACTGTCTCATCCCTCCTCCAGCGCGGGATGAGGAAAACTTCTTTGCCACGCCCTACTGGAGAAATTTTGAGTACAAGACCGTCCCGGAAACGAGCGGAGGCGGAAGCCGCCTTATTTGGGCGGTCACCAACTGGTCTGGAAAACAAATGCACCTTCCTCCAGTCAAAAGGCATCCACCGTTGGCTCAAGAGCGACAATTTGAGGATACGGATGGGCGCATCCACCTCGCCGATTGGGCCGAAGCGCTCCGTGAGTCCGCGGCCCATGCAGCCACCAATGCCCACGATATCTCCTACCGTCCCTACCCCACCCCGCCAAGTCCCGGTCAGCCGGCCGATGATGTCCTCCTGGCCCTATCGCTGTATGATGACTACCTCGCCGAGTTTGCCGCTGCCGCTTCGCGTCCACGCAACCGGTATCCGGCCCACTTTGGGGAGCTGTTTAGCACCGTGGTGCCCTACCTCGGCCAGATCAAATTGGGTGCTCAAATATGTCAGCTCCGGGCCATTGCCGACCTCGCCCGGGGAAATTCCGTGGCAGCCGCCACCAATACCCTCCTCGGATTCCGGCTGGCGGAATCACTCCAGGAAGAAGTCTTTCTTATCTCGCACCTGGTCCGTTTTGCCTCTGATGCCATCTGTCTGCATACCCTTTGGGAAGGAATGCTGGAGCACCGGTGGACTGATGCTCAACTTAATGCTTTTGAGAAGATATTGAGCCAGCGGGAGTATACCCGAGGGATGATCCAGAGCGTTGGAGCCGAAAGAATTATCGGATGTGCGGAGCTGGACCGGGCCATCGATGATCGGTGGAATCAATTACGATTGTTCGAATCCCTGCACGATGAGCGAGACGAGGAGTCTTCCGGGGACGCGAACGGTCTCCATAGTGCCATCCCTTACCTCATGCCGACGGGCTGGCTTAGAATTAACCAGATTCACTTGATGGAGGGCTACCAACGGCTCATCGACGTCGCTCGATTGAAACTGGCACCGGACCGCTCCCGGGAGGCGATGAAATCCGCAGAAGAGCTCGAGAAATCCTTCGACCAACTTCTGGTCGATGATTACGGCGGTGGACCCAAATCTTCGGTTGCCGGAAGACTTCTACCCGCCCTGGGTAAGGCCTTTGATAAAGCGAATCGAGCCCAGTCGTTGGCCCGGATGGGTGTAATTGCCTGTGCGCTGGAACGGTATCACCTTGCCCAGAAGAGATATCCCCAGTCCCTCAACGAATTGATGCCCACCTACTTGGCGACGATACCAACCGATTGGATGGGCGGCGGCCCGTTTCACTATCGACCGACCGATGATGATTGGTTCCAGCTCTGGAGCGTAGGCCCCAACGGAATCGACGACGGAGGCGTTCTTAGAAAAATCGACGGCAACGGCAAGATTCAGAGCGACGAGCTCGACTGGCCCTGGCCGTCGCCCGCGAGGAGTCGGCAGCCGAGGGTGTTCTAACTTTGCGCATGGAAACATCGGCGAGGTCCTTCGGGAACGGGTTTCGCCCTTTCAGGGCTGAAACACGCTTGGATTGGTTTCCCGGGGCGTTGCCCCGGGCTGTCTCATGGCGCCCCGTTGGGGCGGCCCGGTCCTGCGGACTGCGAACAAGCTTCGCTCTTGCGGAACGAGCGTACTTCCAACCGCCGCGGCCCATCGAGAGACTCGGTCCTGCGGACGGTGAACTAGCATCACTTTTGCGGATTGAGCGTGCTCTGAACCGCCGCGACTCGGCAGAAGGCCGGAAATGATTGACGCCAAAACGAATAGCGGGTGTTTTGGGGTACGCCACCAAGTTGCCCTTAGAACGGGCGAGGTGACGATCCAAGCAATGATTGGGGACTTGCAGGAGCGCGTCCCGTTGGATGTCCCTCCTTCGGAGGGACTTGCGTCCAGAGGGACGCGCTCCTGCAAGTCCCAATATCGATTTTGACCACTATCGCCAGTTTACCGTCTCGCCCGTTCGCCCAGCAGTTCTAAGCACAAAGCAGGAAACCCATCCCAATTACTGGGCGTTTCGCTCCCGAAGAACTTTTAGCCTCCCCCAGCCTCTCCAACTCCGCCCCAAAAAAGGCTTGTGAAAAAATTCACTAGCGCCTAAATTTTACTCGTTGCCGTTATTCGACCGGCTGCGTAAGGTGCTTCCCACCGCCCGCCCGAATCGGTTGACCGTCCATCGAAATGCGTCGTTTCAAATACATTTTGCCTGCTCTGACCGGCCTGCTTTCACCCATTGCTGCGGTGGCTGCTGGTCATGCAGAGGCTGCACAGGAAGCCGAGCACGGGTTGTCCGCCAGTTCGCAGATCGTCTTCAATTTGGGACCCATCGCGGTCACGAACTCGATGATCATCACCCTGCTGGTGACGGCGATTTTGGTCATTTTTGCTCAGCTGGTTTCCCGCGGAGTCAAACCGGTACCCACGGGGATTCAGAATTTCGCCGAATGGGCCGTTGAGTCGATGTACAACTTCCTGGGAGAGATCCTCGGGGACGCCTTGGTCAAAAAGACCTTCTGGTTTTTCGGTTCGCTCTTTTTCTTCATCCTGGCAACCAACTGGATTGGGTTGATCCCTGGAGTCGGTACCATTGGGTACGGGCATTACTCCACGGACGGTGAATTCCACATGGCAACCCCTTTGTTGCGGGGTGGAAATGCCGACCTGAACATGACATCGGCCATGTCGGTGTTGTTCTTCGTCCTCTGGACCGTCTGGGCCTTGCAGGCCAATGGACCGATTGGATTCATCAAGCACATCTTCGCGCCGAAGGGAAAAACACCCGGCTTTATGGGTGTATTCCTGATCTTGGTCTTCCTGTTTGTCGGCGTACTGGAAACCGTTTCCATCTTGTTCCGACCCATCTCCCTGAGTTTCCGTCTCTACGGCAACGTATTCGCGGGCGAAAACATCCTTGAGGCGATGATGAAGCTGGTTCCGTGGTTGAGCTGGCTGATTCCCTTGCCCTTTTACTTTCTCGAACTGTTGGTCGGCTTGGTCCAGGCCCTTGTGTTCACGCTTCTGACGGCGGTGTTTACGCTGTTGATTTGTGAGCATGAGCATGAGCCCGGCGAAGAAGGCCATGACGGTGCCTCACACCACTAACCCATTTCGGGGGTCAGACGGTGGCAAGACTGCCGGGGCACCCGTTAGAACAAGAACGAAAGGATAACATCATGTTGCTCGCTGAAATCACGGGTAACCTCCACGTCGGCCTGGCGGCCATTGGTTCCGCCATCGGCGTGGGTATCATTGGCATGAAAGCAGCCGAAGCAACCGGACGTAATCCGGGTGCGGCGGGTCAGATCCGCAACCTTGCGATCATTCTGGCGGCTTTGGCGGAAGGTATCACCTTCTTCGCCATCTTCCTGGCAAAGTAACGGTATCACCCGGTCGCGGGGCCCTCACGGGCTCCGCGACCCAATCCCCTTTTTGTCCCCATCATGACTTCCCTCCTCCTTGCCGCCGCCGAAGGCGATGCCACCAACGACTTGCTCAAGCAATTCGGGTGGGAGCCACGCCTGTTCATCTCGCAGGTCATCCTGTTCGTGGTTGTGGCGATTGTTCTGTCCAAGTTCGCCTACAAGCCGCTCCTGGCGATGCTCGAACAGCGCAAGCGCCAAATCGAGGAAGGCATCGAGAATGCGGAGAAGACCCGCAAGGAACTGGCCAACGCCCAAATCAAGGCTCAGGAGATTTTGACCACGGCCGGACTTCAGGCCAACAAGGTGGTCGAAGAAGCCCGTGCCGCCGCCGCGTCGGAGCGGGAGAAATCCCGCCAGCAGGCGGTTGCCGATGCCCAGGACATCATTGCCAAGACCCGGGCTGCCGGTGAAGCCGAGCTGAATCTCCTCCGCACGGAACTTCGTCGCGAATTTGGTCGTCTGGTGGTTGACGCCAGCACCCGCGTGACCTCCAAGATCTTGACCGATGCCGACCGCAACCGGCTGGCTGAGGATGCCACACGCGAATTGGCCGCCTGACGCGTTCCTTGACGCACCGTTAAACCCATTTCCCCATGAAGACCTCAAAAACCGCGCGACGTGAGGGCAAAGCTCTCTTCCAAGCCTGCCGTGTGAACGGTGTGCTGGATGACTCGCGTGTCCGGGCCACCGTCTCTGAGGTCATCGCCCGCAAACCGCGGGGTTACGTAGGTATTCTGGAACATTTTCAACGGCTGGTAAAACTCGACATCCGCCGCCGGACCGCCCGGATCGAAAACGCTGTCGAAACCCCTCCCGCCTTGATGAAGGAACTGACGGCGACCCTCGAAAAACGCTACGGTCCCGGTCTGGAAGTTTCCTTCTGGGTCAACCCCGCCCTGATTGGCGGTCTTCGCATCCAGGTGGGCAGCGACATTTTTGACAGTTCGGTGGTTGCACGCCTCAACGACCTGGCCGCCTCGTTCTAACTTTCACTGTTTCAAACCGATTTTTCGTCCCCAACGACCCTTTCAGACATGAGTTCGCTTCTCCAAGACATCGAAGCCCAAATCGCGGGCGTCAAAACCACGGTGCAAAAGCACAACGTCGGCGTCGTCCGTGAGACCTCCGACGGCGTGGCCAAGATCGAGGGCCTCTCGGACTGCATGGCCAACGAGATGCTCGACTTCGGCAACGGCATCATCGGACTGGCTTTGAACCTCGAAGAAACCGAGGTTGGTGCCATCATCCTGGGCGACTGGCTGGGCATCAAGGAAGGCACTGAGGTCCGCACGACCGGCAAGCTGCTCTCCGTCCCGGTGGGTAAAGGTCTTCTCGGTCGCGTGGTCGATACGCTCGGTCGTCCGGTGGACGGCAAGGGCCCCATCGAATCGACCGTCTCCTACCCGGTCGAAAAGATCGCGCCGGGCATCGTGAAGCGGAAATCGGTCAGCCAGCCGCTCCAAACCGGCATCATGGCCATCGACGCCATGATTCCTGTCGGGCGTGGTCAGCGCGAGCTGATCATCGGTGATCGTTCGACTGGAAAGACCACCATCGGCGTGGACACCATGATTAACCAGGCCCGCGCCAACAAAGTGGGACGCGCCTCCAATGATCCGAAGTTCCGGGCGGTCTATAACATCTACGTCGCGGTCGGTCAGAAACAGTCCAATGTGGCCCGCGTCATCGCGGAATTGGAAAAGGCCGGTGCAATGGAAGACACCATCGTCGTGGTGGCCGCCGCATCCGACAGCGCCGCCAACCAGTATCTCGCGCCCTTCTCGGGTGCAGCCATGGGCGAGTGGTTCATGGATAATGGGATGGACGCCCTGATCATTTTTGACGACTTGTCCAAGCAAGCCGTCGCCTACCGTCAGGTTTCGCTGGTGCTGAAGCGTCCTTCGGGCCGCGAAGCTTATCCGGGCG
>CAITXU010000178.1 GCA_903896505.1 uncultured Verrucomicrobiota bacterium | reverse complement strand
TCGCAGTCTGTCCCGCACTGGAACCAAACCCGGTGGCCGCGCCGCGATCGTCTGCCCCCCTCCGCCGACGGTTATGGAGCGGGTGAAGGGAATCGAACCCTCGTGTTTATTACCAAAGCGAGTTCATGCGAAAATCTCACAGATTATCACTGTAAACCGGGCGAAACTCCAACAGTTAGCACCAAACTTTGCCATTATCGACAACTCTCGACCACGATCAACCTTTGGAAACCACTCGGGGCGATTGAGGTTGGGTCGGGAATCCGGGGGCTGTCGTGTCACAAGCCACTTCGAAAGCATCCTGGGGACATAATGCCTGGTTCAGGAGAGTGTTGCAGCAGGGCGGCATCCGGGTTAGGAGTTCGCGGTTGAAAGCGCGACTCTACCTCGAAACGACGGTGCCCAGCTACCTCACGGCGCGGCCGAGTCGGGATTTGATTCGCGCAAGCCATCAGCAAATCACACGCGAATGGTGGGAGAGCCGCCGCGATGCCTTCGAAGTCTTCATCTCGCAACTCGTTCTGGACGAAGCGGCGGCAGGCGATCCTGCGGCGGCACGGGAGCGATTGGTGGCGTTGAAGGACCTGCCTCAGCTCGACATTACCGATGACGTGGCCGCACTGGCGGGGGCGCTCGTCAGGTCGCTGGCCCTGCCGGCGAAGGCGGCGACCGACGCGGCGCACATCGCCCTCGCTGCGGTTCACGGAATGCACTTCCTGCTGACGTGGAATTGCACGCACATCGCCAACGCCGAAATGGCGGTGGCCATCGCGAGGGTCTGCCGAGAACACGGGTTTACCGCACCCGTGATTTGCACGCCGGAAGAGTTGATGGGAGAATGACGCCATGTTGAAAGATGAACTGGTGGAGGAAGTGCGGAAGGCGCGCCAGGAGCAGGCGGCCAAATGGAATTTTGACCTCAAGGCGATTCTTGCCGATGCTCGTAAACGTCAGGCACAGTCCGGTCACGAGGTGGTTTCGTTCGCGCCCAAAGAATCCAAGGAAGGCTGACCCGGTCTGCCGCAGAGCCATTGTGCCCGGCGTCAGCGCAGACAAAACTTTTTCACGGCGGGGGCCGTGGGGAAAGCAGCAGGCAGGATGCGGTCAGTTTCCCGCGTAACGCCTACATCCAACCTGCAACTGTGAAGCAGAGGAGCGATGAGGTTGGTCGGGTATCCCGCCGCTTCACCGACTGCTTGCAACAATGCCCGGTCTCGGCTTAAGTCGTGGAGTGACGCAAGTGGACGGGCCGTCTGGCCCGTAGCGCGTCTACGTTATGCAACGGAGTACCCAGGACGTCCTTTTAGAAGAAGGCGGTGGCGTTGAAGGCTTGGTTTTGAGTGCTGGGGGCCACGTACCTATTGAGTGCCAATTCCGTCAGGGATCGTTCGAGCTTTTGATCGCTGGTCACGGTGGGAGGCGTGCCCTGCTATACCCCGATATAGCGCCGCAGCCAATGGCCGCAGGTTTCCACGGTAGCGAGCGCCTTGTGCTGTCGGCGGATGACCTCTCACGTCCTCTCTATGGCCTGATTTGCATGCATAATAGGTTAATCATTAGTTGTTTGTGTCCTCGTATGCTTGAATTTCAATCTACGAACCAGCCGTCGCATAATCAAAGTTAGGCCGCTCTACGCGTATGGGCTTGTTCAGCAAATTGTTTAAGAAGAAGTCGGTGGTTGAGTTACGAGACCCAGTGTTCGGTCTCATCACCTACAACAACGGTATCTGGACATTCCTACCGACAAAGCCAGAGGACGCCTTCATGATTGGTGTGGACGCGTCAGAAGCGGGGCCAACCGCGCAGCAGAGGGCATTCTTCTGTCAGTTGCGTTCGGAGTTGGCCGAATATGAGCGTCGCGCCCGTGACTACATGGCGTCACGTGTTGAGCCGTCGGTCATTGTTTCAAAGCTCTCGACTTATGCGGTGCAGATTGACGATGATGATGCGACCCACCGTGGAGAGTTTACGCTGGAGATGTCCGACGACGACGCCTTCATTGTTCATCGAGTTTCGTTCAGAGCGGGTCAGCCTATTGATTATGGATTCGATGATTGATCGGCCTAACCATCGGTCCGAGCCAACCACCATGAGCCCGCAGCTTCCAGTCTGCCGTCAATCTCTGGCGATGGCTCAACCGTAGCGTCTAGGCGGCGTATGCTCTCCTTCATTGTCCCGGCACATAACGAAGAACTGTGGATTGGCAAGTGCCTGGGCAGTATCCGCACGACGATGGAAAAGGTCACCGAGCTTTACGAGGTGATTGTCGTGGATGACGCTTCCACGGATTCAACTCACCAGATTGCCGAGCAAATGGGAGCGCGCACACTTCGAGTCGAGCATCGCAAAATCTCCGCCGTGCGCAATGCGGGCGCACGCGTGGCGGGTGGCGAAGTGTTTTTCTTCGTTGATGCGGATACGCAGGTCAATGAACGAGCTGTCAGCGCGGCCCTAGCAGCCTTGCGCGCGGGTGCTTCCGGGGGTGGGTGTGTCTTTGATTACGACGGCCCAACCCCACTGTGGGGGCGAATAATTCTTTTCTTTGCAGTCTTGGCGGCTCGCCTCATCCGGTGGGTCGGAGGTTGTTTTCTTTTTTGCACTCGCGAAGCCTACCTTGCGACGGGCGGATTTTCCGAGAGCCTGTATGCGGGTGAGGACATCGCGTTCGTTCAAGCACTCAAGAAGGTCGGACTCTTTGTGTTGCTCAAGCCGAAGGTGCTCAGTTCGGGACGAAAACTCGATGTGGTGAGTCCGTGGCAAGTGATTGGCTTGATGTTGACGATTGCCGTCCGCGGGCCGTACTATGAGAGCGAGTGGGTGTTGGATATTTTGTATGGTCGACGGGCTCAGGATTCCAAAAAGCCGACCAAAGCCGCCTAACATTAAAGAGTGTATTGCCGCGAACCTTGGCCGGGGCTAGATGCCTCGTTCAACGCACACCCAATTTCCTGATTTGGCGTGATGCGCCTGACTGCCGAGTTGGTATCCTGCGCCGGCTGCCTGCTTGGACGTGAAATAGCCTTGCTGCCCTTCGGCAATCGCGAAGAGCACGTCGGCTGCGGTTTTGGCTGCACCGAACACTGCACGAATATACAAGCGGTTTGTATATACGTGCAAGCCTCGGGTGGTTCGCGGTTTCGCTGAATCTCGTGCCCGAATCTCGGCGGAAAGTCGGACTTCGGATGGCAGTGACCTTCCGCCGTGACCCACTCCCCGGCGCTAACCGATGGCAGACTACCCACCACCGTAACCGGATCCCGGTGCCCCTTGGCCTTCACCTTGATGACCGAGAATCCGCTGTCGTCGTTGAAAAAGGTCACCCGCTCGATGAGCCCGGAGAGGCTCTCGGCAAACTGCTTTTTTGGTTCCGGCGGCAATCATCGGTTATTCTGAAGACCATTCACCGACAGCGCAACGATCGCTGCCGGGGAAGGTGTGAAGCCGCCGACCAATGAAACCAGATTGGAAAGTGAGCGTGTCCTGATCCGAAATGCCGGAGGAGGATGACGGCACTACTGCACGACGAAGGTTTGGCGGGGACCGGCTGCGGAGCCAGATTTAGGAAAGAAAGACTCCCGTTCAGAATCGAACCCGGCTGGAAATGCCGAAAAACCGAGTGTTTCGAAGGCGGGAGAAAACTAGGCTCAGCCTCGGTGATTTACTTGCACTTTACTTGCACTTCTTCGTAACTCGTTGATTATCAATGGAGCGGGTGAAGGGAATCGAACCCTCGTCTCAGGCTTGGGAAGCCCGCATTCTACC
>CAITXU010000177.1 GCA_903896505.1 uncultured Verrucomicrobiota bacterium | reverse complement strand
TGGATGTCCCTCCTTCGGAGGGACTTGCGTCCGGAGGGACGCGCTCCTGCAAGTCCCCAATCATTGCGGGGATCACCACCGCTCCCGTTCAAAAGGCACCTTTGTAGCGCGGCTCCCAGGCCGGAGGGGGGCCGCCTTCCCCGTAGTCGCCGTCCGTGAGGCGGCGCTGATCGATCGGGAGTACTCATCCCGACCGAAACGGATCGTCCTTTCGCTCACCCATGTCGCCGGTCGCTCCGGTTAGCCCTTCACTTTCAGCGCCCACTTGGCCACCCGTTCACCCAACAATTGTCCCGTCAATTTGTCGGCTGCGTTGGGGGCAACGTCCACGGGTTCCTGTCCCGCCTGAGCCATCACGCCGCTATAGCTGCTCAACCGGTTGATCCCCTTGTCGTTCATCGGGTTTTCCGGAAAGCCAACCCATACCATTCCGTGCTGCATCGCCAGAGTGAAGAAGTAATGAAGCGTGCTCAGCTTGTCGCCACTCGGCCCTGACGACACCGTGAAACCTGCCGACAGCTTGTCCCGCCAGCCACCGGTGTACCAGCGTCCACCCGTGGCATCGGCAAATGCCTTGAACTGCGCCGCCGGTCCACCCATGTAGGTGGGACTGCCAAAGATGATGGCGTCACTGGCATCCAGTTGGGCCAGAACCGCCGCGTTTTCATACCGTCCCTTGACGATATCGTCGCCCGAGATGGCAATGAGATGAGTCTGGATTCCGGCGACCGATGCGGCCCCCTGGGTGACGGCTTCCGCCAATTTCGCGGTGTGCCCGTTGCCGGTGAAGTAGATGATCGAGATGGTGCTCATAAGGTCTGACAATTTGAGTTGAATGGACTTGGGTTCAGTTTATTTCAGATCAAACAAAAGGATTTGCGAATCCTGGCTCGCCCGGACCTCCAGGCGTTCGCCGCCCGTGACCGATGCCGAGTCGCCACCGACCAACGGGGTGCCGTTGACCGTGACCGCCCCTTCCGCGACATGCAGCCAGGCCTGACGTCCAGCGGCCAGGGATTTCTCCACCGACTGCCCCGGCAGCAACCGCGCCAGCCAAAGGTCTGCATCCTGATGAATGGCGATGGAATTCTCGCGCCCGGTCTTGCTCGTCATCAGATGCCATTGGCCCGGTGCGGCAGTTGCCAGTGATTTCTCGGCATAACCGGGCTTCACTCCCGCGGTATCGGGTTGAATCCAGATTTGCAGAAAATGAACCTCCTCCGTGGGCGACGGATTGAATTCACTATGGCGGACGCCGGTGCCCGCGGACATGTATTGCAGTTCACCGGTTTTGATGGTGCGTCCGTTGCCCATGGAGTCCTTGTGCTCAAGCGACCCGCTCAGGATGTAGGTGATGATCTCCATGTCCCGATGCGGATGCGTACCAAAGCCCATGCCGGGCTGGACCCGATCGTCATTGATCACCCGGAGGCTCCCGAAGCCCATCCAGGCAGGGTCATAATAATCGGCGAAACTGAAGGTGTGATGGCTCTCCAGCCATCCATGCCGGGCATGCCCACGTTCACCGGCTTTTCGATTCGTAATCATGCGTTGAGATTCGTCGCCTCACCGGCGGTTGGGAAAGACCGAGTTTCTTGCCTCAGCATAACCTTGGCGCATACTTGCGCGCATGGAATTGCGTCACCTGCGCTATTTTCTGGCGGCAGCTGAGCTCGAGAATATCTCCCGGGCGGCGTTGAAACTGCACGTCTCGCAGCCAGCCGTGAGCCGCCAGATTCGCGATCTGGAGGACGAATTGGGCCTGGTCCTCTTTGAACGCGGACCCAAATCGCTCCGATTGACGGCAGCTGGAAAGGCTTTCCAACCGGAGGCAGCCGCCGTTTTGGCCCGACTCGAAGCCGGAATCCAATCCGCCCGGCGGGCATCCGCAGGGGAGACCGGCGAACTCCAGATCGGCTATGCCATGTCACCGACCGTTCGATTGATGCCCCTGGCGCTGCGGGAGTTTCAGCGACGACACCCCGGGGTGAAGGTGCGACTCCAGGACCTGTCGACCGGAGAGATGCTGGGGGGCCTGCGTGACGGCACACTGCACCTGGCGTTTTTCGTCCGGGGCGAGGCGGCATCCCTGCGCAAGCTACAGTGGGAGGACATTTTGTCCGTGCCTGTCCGAGTCGCGGTGCCTCCCGGGCATCCCTTTGCGGGCCGGGCCGAAGTCACCCTCAAGGAGGTGGCCGCCGAACCGCTGCTCGCCTACGGTGCGTCCGGATATCCAGAGTATCACGGATTCCTGATGACGACCTTTTCGAAGGTCCGGCGGAAGCCTCGGGTCGTGGGTGAACACGACTCGGTGGCCAGCCTGATTGCCTCGATTGAAGCGGGAGCCGGAGTGGCTCTGACGCCTGAATCCATCGCCTGCTTTGCCGGTCCACGTCTAATCCTCATCCCTCTATCCCCCGCTCCGCCTCCGTTGACGGTGGCTGCCGCCTGGCTGGCGACGAATGAGTCCCCACTGGTCCGCCACTTCCTCGAATGCGCCCGCGAAGCCCGGGCCGGAATGGAGGACGTGAATCGGGACCATGCACCAGAACATTCCGGTGCAGATGCGGAGTAACGCATCTTTCCCCAACCGTACGATTCCGATACAGGTTATTGAACACCCACAACATCGGTGGCGGTTCGAACCACGCCAGTTGCGCAAATGCGAATCCAATAGGCCGTCCGCAGGACCGAGGCTCCTGCCGAGCCGTGGCGGTTCGATCTACTTCTGCCACGCGTGTGATGCTTCCAAAAAAATGGACTTCCTGCCAACCGTACGATTCAAGCACAATCTACTGAACAAGAGTCACATCGGTAGCCATCAATCGGAGGGACGTCCCGCCAATACGGGACAAGTCCCAAATCATTGCGGGGATCACGACCTCTAGTTTTTGAAAACTTTGGTAGGCTGCATCGAGCACCTGATTCGCTGCTGTCAGGTTATCAACGCTGATTCGAGCGTGAATGTCGTCAAGGTCGGATTCAGCCTCCTGCGAAAGAACGAACTCAGGCATTTTTGACGCGGGCCCTCGCTCGCTCTTTGAGACGGGCAAACGCAACGTCACCGGGAATGCCTTCGCCGCGGTCAAGCTGGCGAACCCCGGATAAAAGTTTGTCTTCGAGGTCGGCTACGGATGATGCCACGAAACGGGGCATTCGCTCCCGGGTCTCCTTGTCTTCCTTCAAACGGCGCAGACCAGCGCGAATCACTTCGCTGGCGGACTGGTAAAATCCGCTCCGAACCTCCTCCTCAACAAATTTCTCCAGTTCAGGAGTCATCGAAATATTGATGGTCGTCATCGAATTAGCCTAACCTGCTGGATATCTTCCAGAATAGCACGGAATGCGCAATCTTCGTTGTGGATGTCGGAGGTTGCTTTGCGTTGACGGCTTTTCGTTCCAAAAGAGCTGTGGAACTATCTGACGACTAATGTGATAGGTCGCTTTCAGCGGGTGACAAACACGGGACCAATAACGATCGTCGTCCATCCCAGTCTGGTGCCAACGGTCCAGGTGGAAAATCGAAAGAGGGCGCAACGGCTGAAAGCCCGGCCCGTCCACCAAAGACCGACCTCTTTCACGAGCGATGTTGAGTCCCACCCTCCAAGGAGGGCCAACGGCCCGTCCCTATTCCAGCCTGGGCCATCGGCCCAGGTAAGCAATCGATAGCGTTGCGAGGGCTGAAAGCCCGGCCCATACGCCACTGGCCAATAGATTTCACCGAACCCATCGAGTTTCGCCCTCTGCGGAGCGCCAACGGCCTGCATTCATCCCAGCCTGGGCCAAAGGTCCAGGTGGAAAATCGAAGGGGGTGCAACGGCTGAAAGCCCGGCCCGGACACCAAAGACCAACCGCTTTCACGAGCGATTTTGAGTCCCACCCGCCAAGGAGGGCCAACGGCCCGCACCTATTCCAGCCTGGGCCATCGGCCCAGGTAAGGAATCCATAGCGTTGCGAGGGCTGAAGGCCCGGCCCAAAATATCGATGAGCCCGTTCCTTCCCCATACCAAGCCCAGGGAGGCTTGCCTGGCCCCGGCGTAAAGGTGCTTGCCTTTCCGGGTGCTTTCTTGCGGCAATCGTGGGACGACGGTCCGATGCACTGGTCAGATCCGTTGGGTGACACTCTCGGGTGACATCCCGTGAAATGGTTCAGGTCGGAAAACGACGTAAGCCACAGACAGAAAGGCAGTTGCCTCCATAGCTCAAATGGATAGAGCAGCGGTTTCCTAAACCGTTGATTCAGGTTCAATTCCTGATGGGGGCACCATTCGCAAATCATTCAATTCCAGCAGTTTACAGACTTTACCTTCTTTCGAGACACAAAACCAAGTTGACTTTTTACGACACTTTTACGACAGTGTCGGAATGAAATCCACCCCGTCGAAAGAGCCTAAAGAAAAGGGTTGGCCCCGTATCGTTACCTTCGGGCGAGTATCGGTGAAGGTCTACAAGCGAATCCGAGCCGGGGGCACCGTAGGCTACGAGATTGCCAACTACGCTTCCGGCAGGCGAAAACTGGAATCCAAGGCAACCGAAGAAGAAGCGATCCACCGAGCCCGGGATTTGGCCCGCCAAATGTCCCTTGGCGACGTCGTAGCCGCCAAGATGACCAACAATGAAGCATCGGACTACGGTTCCGCCATGACGTCCCTTGCCCCGTTCAACGTTGCCTTGCCCGTGGTCGCTTCCACCGTTGCCGAATGCCTAAAACACGTTGGGGACCTTTCCAACCTGCTAGCCGCTGCAAAGGCATTCCAGAAACGTTCCCGCAAGGTGCAACCCAAGCGAGTCAAGGAAGCCGTAGCCGAATTCCTTCGGGATCGGGAAGCCGATGCTTCTCCCCGGTACCTGGGCGATCTCCGTTCCCGATTGAATCGGTTCGCGGAAGCCTTCAAAAAGAATACGGGCGACGTCACAACGGCGGAAATATCGGAATGGCTCAACGGCGAAAAACGTGCCGCCCAGACCTACAACAACTTCGCCCGGGTGATTCACACGTTCTTTGCCTTTGCCGTGGAAAAGGGCTATGCCGAGGAAAACCCCGCTACCGATCTGAAAGCCCGGGACACCCGGGACAAAACCCCCGACATTTTCACCCCCGACCAAATCCGCCAACTCCTTCAACAAGCCAGCCCGGAATTCATTCCTGCCCTTGCCATATCCGCATTTGCCGGATTGCGCTCCGCCGAAGTAGAACGCCTTGAATGGAAAGACGTGAACCTACCCAAGCGATTCATCGTGGTGACCGCCGAAAAGGCAAAAACAGCCAGCCGCCGAACCGTTCCCATATCGGAAAACCTAGCCGCTTGGCTTGCCCCGTACGGGAACCGAACCGGGAAGGTATGGCAGGGTGATTCAGACAAGTACCTATACCGAGCCCAGGAAACCACGGCGGAAGCCGCTGGCATCGAATGGAAACACAACGCCTTGCGCCATTCCTTTGCCTCCTACCGGTTTGCCCTACTCAACCAAGACGCCGGGCGGGTTGCCGGTGAGCTGGGAAACAGCCCGTCCATGGTCCACCGCCATTACAAGGAACTCGTCGCCAGTGACGACGCCACCCGTTGGTTTGCCATCGTTCCCGAATCAACCCAAGCGACTATCCTGCCCATGCCAGCACAAGAGGCCGCGTAGCGACAACCGTCAAACCGGGCCTATTCTCGCCTTCTGCCAGACTTCGGCTTTTGTGCCCGCACTTGTGCCGACTTTTTCCCAGCCTGGGAATTATTCTCGCTTTGGCGCTTCGGGCTCTCTGTTTCCCACCACGCGAGAACCTCTTGGCCCCTTCCCTTCCATTCAATTTCCCCAAGCTTTTTGCTTTTGAAGGCAGCAAGAAGCTCTTCCGGCTTCAGTTTGTCAGGCTTTTCGGGGCCAAAGTGAAAGGCGAGATAGTCCTTCATCCTCTTCGACTTGTCAGAGGCCTTCCCGGGAACGACCAGTTTAATGAAATCCTTGCCCGTAGCAGGAAACTGCTTAGGGAGTGGAATTGGGCCATATTTCTTTTCGGCCTCGGGATTTTGGGTTTTGAATAACTCATTGATACTCTTATCCAAATCGGATTCCGTTTCTCGCTCCCAGTTGGGAGAACTCTCTTGAGGACTATTGGAACCCCTCGCCCGCTTCCACAAGTCGCGAGCTTCTTCTATAGCATGGCTGGCATGGTAGGAAGCAAACCTCGGTTGAGCGGCAAGAATGGCAAGCCTCCATGCCTCCAGTTTGGTGGTTATTAAATCCTGCGAATCCATGCCCGACGCTAGCCTCTTCGGTCGTCGTGTCAGCAGAAATAGGACCTTTTGGTCACAATCTTGCGCGAAAACATTTGGAGGCCATTCAGGGCAACAATTCAGGCCCGCGTTCAACTATAGCACACGAAAATTGCCCGCTCGTTCAACCCCACTGAGCCACCGTTGACTTCCAAAGGGCCAAAGCGGCCCTTTCGTTCCCTTGGCACCGCAAAAAACCGCCCCGTCGTTGACGGAAAGCCCAACAGCGACCCCCCATTTTTTGCCACTGCGCGCTGTAGAATTGCGACATGTCTAAGACAAATACCGCAGCAACGCCGCAACACACCGCAACCTCGACCCAGCCATTGGCCGACAAACGCAGGGTAGCAGCCTACGCCAACCTCTCGGTCCGAACCATCGACAACCTCATGACCGAAGGCCTTCCACACCTGAAGATTGGCCAACGTCGCGTTCGGTTTGACCTTGTGCAGGTCTCAACCTGGCTCCGTCAAAAGTACGGCGTCGCTCGCATCGGAAAACTCAATGGCAACTAATCGTTTCTAAGAACACCACAATTTTTCCATCAATCCCATCTATGACTTTCGACGCTTTTATCGCCAAATTCCCCGACGCAAAAAAGTCAGGCACCAACTGGATCGCCAAATGCCCCGCCCACGACGACCAAAATCCATCCCTCGCCATTTCGGAGGGACAAAGGGGCCGAATCCTGATAAAATGCCACGCAGGGTGCGCAACCGATAACGTCGTTGCTGCAATCGGTCTGACGATGAAAGATCTAACGCCGGCAACCAAACCCGCAAGCAGAAGGGAAGTAGCCCGCTATACTTACACTGACGAATCTGGTAACCCACTTTACACGGTCATACGGTACCACCCAAAAACATTCCGCCAACAAGCCGCAGACGGCACTTGGAACGTCAAAGGCATCCACAAAGTACCCTACAAACTGCCCGAACTGATACGCGCGGTAAACGACCGGCAAACAATCTACATCGTCGAAGGCGAGAAGGACGTCGAGGCACTCCAGAACATCCGACTCACCGCAACCTGCAACGCAGGAGGGGCGGGTAAGTGGGAAAAAGGTTGGTCCAGCCACTTTAACGGCGCGGACGTAGTTATTATTGCAGACAAGGACAAACCCGGTCGCGACCATGCCAAAAACGTTGCCTCCGCACTTTTCGGACACGCTACCTCCATCCGTGTTATCGAATTGCCCGCCATTAACGGCGAAGCGGTCAAAGATTCCGCCGATTATCTGAACGCAGGTGGAACCGTGGAAGGTATTTTATCGGTTTGCAAGTCAACAAAGCCTTGGGAACCCAGCACTACAGACGCCCCAGCAACCCTTGAGGCAACCTCCGAAGTCGCCCCCGCGCACACGCCACTCTTTTACGAAAGCGGAAAAGGCGCATGGTGGACCCAAAATGATCGGGGAATCTACATCACCGTCAACGAGACACACGTTGAGCGCAGCCTCAAAGCCAGGGGATTCTCCAACTCAAACGCTAGGGACGAATTGTCCGAGGTCGCCCTCGAAATACTCCGCCATCAGAAAACCTTGGATGTAGATTATGCCGGTCCCCTGGCCGGATGGAATAGCGGGTTGCACGTCGTCAATAACAGTCGAATTCTCGTTACCGCATCCACGTTACCGACGGTAGCAACGCCGATCCCATTCTCCAGGCTCTTGCAAGCTATCATTGGAATCCTAGGCGAGGAACAATCCAATTGGCTTTTTTACTGGCTCAAGGTTCGACGAATGGCCGTTCTGAGACAGGAATGGAGGCCCGGACAAGCCGTATTCTTTGCGGGACCGCCCCACTCAGGCAAATCGTACATTCAATGGTTAATTACTGAACTTGTCGGCGGACGAGGCGTCAAGCCCTGGCAGGCAATGTCTGGCCAGACCAATTTCAATGGTGAACTCTTCGGTGGGGAGCATCTTTGCATTGAGGACGAGCTACCCGATCACCGAATGCAAACCCGCCAAAAGCTCGGGGCATCCATCAAAAGCTACCTTTTCGCCAAGTCCGTATTATGTCACGCTAAGAACCGGCAAGGCATTAGCCTTGAGCCCCGATGGACAATGACCGTCAGCCTGAATGACGAGCCAGAGAACCTTCAAATCATTCCTCCCCTGGATGAATCTCTACGCGACAAGATTACGCTCTTGAAATGCGATAGAAACCCCCGCCCAGTTCCCAAAGGCATGGACGAAAAGCAGTGGTTGACCTCGATTGCCAATCAGGAACTCCCCGGACTTGCTTACCATATCGACCAACTTGAAATTCCGCAGGCTTGGCACGAGCCCCGAACCCTCGTCCAGTCCTATCACCACCCCGATATCCTAGCGGAATTGGAAGTCGCGTCCCCAGAACTTCAGTTGCTCGACCTGATTCAAAAGGTATACTTCCGGAGCGATTCCGAATCGCCCTTCATTATCGTCTCAGCGTTGGAATTAGAAACCGAATTGCGGGAAAAATTCTTCGGCATAGCATCGACATTACTTCGCTCCCATTCCACCTGTTCCACCTATCTCAGCCGTTTGGCCAATAGCAGGCCAGACCTCGTTGAGAGAAAACGCCAAAACACTGGCAACAAATGGATTATCCGTCGAGCCTGACAAACCCAAACAATTGGTTCCACGCCTCCACTCCCCACCAAGCAGACCTACGCGCATCGCGTTGGATCACGCGAACGTCAATCCAATTCATTCGACCAATTGCCGCACGATTACACCTCATAGCCCCCTATTGGGGCTTTAATCAACCTTCTACTCCCAAAACCACCCCATTTTAGAAGAAAACAAAGGCCAATCCATGCCTGAAATCCTCACCACCTTTGAGCATTTCACACCATCATTGCGCGCAACCATTTTCCGCGACCTTTCGGCCCCCCAGATATTCACACCCCTCGACACTCCGCCCCGTGGCGACTCCCCCGGATCGTCATCCCTGCCATACCGCGCCCGTTACCCGCACTAAGGCAACGGCATCCGACCTTTGTGCAAGCACCCCCCGCTTTACCAGAATCATCGAAACAAGCTTTTCCAGAAAACGTTATCGTTAACGCCTCTCATTAACATCAATTAACTTCAATGGACACGAATTCCGAACCTCACCGTCTTCCAACTCGGGGTGCATACAGGAATGGATTGGGCGCTTCCCCTCTTTATCCCTCTTGACCCTTACCTTCCTCCACGCTCTGATTCGCCTAAGGATGCCGCACTTTTGGACCGCCACCCGCCGCACTTTTCAACCGGCTTTTACAAGCCATACTTAGCCGCCAGAATCAAAATAAAAACCGCAAGGCACAAAAGCCAAAGAAAGAACACCCAAAACGCTGACACGAGAACGGCGATAATTAGAGCGGGAATTGCGCCAAGGCTTCCACCATATAAAAAGCCGTACTGGTAAATACATGCAATCCATACTATTAAAAATATTGCTAACGCCCGAATGGTAAACCAGAATTCAGCGTCTCGATCCATATTAATAACACCCTTTCAAGTCATCGACCTAGAACCTCACCTCTACAATCGGCACGACTACCAAGGCAGTCTATCCAATCTTATTCATACGAGCACGCTCCCGTCGCAGAACAACAATAATCCAAAAGCAAACTAGGCTTGCCGTAACCCAGCATTGTCTAGGCTCCGGAACAGAACTTAAGATATTGATTAATACCCCGTTTGCGTCGGCCCCATTGGGTAGGATGACACCATATCCAACATCAAGCGTGGTAAGCGATTTGCTCTGGAAAAATCCGTAAGGCCAACCAACCGCGTCGCTAGCGCTTGAATTCCCGTAAAGTGTTATATTCGGGGTTCCCAATCCTTCAATGATTCCTGTTGAGGGATTACTGTCGGAATAACCATTTACTGGCCCCGAAACAAACCCTCCAGTCCAATCACTTCCATTGCTAATAAGATGGGTCCGCTCGTAGGCCGTGTAAGTCTCAAAATTACTCACCTCCACGGAGACTGGCCGATCAAATGTTAGCTGAATATACCACGAGGTCTCAACCCCTACAGTCCCGGAAGTGTGTTCCAGCCCCATATAAAGGTACGGTGATTGCAGAAACATTGTTCCAGTAGGGGAGACCTTTAAAAGGCTCACTTCAACCTTCCCCGATGTGCCGTCTTGCCCGCTCCAAGAAAATGATTGCGGAAGGCTGGAAGGACCAATCCCCGTAAAATCAATTGCAGATCGAGCAAAAGTATTTGGAGCCAATTCGAGAAGTGCGGTACCTGCAAAAACGTGAAGCCACACCAACCTGAACCGTTGAGGCATTCCACAAATTTCCTTCATGGTGTTTTTTATCGCAAAAAGCCGATTGCCGATCAATCGAAAAACAGTGGTTGTGCCCCCCCATGGCGGCAAATCCAAGCGCCCCGGGTCACAAGATTTCCTCCGAAACAAAAGCGCATGCCAGAATCGGCCCTGCGCCATCTTTAACGATAATGTCGGTGCCCAATTTCAAAAACCAGGTCCGGATTTTTGGAAGGGTATGACAAAGACCCCGCCACCAATTCAGGGGGGTGGGGGTGTACCGGGTGGGGACGGTCCCCGACCAATGCCCCTCCCCTTCACACTTGGGGCGGTTGCATCCGACCGAAAACGGCGATGAAGCCCCCGATTGCCCGTAGCGTGAATCAATCCCTGCCGGGCCAAGCGGAAATGATTCCCGACCATGAGGACAAGCCCAGTGAAACAAAACCCGACCTAAAACGCTTCCGGTTAATCCCTGCCAAATCCAACCCATGGAAAACCATCCTCCGAAGCATCGATTTTCACGAAACCCATTCCGACAGATTCCGACATCCTATCTTCGTTTCGATGCGTTATCGCGACCAAAGCCCGAAAAGGCACAACCGGCAGAATATGCCCTATTTATGGCCTCATTATACACTTGTCACGCACAATCACGAAATGTCAAAAGCGGTTTCCTAAACCGTTGATTCAGGTTCAATTCCTGATGGGGGCACCAATTCAGAAAGAACCCTGTTTACAGGTCTTTACCCTGAACCGATTATCCCACACTCATGAGATTTTTCAGCAAACTGTTCGGTAGGTCGACGGGAAAAGGGGAGCCCCCCGAGTTCAAGGCGCTTATTGAGGCCAGTATGGCGGGATTACGCGTCCAGACTGAGGCGCATCAGGGTACCTGGAGCTTCGGAGATTCAGAGCGTTGGGACTTTTCGCTGGAGACCGGCGAGTTGGTTTTTACGTTTCCAGATATGGTCGTTCGTACCCCAGCCCAGATAATCGGGACGTTTGACAGTAGCGAGGGCAGGTGGATGTGGGCCTGGGCGAATTCGTCCATCGATGGGTCTCTCACGCGAGATGCGGTGCGAGTCCGGGAGTATGGCGAGCAGAACCACATTGGGCGGCTCACTACCGGCACTTGGCCGGCAGAGTAGATTGACGGATGGAACATGGCTGCACTAGCGAATCGGCTTTGCGAGTCCAACGGTGTTTACCGCGGGCCAGCGGGCACCACGTTTGTGTTTTTGACTTTTGGCCAAGTTCAGTTGAGTAAGTGACAAAACAGGTCCGGCCGACAAGGCTAGCGGTGATTTCGCCAGTCTATTTGTCTCCCCGAACTATGGAGTTACGGCAACCATTCCAACCCGAACGGCCAAATTGCTCTGGCGCATATCAAAGCTGCAAAAATCCGGCGTGCCGATAAGATTCGCGGTGGCAACGTGGAGAACATCCAAGGTACGGCATCCAGCAATCGGGGTGTGGTTAAGGGCAAGCGCCTCGGCCTCCAACAGGACACGGCGCCACAAACCGCCGCGTCCCACCAATAAACCGGCGGCAAGGTCGTTTTCCACTTCCAACCAAGCGGCTTGAATTTCCGAAAGCGCAAGTCGCTGCTGAAACACCGCGAGACTCAACGCGTTACGCAATTCGAGTCGATGGAAGGCAGTAAAGGGCAACGGCGCAGGGTTGGCCTGCCGCCATGCATCGGCCTTACTCGAATTGAGGTCGCTGGCGTAAAGCGAAAACAGGAAGCTGGTATCGGCGTAGGTCTTCACCAGCGATCTTCGGCACGAGCTGCCAGAACCATATTGGGTAGCACTTTGTTCCCGAAGATGCGCTGACGCCGGGCGGAATAGTCTGGCAGGGCTGGCGACAGCTCGCCGCCGCCTTCTGCACTTTCCACCGCACCTTTTTTCAAGCCTTGCAGCAGCCAAAGGGCAATTTCCAACCGCTCGTGCGATGGCAATTGCTTCAATGCCTCCTCAATATCCAGAGCCCCACTCATTTTTCTGCGGTACCAGAACCGAAGGGGTTTCGCGAGTAGATTTTGGCAAACATCCAAAGCGGCGCGAAGCCGCTTCCACTACGAGCCAGCCCAAGGCGACTGCGGCTGCCCCGGAAGGGTCAGCTCCGTTCTTTGAGGGGTAAAACCGAAATTTTGGCATCGAAGAGATCACCCCGTGGGTGTAAAGTGAAAGCGAAAGGTATGGGACTTCTGGTCACACTCTTTTGCCTCGCGCTCAGTAGTTTGGTCGTCGTTGCCCTGTTTCGGCGGTTGCAGGGTCAACATGTCCACGGCGGTTTGTGGGTAGCCTTTTACCTTCTCGTCGCGTGCGGCGCAGCAATCGGAGTCTGGTGCACCTTCTATTACGAGTACCGACTGGGCACACGAACCCGCCTAGCCGGATTCCCCATTCCAATCAACTTCTTTCGTTTTGAGGACGGTCAATGGACCGATTTTCCGGCGCCGAAGATGCAGGCATGGTTGGCAACGTTCGCCAATCTCGCCGCCAGCGTTGCACTGACGACTCTGCCTCTCTGGTTGGCGACTCGCAAAATCCGACTTTAGCAACTCCTATGCATGATCGGGAATCTCGGTGTTGGCTTGGGAATGCTGGGGGAACGTATAACCATCCCCGCCGTCTTGCTCATCGTCGGTTCATTGATCATTGTCCTTCTGATGGATATGCTCGCCACGCTGCTCGGGCCGGGAATGGAATTACAATTGGCTTTTCGAACAACTCCCGGACGACAATGGTTAGCTTCGCTTACAGGTCTTGACATCGAATTACGGACCAGCACACAGAGTTCCCAGCTCATACCCAATAACCTACTGGCCGCCCGGGACAATCAACATCAGACGCATTTCCTCCATGGTGAATGGCGGATTTCGTCGATGAATTACCCGATGGCAATTGGCGCAAACGATAGCCAGGTCTTGATTTCGGGTTATTCTCAACTGCTTCTCATCGGCCAATGGGATTAAATGGTGCACCTCACAATAATCTGCCCCGGGTTCCCGATATTTGTCTGCAAAGACAAACCCGCATACTTCACAAGCAAGCGGTTTTCCAGACAACCGCACTTGGTTCTTCTTTTGCGATATAAAGGTTTTATTCCTCTCTCGGATCAGATGCTTCATCAGTCTCTCCCGTCCTTCCTCGGCCTCCATTTCCAGATTCACCAGATCAACGATATCAAGGTCCGTTAGGCTCTCGGTTACCGATTCAGATGACTTGAGCTTCCCATACCGTTCACCCTCTGACTCGACCTCAAGTTCCGGCGAAGCGGTGGGATCGGGTGTGACACAGCAAACGTATCCTGGAATTGTCGATATATCTTTATAAGGGGGACGAATACCTATCTGTTTATTAATGTATAGGTATATCTTTCCGGCGTTTTCATATTCTTGTTTGCTCTCAAACCGGATGTAACCGTTAGCATCAAACAGGGCTCCCGGGAAATCTCTCAGGGGGATAAACCAATTTCCTGTCTCCCGGTATGCTCCGTTCTTAACCTCCACTCTAAATTTTTTCGCTTGTCCTTTCCAAGTTCCAGTTCTCGCTTTACGAACCGCTTTCATTTTCCGAGCGAATCAGAATTGAATGCAGGGACGCAACTCAATATCCGGGCGATTTTGCGGCGGAACTCTCTGATGACCTAGGCGAAAAGTACGACGTTTGTTTTTCTTTGATACGGGATTTTTTCCTCCCCATCGAAATCGACACCGGGGGTGATCCGCCCCCCCCTACCCCGCCGGGACGGTTGGCCCCAGCCCGCCATTGTCCGCCCGCTTGGGTAGTCTTCCCGGATGAATAACCGCCCCGCCGGTCGCCTGCGTCCCGGGGACCTTGTTACCGTCCGCCCCGTTCCGTTTGGCTAACCTAGCCCAGCTTTCCAAACCTGCCGGGTCGGTGGCGAATCGCGGCACCTTGGGACGTGGGCCAGCACTGCCGACAGGAAAGTCGGCGAAACGGGAGACAGGAATGTCTGCGCTACGATTTTAGGGCAAGCGGCGGGACGCCGCTTCCACTACGAGCCAACCCCGGCCGACCGCGGCAACCCCGGAAGGGTCAGCTCCAATTCTTGACGGTTGAAACCGGAGTTTTGTCATCGAAGAGGTCTTACGATGGATATAGCGTGGTGGCGAAAGGTATGGGACTTCTGGTCACACTCTTTTGCCTCGCGCTCAGTAGTTTGCCGTCATTGCCTTATTTCGGCGCTTGCAAGGTCAACACGTCCACGGCGGGTTGTGGGTAGCCTTTTACCTTCTCATCGCGTGCGGCGCAGCAATCGGAGTCTGGTGCACCTTCCATTACGAGTTTCGCCAGCGGCTGTGTGGCATGGCGGGGGAGAAATTGGGATGAAGGATATGACCGAGACACATACACCTTCCGCGGCTTTGAACATCCTCTTTCTTGAAAACCATACGGTATTTGCTGAGTTGGTAATTCGGCAATTCCTGGCGGACCACCGTGTCACGGTTGTTCCGAGCCTGGCAGCCGCCCGGAGTTCACTTCAATCTCGCACCTTCGACTTGATCCTGTCAGATTATGACTTAAACGACGGCAAGGGAGATGAGTTCGTCCGGGAATGTTGCGCCCTTTTCCCGCGTGTCCCCATCATTACCGTTTCGTCACATGAGGCTGGCAACGCTGCATTGATCAGAGCCGGGGCATCGGTGGTATGTAGTAAGATGGATTTCAACCGCATTCAGGAGGTCATTGGGGGATTAGTGCAGAAGACCTCTTGAGACGTCCTGGTCAGGAGTTTAGAGCCGGACTATGGCTGGTCAAAAGGCGAGTAGGAGCATCCTCATCAGCTGAGTACACCGCCCGATCGGGCGTCAGGTCCACTTCTCTGTTGGCGGAATCCACAGTTTCATCAGGTACCGTAACCTAGCCAGACTGATAGCAGAGAATCGGGTTTGACCTCGCCAATTAAGTTCCACCGGAGATTACGCTTGATGGGGAATAGCCAATGCGCTTTGATGTCAGAATGTCTCCATGGGAACCATCGAGCATCATCAAAAGATTGATCGACCACTTCAAGCCCTCCGAGGAAGATAAACTGTTGGAGTGCTTGCTGCGACTGAGTACCGCTTTGGAACGGCACGATTCGCCTTGGGCAAAGGTACTCGCAACGTTACATGGTGAGGCAACGACTGCTTTTGCCGACGGATCGCCAGTCAGTTGCAGATACCAGATTGCACGCAAGATTGAAGGACTTTTCGGCGGGATGGGCAGTCTTAATGACATCGAGATGCCGGAACGATGTCAGCAAATGAGTGGCGAGTTGTATGCTGCCGTAAAAAATGTTCTACGCGTCTATTGGCGGGAACTGGGTCGACCATCTCACATTTTTCGGGTTGCGCTCTTTCCGGTTGGAGCTGCTGTTCGGTTGGTACCTGGCACGGTGCGCTACTACAACAGAGACGAATCGCCCGTTGTCATCGAAGATACGCCAGCGGTTAAGAGCGAGGTATGGCACATAGTTGGTCTCGAACTGAACGATATCACAAACATGCCGCAATATCTGATCCAAAGAGAAAACGCCTTCATGCTCGCTCGGCATAAGTCGCTCGAGCTATCACCAGATTGAATAGGCAGGCAGGTCAATTCACCGCGATCGATTCAGAAATGGAATCAGGCTTTCAACTTCCAACCGTTCTCGCATCGATATCTGATGCACATGAAAGCTGGTCGAACCACTATGTAGCAGCCAATAGTTTTCGGGTGAGACCACAAATGTCCGGTGTCTGCTGTCGTTGGAGCGAAGTGATTGGGGGATAGCCATGCCATCCTACAATGTGATGCCCATTCCGAAGTCGCTATCTGAGGTTGGCGGGGCGTTTGTTTTCGCCACTGTGGGGGTCTCATTCACGCTCCTGGCTGGAGTCAACCTGATGAATGGCGTAGCGATGATTCCTTCGTTTATATGGCTCTTGTTCGTTACAATCATCGTATGGACGGGCTCCCAAGTAGAAGGGGGGGGCATAGGGCGATTCTTGGCCAGCGTGGTGGGTAAGTTGTTCGGCAAACGTTTTGCCGAGTGGAATCCCGCCGAGGCACAGCCCAGGCGTATCAGCTTCGGATTTCAATTTTTCAGCTACCGGTTTATTCAGTGGTCCATTGTCGTTAATCAGATTGAGTCCGTGGAGTGGGCTCCCGGGCAGTCCACCGAGAGGATGGGCCGGGACATGAAGGATTGGACTGTCGATATTTTGTTCAGTCCCAATTTTCCTATTCGCTCGTTGGAACGGCACCCGTCATATCGCAATCGTAACCTCGGGATTATTGTTGTAGGACCACTTACCACCAAGGAACGCGCCGAGGCTCTTGGTCAATCCCTGGTCTCTTTTATGCGAAATGCTGGCGCAGACTTGGTTCAAGGTGATGTTTCCACTTGTTTTGTGAGAGGGCCGGTCAATGAGAAATGTACCAAGCAAAAACTCGCTGAACCAATCATGACTGTCTCAGACATCCAGGCAGCAGAATGACCACCACGTTTTCAAAGCTAAATGGCCGCTGGAATGCGGAACCGTGCAAAGCCACAGTCGGGATTCGCCATTTCTACCCCTTCGAACTCTCACTTCTTCGAGTTTTCGTGCCTTCGTGTGCGTCCAATCAGGTGGAACTCGCACGAAGGCACCTTTAGATTGGGAGTGGTCATGATCCTTGCATCAATCTGGGACTTGCAGGAGCGCGTCCCTCCGTTGGATGTCCCTCCTTAGGAGGGACTTGCGTCCGGAGCGGCGTTACGCCATTGCGGGACAAGTCTCCATATCGATTTTGACCACCGTCGCCAGCTCACTGCCTCACCCATTCATCCGGAGAAAGAGAACCGCCGTAGATTGGAAGCATCCCACCCGTGATACGCCGGGCTCAGGCAGGGTATAACTTGCGGGGCGCGCGTAGTTCGGACCGCCGCGGCTCGACAGGAGCCTCGCCCTACCGATGTGGCTTTGATTCAGTGGGTTGCAGATGAAACGACCGTTGCGGTCAAAAGCTGTTATTTGGAAGACAGGAATGTCTGCGCTACGGTATGAGGGAAAGCGGCGGGACGCCGCTTCCACTTCGGCAAACTTGTTACCGAAGTGCCCTTAGAACGAGAAAGGTGGTGATCCCCGAAATGATTGGGGACTTGCGGGAGCGCGTCCCTCCCTCGATTGGCTCGTCAGCACGGCCCAACGTCATCCTCCGGGCTATTCTGGTAGGAACAGGTAAAAGATGCTGCCGCCATCCGGGGAGTCTTCGACCCCCATGGTGCCGCCGATGCGCTCTGCGGCCGACCGGCAAAAGGCCAGGCCGAGTCCGTGGGACTCCGGACCGCGTTGACGCTGCGCCGAACCGGTCACCGATTCCTGGAAGATGACGGCTTTTTCCGCCTCAGAAACGCCAGGACCACTATCCCGGACGTCGAAACGAAATCCCCGCAAACCCACGATCCTCCCGTTGTTGCACCGAGAGCGTAATCCGTCCACCGACCGGCGAAAACTTCACGGCATTGGTCAGCAGGTTCAGCAGAATTCGTTCGACGGAACGAATCTTGCCCCCCGGAACGCATCCCTCGGGAGACGGTCCCACCACCAACCTCAAACCGTTCTTCTCGGTCAAGGGCCTTATCAGGTTGGCCCCGGAACGCAGAATGGCCGTCACCGGTACGGGTCTGCCGTCGACGGGAATCTCGCGGGCGTCGACCAGTAGATCTCCAATCAAGGAGGTCAGGGTCTGGCAGGATTGGCGGGTCAACTGAAGATACTCGCTTTGTTCTGGTGTTGGGTGCGGAAGGGTCATTTCTGTCAATTCGGTCAATGAAACGATGGCGGCGACCGGTGTCCGCAAGTCATGAGCCAGCATTCGAGCCTCACGGTCCCGCTCCCGATCGTTCTGTTCGATCATGTTGAGGGCACCAACCAGCGCCTCGTTTCTTTGCCGCATGCGAATTTCGGTGGAGACCATTCCGGACAGGTCGCGCATGTTGGCCAGGTCCTGCTCCGACCAGACACGAGGTTTAACCCCGATGGCACACATCGAGCCCAAGACATACCCGTCCTCACTCCGGACCGGAATTCCAATGTAGGACATCACACCCAGGTCCCGGACAGCCAGATTGTTCTTCACCCGTTCATCGTGCAGAGAGTCCTCGACCACAAGAGGTTGCCCACTTTCCACCACCAATTTGCAGAAGGAATGGGTGAGCGGCGTCTGTCGGAGTTGGTCGTAGGGCGAGGGAAGGCCGATTTGGCTCTTGAAGAATTGCCGGTCGATATCCACCAAGGACAGCAGCGAAATATCCGCCTTCAGGAGAGAGCGGGCCACGCGCGTGTACCGGTCGAACGACTCCTCGGGGAGCGTATCCAGCAAACCCGTCTCCGCGAGGGCCTCCAATCGGAGTCGGTCATCCACAGGCTGCCCATTCGGCGAAAGAGAATGCACCTTACTAAGAAACCTAGTTGATCACGCACAGAAGCACAATCGATTGATCGCTCCATTCGCACGGTGAGTCGCCACGGTCTGGGCACAGAGACGAATGTCTACGCTACGGCTTGAGGGCACGCGGCCTCACGGGGCGATGGTTGGTTCATGGAGAGCCCGCTCCTTCTGAATGAATTCAACCCGGCGGAGTCCTTCACGGACCTAAAAGGAGCCTTGACAGACAATGGAGGAGGGGTACACCCACGGGAATTTCCGATCCTCTCTCTCCAAATCCATCTCAGTATCCTATGAAAAAAACCCTGAATTTGAACAAGTACTTTTCCATGTGTGTTGTTGCCACTGGCCTCCATCACATTGCTCTGGGCGACACGATCACCGTTTTGAATCCCGGTTTCGAGGGTTTGACCGGCACTGATCCAGTGCACTTTGATTCGGCCGGCAATCTGCTTTCAGGCCATGCAGCCCTCCTTTCCTCACAGGTTACACTCCCTGCAGTTGAGTACGCCACCGCCACACCGGTTCCGGGATGGCAGGTGTCAGGTGGAGCCGCCGGGACGGTCAATTATTCGGGAACCCAGTATCTCACTGGGGTTGCGCCCGATGGTCAGAATGTTGGTTTTGCCAATGGGTTCCGGAACCAGCACGGAGTGCTGAGCCAGTCGCTGGGGGAGAATTACCAGGTGGGACTAACCTACGAATTGAAGGTGGACGTCAGCTCCATCAACGGGTTTCCCGTGGGTACCTACAGCATCAGCCTCACCGCCGGAGGCAGGTTGGTGGCTGGTGCTTCCGATCTTGTGCCCGGAGCGACCGGCTTGTTTTCGACTGTCACCGTGTCCGCGTCCATCGATGGAAATTCAACTGCTGCGGGACAACCCATCACCATTTCACTCGCCAACGGGGGTGTGCCTCAGGCCGGAACCCAGGTGCTCTTTGACAACGTAAGGCTGACCAGCTCGGTGACTGCCGTGCCGGAACCGTCCACCTGGGCGCTTTTCGCGATCGGAGTTATCGGACTGTTTGCCGCCGGACGTGGGCGTCGGAACGCGTAGGTCCGTTGACCGGAAGCTCGTTCGACCTTATCGGGTTCCCGTCGGACGGGCTTCGGCTTCAGGCGAGACTAGCGTCGTGAAATCGGCCCACCCCCCGCTGACGGGGAACGCAAACAAAAGCAAACGGTCACGATCAATCTGCTCCCGGAGTTTGGGAGGCACCGTTTCGTCGAGTCGGAGGCAGTCGATCCGGAGGATGATGGGAAGTTCATCCAACGTGGTGGTCAACCTCCCCCATTCGACATCGGAGGTGTTTTCGGCTTCGACCGCCAAGTCAATATCCGAGTTACTCCGTGCCTGCCCGCGCGCGCGCGAACCATAAATCCACACCTCTCGCACCCACGGAAACCTCTGGAATGCCCCCAACAACATGGTCCGGTCGCGTTCACGAATCTTAGCCTGAGCGTTCATTCCTCCCGTTGTTTGGATTGAATACGACTGCCGAGGCTCAAAAGCAAGGGAGCGTGGGTGGACTTGATCTTCCTAAATATCCAGATCGCAACCACCTCGGAATAGGTGTGTGTTGTTTGGTTACGATCTTCCAGCATGGCCATCCACAGGTCTCCTTCTTCGACCG
>CAITXU010000176.1 GCA_903896505.1 uncultured Verrucomicrobiota bacterium | reverse complement strand
TCGACGAAGCCAAGCGCCAGAGATTGATGGGGGTGGGAGCAGATGTGTGCCTGCCTGATTTTCTCGATCTCGACGGAATACAGTCTCTTTGGTTTTCCTAGCGCCATGCCCGCCCTTGATCTGAGTCGACTCCGCGTTTTTCCGTTGTCCGAACGAAAGA
This sequence comes from uncultured Verrucomicrobiota bacterium, assembly GCA_903896505.1. GTDB lineage: Bacteria > Verrucomicrobiota > Verrucomicrobiia > Limisphaerales > UBA9464 > CAILNN01. Next base: position 29,297 of record CAITXU010000176.1, on the reverse strand, counting down.
GTCTCGCCCGAACTGATCAGATTCTCATCGATCCGCAGAGCCCGGCCGCACCCATTTCGCCCCTGGCATCTGCTCAAGTGGCCGCTGCCGCCGAACGAATTCGGGCGGCGCGAAGTCGGGGTGCCCAGGTCATCGTCATGTACGGTGCCCATCTCATCCGGAATGGTGCTGCTTTGATTGGCACCGACCTGATGGAACAGGGCTGGATTACCCATCTGGCCACCAACGGAGCAGGGACGATTCATGATTGGGAATATTCCTGGCTCGGGGCATCGACCGAAGGGGTCGCCACCAATGTGGCCGCCGGTACTTTCGGAACGTGGGACGAGACCGGTCACAACCTGATTCTGGCCATGGCCGCCGGAGCACTCCATGGACTGGGGTACGGTGGATCGTTGGGCCGGTTTATCATCGAAGACGGTGTCACACTTCCCGATGCGGAGGAGTTGTCCCGGATGGTGGTTCAGTTCCTGGGCGACCCCCTGGCAGCGGCTGTCTGCGACCTCCACAGCCTGATGCAGCGGCACGGAATTGAACCTGGACCCCACCCGACGGTCCATCGCTGGAAGCAGGCCAGTCTCATTGCCCAAGCGTGGCGGTTGGGTATACCCGTCACCGTTCATCCCGGAATTGGCTACGATATCATCTCATGCCATCCCCTGTTCAATGGTGCCATCGTGGGAAGGGCGGCCGGGGAGGATTTCCGGCGCTTCGCTGGTGCAGTGGACGGTTTGGACGACGGAGTGGTTCTGTCGATTGGCTCCGCCATCATGGCGCCCCAGGTCTTTGAAAAGAGCCTGAGTTGCGTTCATAACCTGCGGTTTCAAAGCGGTCGTCCCCCGGTTTCGGGCCACAGTATTTTTGTGGTCGACCTCCAGGACGGAGGAGGTTGGGATTGGACAACCGGTGAGCCTCCCAAGGAGCACCCGGCGTATTACCTCCGGTTCTGCAAAAGCTTTTCCCGAATGGGAGGTGCGATGCATTACGTACAGGCCGACAACGCTGCTTTTCTGCATCATCTCTGGCATCAATTGAATCCAGGTCACCTCACCAACGCCTCCTCCCCAGCATGAATCGAAGCGATTGCGAACAGTGGACATCGCGCTACGCCGAACTGCGAATCGCTGTGGTGGGTGATTTTTGCCTCGACCGATATTTCGATATCGATCCTTTAAGAAGTGAGGTCTCACTCGAGACGGGCCTCCCGGTTCATAATGTCACTGGAATTCGGTGTTTTGCCGGGGCGGCAGGTACCATCGTCAACAACCTCGCCGCCCTGGGTGCCGCGAAAATCTGGCCCATTGGTCTTTCGGGGGATGATGCCGAAGGCTGGGCTCTTCGGCGGGCGTTGGGTGCGTTACCGGGCGTGGATATGGCCCATTTCATTACCTCCAATGAGGTCAATACCTTCACCTACAGCAAGCCTTTACTCCATCGCACAGGCCAGCCCCCGGAGGAATTGAGTCGTCTGGACCTCAAGAACTGGCTTCCCACACCGAAGGCACTTGAACGAAGGCTTGCCACCGCATTGGACGCCGCCGTGGCCCAGAGCGATGCGGTCATTGTCCTGGATCAAGTGGACATCGCAGGGACGGGGGTGGTCACGCCGAATCTACTGGCCGCTCTGGGGCAGTTGATTCAACAGCATCCGGCGCTCGTCGTCATCGGTGATAGTCGTCGGAGTCTGGCGGGCTGGCCGTCCATGGTTTTTAAGATGAACGCTCGTGAGTTGGGTTTGCTCTCTGGGCGTCCGTTGGACTCTCTGCGGGAAGTCCAATCAGCCGTCGAATCTCTGGCCACTCGAAATCGACGCGCCGCATTTGTCACCCTCGCCGAGCGTGGAATCGTCGGAGCACTTCCTGAGGCTGTAGCGGTCCATGTCCCCTCCCGCCCGGTCCGGGGTCCGATTGATATCGTCGGGGCGGGCGACTCGGTCACGGCCAACCTGGCAATGGCGATGGCCGCAGGCCTGCCGTTGCGGGAGGCCATGGAAATGGCCATGGCGGCAGCGAGTCATGTCATACATCAGTTGGGAACGACCGGGACGGCGACTGTCGCCGACCTCCTGTCGTCGTTCCAATGACCGAACCACTGCGCCGTAGCGCAGACATTCTTGTCTTCCAAATAACAGCTTTTGACCTCAACGGTTGATTCGTCTGCAACCTAATGAATCACAGTCACATCGGTAGGGCGAGGCTCCTGTCGAGCCGCGGCGGTTCGTGCCACGCCTGCCCCGCAGGTTATACCCCGCCTGACCCCGGAGGGCCACGGATGGGAGGCTTCCAAATAACGGCTTTTCGCCTGCCCAGGCGATTCCAGCAAACGCACTTGAAATCAAGTGGTTCTCTGAGCCCTTTGAGCCCTCTGCGGTTGGACTCTTGCCCACGGTCAGGAGGTTCATCCATAGAGGGCACAGAGAACACAGAGAAAGTAGGATTGAGGAATGGGGCCGAAGTGCACCGGTCCAAGCCGCAGGCCACCTGCACCATGGCCGCCAGGATGCTTGACCGGATTTTGGAGTTTTCCCTCTCCATGAGCAGCCTTCGGACCGCACTCCAATGGTTCACCCTGTTCTTCCTCGGAGCCGCCGGTTGCGTCACTTCACCGGACCGTCAGGCCCGGCGCCATGAGTTCCAGCGGCCTGAGATGGGATTACCCTTTCGCATCGTCCTGTACGCGGCGGACGCGGCAGTGGCCACGAACGCCGCCGAGGCGGCTTTTTCCCGGATTTCGGAGCTCAATTCCTGCCTGAGTGATTATGATGATCAATCCGAGCTGAGTCGGCTCTCAAAGCTTTCCGGGAGCACGAATCCGGTTCCCATCAGTGATGATCTCTGGCGGGTGTTGCAACGTTCGACCGAAATCTCGCGTTCGAGCCATGGGGCTTTTGACATCACCGTCGGTCCCCTTGTGCAACTTTGGAAACGGGCGCGACGACAGCGGGAGCTCCCTCCCGATGATCGGTTGGCGGAGGCCCGGGCGCGGGTCGATTGGACGGCCATCGAATTGGACCGTCCGCTGCCTCCAGGGCACTCGGCAACGCGCTTTCGGCATACCGCACGCCTGACGATTCCGGGCATGCGGCTCGACCCGGGCGGAATAGCCAAGGGCTATGCCTTGGGTGAGGCCGCTGCCGTTCTCGAGAGTCACGGGATTTCCCGATATCTGGTCAGCGGAGGAGGGGACATGGTGGCCGGTGATCCCCCGCCCGACAAGCGAGGGTGGCTGGTCAAAGTCGGTGTCTTCGACACCACCAACGCCCCCAAGCCGCTCTACATTTCACTGAAGAAGTTCACGCTCTGTACTTCGGGCGACCAGTTTCAGCGGGTTGAAATCAATGGGGTTCGCTATTCGCACATCGTCGATCCTCGAACAGGACGCGCACTGACCGACCACAGCCTGGTGACCATGGTTGGGCCCGACCCCATGACCACGGATGCCTTGTCCAAGGTCGTCAGTGTCCTTGGAGCCGGGGAAGGGATGGCCTCGATAAAGGCTTATCCTGGGGTTGAATATCTGGTGTACCGACAGCCGGCGCAACGGGTGGAAGTGACCGCTTCCAAAGGATTGAATCGATGGCTCGTACCGGCTCCACCCAATTCAACGACCGAATAATCAGGCCGTGGATATTGGGATTCCGTTGACAGGTCGGCTTGATGCGTCTTTCAACCGGTTCGGATGAATTTCAAAAAGCTTCCGATCTCGCCAATCCCATTGCCGGGAATGGGCGATAAACCGTATCATCCCGACAGTTCCCAAAGAACTGATCACCTTCGATGAACTTCTGGATTTTACCCTTGCTCCTCCTGGGCCTTGAAGAACCTGCTCCACTCCCGGAAGCTCTGCTGCCGTCGTCGCAGATCGGCGGTTGTCACTTTCCGGTAAGCACCGTCCATCCCAGGGCACAGGCCTACTTCGACCAGGGGCTCGCCTTCATCTACGACTACGGTTATCGGGAGGCCAAACGCAGCTTTGAGGAAGCGCTCAAGGCCGATCCCGGTTGCGCCATCGCCGAGTGGGGAGTGGCCCTGGCCCATGGCAACACCATCAATTCACCCGAGATTGATGAGAGTGATTCCTCCGCAGCCCTCAAGGCCCTGGAAAGAGCCGACAAATTGCCACGGGCCAACGCGCTCGAGCGTGAACTGATCGCAGCTCAAAAGATGAGGTTTGCCACACCGGCACCCACCAACCGGCAGCCCTTGAACCTGGCCTACGCCGGGGCGATGCGCCAGGTGTGGCACCGGTATCCCGGAAACGCCACGGTTGGGGTTCTGTTTGCCGATGCCCTCATCGATTGTCACCCATGGGACCAATGGACACTGGAGGGCCAGCCAAAGGAAGGGACGAAGGAATTGATGAAGACGGTAAAGGAGGTGTTGCGGCTTGATCCCAACAACCTTCACGCGCTGCACCTCTACATTCACGTGTATGAGGCCTCACCGTTTCCCGAACGGGCAAAATTTGCGGCGGGCCGGTTGGAGAACCGCGCTCCCAGTCTTTCGCACTTGCAGCACATGCCGTGTCACATTTACACGCACACCGGGGACTGGGACAAAGCCGTTCAGGCCAATCTCAACTGCCTCAGGGCGGGCGACGCCTATCTGGCCTCCCGTAACCTGCTCCAACTGCACGGAATAATGTTTGACCATTACGAGATCGCCCTGACCTATGCTGCGTGCATGCGAGGGAAGTCCGCGCTGGCCAAGTCAACGGCGGCGGGAATTTTCAAGGAAATGACGCCCCAGCAGGCGGTCGAGAAGTTTCCCGAGATGGACGGCGATGCCGCGCAACCCCTCGAGGTACACAAGCGGTTTGGCGAGTGGGATGCTATTTTGTCGGCACCGGATTACGGGCCGAAATGCCCGATTTCCAATGCCATCCGCATGGGGGACCGCGCGATTGCCTATGCCGCCAAAGGAGAGTTGGAAAATGCCGAACGGGAGAAAGCAGAGTTTGAGAAACTCTTTTCTGCCATCCCCGAAACGCAGAAACTGGCTTTGGACAACGTTCGGGACGTGTTGTCGGTCGAGCGTCATCTGGTTGCGGGCGAGATTCTGGTGCGACGGAAACAAACGGTGGATCAGGGATTGGCTGAGCTGGAACAGGCGGTGAACGCGCAGGATCATCTCCACTATTCCGAGCCACCCCAATGGATCATTCCGACACGGCACTCGTTGGGTGCCGCCCTCGTCCGGGCGGGGAAGTACGCCGAGGCGGTGGCGGTATACAAGGAAGACCTGCGTCGAAATCCCCGCAATGGATGGTCACTGGCCGGATTGGCCCGGGCGTACCGTGCCATGGGAAAGACCCGTCAGGCGGACCGGGCCCAAAGGGAGTTCCAAACCGCCTGGAAGGATGCCGATGTCGAAATCAGCACTTCGTGCCTATGCCTGCCGTAACGATGGGGACCGGTGGATGTTTCGAAATCCGCGGCGGCCTCCATTCCCGGTAGTCGCCGTTCGTGAGACGGCGCTGATCGATCGGGAGGGTGTTCCAGGGAGAAAGGGGGCGGCGTTTCGCTGGTCAGTATCGCCTAAAATTGGGCCACAGTCCCGCCGACCTATTCAAAATCGAGTTCCAGTCGAATAAAGCTTGTGCCGACTGACGTGCGGCTACGAAATAGGGGTGGTAACGCGGGTTGTTCGGACCACTTCCGATCGCAGAAAGGCGATAGACTACAACACTTTGGAAGTGGCCCGGTAAAAACGATGTGGATGATTCCTTGCGTCGGTGTCGCGCAGGACCACCGAGCTGTCGGTGCCCGAAGCGGTTCCTTGGGCTACCGGGGTCCAAGTTTGAAAATCGGAGGTCGCTTCCAGAGAGTAGGTGACGCCGGGTTCACCCCAGACCTTGACCTGAAAGGCGCTGCTGACCGGGGACCAGCCGACGAACTCTAATTGGGGGGGAATGGCGGTCAGGGGTGTGATTTCGACCTTGTAGTCGTCGAAGACCATGAAGTTGTCACCGGGATGATCGGGATCACGAACCACCCAGACGGCATCGATGTCTCCCAGGGAGAGGGCATGCCCGGTCGTGGTGATTTTCTGGGCGTTGACGATGACTGCTCCGTTGATTGCGGCGGACCAGAGGTTCTTCGCCAGGTCCATGGTTACCGTCATGTCGTAGGGAGTCCCATTGCTGAAGGAATAGCGGGTATCGCGGAAAGCGGCACGGGCGGGGACCGTTTCGTCCAGCAGGTAAAACACGCCCCGGGCATCGTTGTCGAAGTCGATGGTGAAAAATCGATGACCATCGGTACCGTAAACGCTCCAGCGAAAGTCATCGAAGTAGGGAGCGGTGGTGGTTGAATCCTGGATTTGGAGGGAGACGGAAAATTGGACCACGGGTGGGTCCGTGGAAATCGGGTTAAAGCCCAGCGGATGCCATACGTTGAGGGTGGTCGAATGATTGATCGGTGCGTTGTAACCCAGATAGGCCACCTGACCGTTGAATCCGGGAATGACGTCGCCAATGATTCCATTGCCGCCGCTTCCCTCACCGATCCATCCCGACTGTCCGACGAGGTCCAGCTTGGGGTCGTAGCCCTCGAATCGCTCAAACCCTGTCTCATAGAGAACCAAAGCGTGGGCAGGCAGGTGGGTGGATTGGAAGAGCGCAGCGCCGACGGCGATGGTGGTCGCCAGTGGGCCGGCGAAATGGCTTTTGTTCATCGCCCGTTATGATTGCCCCGGGCGGCGTTGCCCGAAGCACCGGCATTGCCAGAACCTCCACGAGGGACCGTCGGAGGAGGTCCCATTGGACTGGAATATCCGGAGGCGCTCCCATGAATCGGTCCAGATACCGGTCCGGGTGCCGTGTGGACCGGTGTGCTCGCTCCAGGGTAGTAACGAACCACCGGGGCATTGTTTCCCGACGGGTTGTAGTAGCGATAGGCGGGGGGATTTACATTGCCGGGGGGCAATGGTCGGTTGCTCGCCGGAAAGTTTTGTCCAGATGCCTGCTCCCGGGTCGGTACAGAACCCTGGGAACGGGCTGCTGACTCGGGTGAGGGAGCAAAGATGCCGGTGGGCGGTCGTTCGGCCGGTGCTGAGGGGCGCATCGGTGCCGTGGAGGCAATTTCGGACCGGGGAGAGGTCCCATGGTTGACGTCATGGAAGGTGTTATTAGGGGTCCCCGCAATAGGTGTGGCCCGCGGCACTGTGCGGGGACGTGCGACAGCGGTGGGGGCCGAGGGTGACTGCGGGAATGTCGGAGTTGACGACGCGGACGGCGTCGAGGGCCTGGAAACGATTTCACTGCGAGTGGCCGTGGCTCCGATATAAGGTCGGGCCGCAGAGACCGGTGCCGCAGACGGAGCCAGGTTGGATGCAGGGCGGGGTGTCGAGGGCAACGTCGAAGGAGCAGCGCCGACCACCGGACGATAGGCGGCGACCACTCCCGAGGCGGCTACCGACCGGCTGGGAAAGGCTGTCCCCGGCGGGGTGTGTGCGTCGGCGACGGTCAAACGCGGTATCTCGGTCCGGGTATGGGCCTGGACGGGAGCGAGGCCGGGTCCGTTATTGATGATGACGGTATTGTTGTTTCCCCGGACATTCACGACCGTGTTTCCGTTCCCGTGGACGTCGTTGATGACCCGGGACTGGGAATGGAGGGCAACGACTTCCGAGCGGGGCGCGCAATGCTGCCAGGGACGGCGGTCACAGAAACGACCCCATCCCACGTAAACATAGGAATCATAGGAAAGACCGAAGCCGAAACCGACACCTACGTGGTTGCCATGGAAGGTAAAACCAAGCGTGGGGCTCCAGGCACAATGCGGAGGCAGGGGCGCCCATCCACAATGGGAATCGCAGGTGCGCCACGTCACCCAGGCGGGTCCCCAACAGGTATCCGGAACCCAGCACCAGCCACGTCGAGGAGCCCGGCACCATCGCCCGTAATGGAAAGGTGCCCATCCCCAGGAGTACGACGAACTCCAATACCACCCGCAATCAGTCCAGACCCAGTAGCCATTATCACAGTAGGGTTGCCAGCCGGGATTAACCACCGCGACGGTCGGTTGCCAAATCTGGCCATATTCCGGATCATCGACCCATTGTCCGTAGGGAGAGAGGGAATCGTAAAATACCTGTTGGGTCGCCGGTTGTGCTGGCGGTGCCACGACATAGTTGGTCGGAGGAACGGTGTCGTATTGCACCGACGGGGCGGTCGATGCCGAGCCGATGTCCGATCCCGGAATGTTCCGCGGGAGCGACTGGGGAAGGCTTTTGTTCGTGGCGGAAGTTGTCGCGGGGCTCGGGGCGGAGGGAGTGGCGGAAACCACGGGTACGGTTCCAGTTGCGGCACCATTGGAGTGCTTGATCAGGTCCTTGATGACAGACTCGGAAAGACCGAGGTCGTTGAGGTAAATGATTTGGTCGGCATTAAGCCCGTACGGTTCCTTGATGTTATCAATGAAGCCCAGCAGAACCCCATCTCCGAGAGTCGTTTGCGCAAGTCGGACCACTTCCTGAACGGGACCGGGCAGGTCCGGCGGAGGCACTGGAGCTGCCAGTTCCTTGATTGGTCCCGCAGTGGGCACAACGACCGGATTCGTTGCGGCGGGAGAGGGGGCTGCGGCTGAGGCGGCAGAGGGAGCGGAGGTGGTGTCGGCGGCGACTGAAGTGGCGCGGGAGATTTCACCGTCGGCCGCCAGACGTGAACCGGCGATATCGCAGCCGCACAGCAGCCCGAGGGCCGCGATGGCGAGCGCAGTAGTCTTCATAAAAAACGGAACGAGAGAACCGTGCGAGACCAATTCAGACGGAACCCTTCGTCCGTCGGTACCCGATGGGAATCCTCCGGAAAAGGCGTTAGGAGTGGTCTTCACACGATGGTTTGGACTGTTTGACAGATGCCGTATTCATCGACGGTGGCAAGCAGATATTTGGGGTGAAAACGCGAGCACTAAAAATACCTTGTCACCCGTGGCTGGTCGGCTAATCTCCTAGACCCGTTCAGTTGGGCGCGGTTAGCTCAGTGGTAGAGCACTACATTGACACTGTAGGGGTCACAGGTTCGAACCCTGTATCGCGCACCATTCCAGCCATCATCTCTTCTTTCGCCCCCCTCCCTTGCTTCCCTGACGGCTTAGTCATTTATTAAAATAAGATTTGACGAACCCGTAGAATTCCATCAATGGTTTGATTCATTTCTTGGGAAAATATCCTAGGAAGTTCGTTCAAGCCGTTACACACAAACCGTCATTCCATGTCACACACTTCGACATCACCGATTCATACCCTGCGAGTCGCCACTGCGCCTTTTTCCAAGGCTGAGGGGCATTTTCGAGGCCGTGCCGGCATCATTCCCGCCGCATTGGCACCGGGGTTCCACGCCACCGCGCGTCATGATTTGATCTATCATGGTGGACGCACCCTTTCCGACCTGAAGTTCTTCAACTTCTTTGTGGGCGGTGCCGCCGCCTGGGCTGCCTCCGATATTAAGAATATCAATACGGCTCTGGCAGCAGCAATGACCGACGCGCATCTCAACAATGTCGTGCAGCAGTATTTTCATACCGCCATCACTTCAGAGTTCCTGGGATCGAGTGTTCTCGCCGGGGCTCCGCCGTCGACGGTCAGCCAGGGCGATGTGGAGGCGCTGGTGACCCGCCTGTTTACTGCCGGCAGCCTTCCCCATGCCGATTTGAGCATAACGGTGTTCAATTTCCTGCTGCCATCGGGCACCGTCCTCAATGACAATGCTGCGGTGACCGCCGGAGCGATCTCGGCCAGTGTCGAGTCTCATGACCCGGTGCATCATCCATTGGCCAAGGCGATTCCAAAGCCCGACGAAGCCGATTCCGGTCATGGATTGGGCGGGTACCACGGCTCGGTGAACATTGGCTCCCAGACCGTGTATTATGCGGTAGGGGTTTACTCGGAACGACGGGCCGACGGCACCATCAATGGCATTCCCGCCTTTGCCGAGCCATGGAAGAATGTGGTGGCGACCTTCTATCATGAGCTCGTTGAGGCGCGGACCGACCCGGATGTCGCCGAGGCCAATCGAACCAACAACATCAAGCTGGTCGGGTGGACGTCGCGTCAAGGGGAGGAAATCGGGGATTTCCCGGTATTTGAGGCCCGACCTCTGACGGCGGTCTTCAAGGAGGTTCCCCTGACCAATGGACATGGCACCGTGCCAATCCAGCTCATGTATTCCAATGCGGTCCACGGTCCGGAAGGTCCGATTGCCCGACCACACTAAGCTTTGGCGGGAAAGGACGGCGACTGGGGTGCTGGTAAACCAAAGGGGGTGGATTCATTGGCCATTGAATCCGCCTCCCTCTCATTCCAAGCTCCGCCAGTGCCAACTCCCATCCTCGCCATCGCCAATCAAAAGGGCGGTGTCGGAAAGACAACGACAGCGGTCAACCTCAGCGCCTGCCTTGCCCTTCGAGGCAAGCGCGTCCTGCTGATCGATTTGGATGCCCAAGCGAACGCGACCAGCGGTCTTGGGCTCGAGAAGTTGGAAGGAGGCAGCGTTTACCGACCGCTTCTGGGAGAAGGGACCCTGATCGACCGGATTCGCCCAACTTCCGTCGAGAATTTGTCGATGGTGCCCAGTGAATTCGACCTCTGCGGAGCGGAAATTGAGCTGGCCCGGACTGAGGACTACCTCAATGGACTCAAGCGGGCGCTGACCCCGGTACGGGACAGCGGCAACTTTGACCTCATTGTCATCGACTGTGCACCTTCCCTGGGAATCCTCACCTTGAATGCCTTCGCTGTGGCAGACCATCTGATCGTTCCGTTGCAGTGCGAATATTATGCCTTGGAGGGGATTGCCATGGTCACCCGCATCTTGCAGCAGGTTCGAGAAGGGGGACTGAATCCCGACCTTCAGTTATTGGGAGTGGTGATGACCATGTTCGACGGACGGACCAAGCTGGCTAACAATGTCGTTGCTGAAGTTCGTTCCCACTTTGGGGACCGTGTCTTCGACACGTTGATTCCGCGCACCACTCGTCTGGCGGAGGCACCCAGCCACGGTCAACCGATCATAACCTACGATGCCTACAGTGCCGGGGCTGCCGCCTACGAGGTCCTGGCAGGCGAGGTCGTCCAGCGTCTGAAATTGTAAGCGTGGCTCTTGACCGGAACCCGCGAAGCATGGACCCATCGAAATCGGGGATGTCTGACGTTCAGCTCAATGATCGGTTTTTCCAGGAAACGGCGGGTTGGGAGGTGGTCAAATTGGCCCGGTTCCTGGTCGCCGAAGGCCGGGTACTTTCTTCGAGTTGGAAGCCTCCTTTGCTCAACGGGGTCGTGCAATCAGGTGAGACCACCTATCGTGCCGGTTTGGTGATCAAGGGGTTGGCGGACGTTGAAAACTTGTGCACCTGCCGACAGTCTCGCGAATCGGGAACCATCTGCCCGCATGCCGTGGCGGTTGGGTTGCACTGGCTTAAGCCAGCGGCCCCGGCGGCTGTTTCCAAAATCCTGGAGCCCGGGCGTCGTCCAGTAACGGTGGTCCCAACCAAAGACCCCGTTCGTCTCGAACGGTCACCCGATGGGGAGTCGCTTGAAATTCAGGTCTTGTTTCCGCCCAATTTGGCCGAGGCATTCGAACGCGGAAAAGTTCAGTTGGTGCTCGAAGGCAAAACAGAACGCGGACGTTCGCCTTTGAGCGCCTTGGTCAGGTCGGGACCCTATCGACTTGGACCGGAGGATGAAAAATTGCTCGGGGCGGTGGAGCCGCTTGCAGGCGGGGATACACCGGGAATTCTCCAGATCGCCACTCGGGACTTGGTCTCGATCCTTCCGGCTCTGGTGGGCCATCCCCGTTTCAGCATCGGACGTCAGCAGTCGCTCCGGGTGGTGAAAGAGGCGGTTTCGCCCCCACTGAAGGCTGAGCTTCAAGCCAATGGCGAGATTCGTCTGGTGGCTCAGCCGATGCCGGCGGGCAGTCAATTGTTGATGGGCGATTCTGCCTGGTGGGTGCTTCGCCCCGAAAAAGGAGGTGCCGTGTTGGCTCCGATGGGATTGACCGGTGCCTTTCGGGCGGTTCTGCAAAAGCCGATGACGGTAACCCGCCTTCAAATCCCGCAGTTTATTGGTCAGGAGTGGCCGCGTTTGCTCGCCAGCGGGGCCATGACGGCCAATTTTTCCCCGTCGGATTTCAGTCTGGAACCCCAGATTCCGCGATTTCGACTCGAACTCACGGGCGGCATGGCCCAGTTGGACGCCCGTCTCCAGTGCGTCTATGGGGCGCGGGTGCTCACGGTGGGGCAGTCAGCCTCGGACGATGGGGCCTGGTTGCCGGACCCGGAACGACCCACCCATTACCTCACGCGCGACCCGGCATCTGAACAGCGAGCATTGGTCCGATTGCGACAGGCGGGCTTCCAGGGACCGCAAACGGACGGTCGCTGGCGGCTTCTGGGTCAGGAGCGGGTGCTCGGCTATTTTGTGCGGGAGCACCCCCGATTGGAGAGGGAATGGGAGGTGACACTGGAGGAACGGCTGGAGCGGAGTACCCGGCAGAATTTGGAGCGGATCACGCCGGAGTTTCGGGTAACGCCGAGTGGGCAGAACTGGTTTGACCTCGAAGTCGCCTACACTTCGGTTTCGGGAGTGCGCTTCAGTAACGTGGAGGTTCAGCAATTGCTCCAAGGCAACGGCACCCGTCGGTTGAAAAACGGTAAAATGGCGGTCATGGACCCGGCGATGGTCGAGGAGTTTCAGCAGGCCCTCGTCGATTGTTCTCCCCAACAACAGGCGTCCGGAGAAACCAGCAAGTACCGCATCAGTGCGGTTCAGGGGGGATTTCTCCAATCGACGTTGGAACAACAAGGATTTGCGGTTCAGGCCCCAGCCGCGTGGCGCGAGCGGATGACCCGTCCGTCGGGCGACGCCTCATTGGTTTGTCCGCCTTTGGGAGCCTTGGAAAGCGTTCTCCGACCGTATCAAAAGCACGGGGTGGCCTGGATCGGTTTTCTTCGGGCCAACGGATTTGGTGGGGTTCTCGCAGATGAAATGGGCCTTGGGAAGACCTTGCAGGTACTGGCCCATCTGGCTCAGGTGTATCCGCAAGGTCAGCGAAACGCATCAACCCAGCCCAGCCTTGTGGTCTGTCCGACGTCCCTCGTGTTCAACTGGGTTGCGGAGGCAAAGCGTTTTGTTCCGCACCTACGAGTACTGGCGCTTTCGGGTCCGGGCCGCCAGTCCCATTTCAGCCGGATTCGCGAGGTCGACTTGGTGGTGACCAGCTATGCTCTGGTTCGCCGGGACCTGGAGCGCTACCCGTCAATGACATTCGACACCGTGATTTTGGATGAAGCTCAACACATTAAGAATCGCGAGACCCAAAATGCCCAGGCGGTCAAAGCGGTGAGGGGAGACCACCGTCTGGTTTTGAGTGGCACGCCGCTGGAAAATTCCGTGCTGGATCTGTGGAGCGTGTATGACTTCCTGATGCCGGGTTACCTCGGTTCGGCCAAGGATTTTCGTGAACGCTATGAAGTGCCGATCACCAAGGAGCGGGATACGGCGACCATGGCTCGGCTGTCGCGTCGCATTCGCCCGTTCCTCCTGCGCCGACTCAAGCGCGATGTGGTTCAGGAACTGCCGCCCAAGATCGAGCAGGTGACCTATTGTGAGCTGACTCCGCCTCAAGCGGAGCTCTATCAAAAGGTGCTGGAAGCCACCCGCAAGGAGGTGCTCAGCGCGGTGGGAGAGCAGGGGATGGCCCGGAGCCGGATGATCATGCTGACGGCGCTCCTGCGATTGCGACAGGTCTGTTGTGACCTTCGATTGCTGGACGCTGAGGCTGGCCGGTCAGACGGGACGGGATCACCCGAACCGGGGGGGAAACTTCAGGTTTTTGCCGAACTTCTGGATGAAATCGTGGATGGTGGGCACCGGGTTTTGGTGTTTAGCCAATTCACCTCCATGCTGGCTTTGTTGCGGGAGCATTTGGATGAGGTGGGGATTGGATACTGTTATCTGGACGGTTCCACCCGGGATCGTGGGGCCGTGGTCCAGCGCTTCCAGTCAGACGCCCAAGTCCCTGTGTTCCTCATTTCGCTCAAGGCCGGTGGGACTGGCCTCAATTTGACGGGCGCTGACACCGTGATTCACTTTGACCCGTGGTGGAATCCGGCGGTCGAGGACCAAGCCACGGACCGGGCACACCGGATTGGTCAGTCCCGGGTCGTCACCAGCTACAAACTGATCACCCGGGGAACGGTCGAGGAAAAGATTCTTGCCCTCCAACAGCGAAAGCGCGAGTTGGTGGCGGCGACCCTCACCGGTGAGGAGGCCTTCACAGGCAGTCTGAATTGGGAGGAGTTGCAGGAATTACTTCAGTAAGCAAGCCGCCTTGACGACGGCGGTGGCTCGCAGGCACCGTTTCAGCAAGGGCCATGAGCACTCCCAACAACTCCCCCGAACCTGAACTTCAAGTCACCGCGGTCGCCGGAGCCACCTTACTCCGGGTTGAACCACAGAATGATGAGCCGGCGATGTCGTTGGGCTTGCGCTTCGTCAACCTGTTCGTGGCACCTTCGGAAGTGTACGAGTACCTGGCAAAGGCACCTGCCAACCCGCTCAATTGGGCTCTACCCTTGCTGTTGAATTGCATCGCGATTGTGGCGTTTACCATCATGGCGTTTTCAATTCCAGCGGTCGTTCAAGAAACCCGGGACGCCCAGGCTAAAGCCCTCGATAAGATGGTGGTCGACGGAAAGCTCACGGCGGAGCAGCGCAATCAACAGGTGGAGGCGATGGAAAAATTCTCCATCTTTATCCCGATCGTCGGAAGTATTGCCGGTGCCATCAGCATGGTGCTTTTTGCCTTTCTCGCGGGTGGGTTGGTCTGGCTGGTGAGCAACAAGGGGCTTCGGGTGGCAGTGGAATTCTCCAAATCCATGGAAATTTCCGGTCTGGCTGGATTGATTTCAGTTCCCGGGACCGTTGTGAAGCTGGCCCTCGTGATGTTGCGGGGAACTCTTAATGTCGGCTTGAATCCGGGGCTCCTGTTTCCGGAACTACCAATGGGGTCTCCGTTGGCAACGGCCCTGGCAGGGTTGGATTTCTTCATCCTTTGGACCGTGATTTTGATCGCCGTGGGCACTGGCAAGGTGACCCGCCGTGGTTTTACGTCTGCTCTCCCCTGGTTCGGTGGAATCTGGTTTGTGTTCACCGGATTGGCCGTCGCCTGGTCAGCGTTCACCTACTCAAAATAATTTTTTCAGTTCAATGCAACAAATGAACCCGATTCGGGTATAGGTGTCGTGACGATGGCCACTCCCAAAAAGAAAACCGGGCGAAAAATCGCTCTTTTTACAGTGATGTTGGTGGCGGTGGGCGGTCTCGCCACTTTTGGTTACCTCAAACAGCGCAAGCCGGTTCTGACGGTGCAGACCGAGAAGGCGGGACGGCGGAATCTGACCGAGATCGTCACGGCCACGGGCAAAGTACAGCCGGTGTTGCAGGTCAAAATCAGCCCGGAGGTGGCGGGAGAGATCGTCGAATTGGCGGTCAAGGAGGGACAAGCGGTTAAAAAAGGCGACTTGCTGGTCCGGATTAAACCCGACGCCTATGTTGCCGCCCGCAATTCAGCGGATGCCAACTACAAGTCTTCTCAAGCCAATCATGATACCTCGGTCGCCCAGGCAGCCAAAGCCGAGGCAGAGCTCAAGCGCAGCAAAGACTTGTTTGAGCGAAAACTGGTCAGTGATTCCGCGTTTGATGAAACCCGGACCAGCTTCGAGGTCGCCAAAGCCCAGGCGGTGGGATCCCAACATCAGGCTGAAATGGCTCTGGCCAGCCTCCGGAAAGCCGAGGAAGACCTTTCCAAGTGCACCATTTACAGTCCGATTGATGGGTTTGTCAGCCGGTTGGATTCCGAGGTGGGAGAGCGGGTGGTGGGTACGGGCATGATGGCGGGTACTGAAATCATGACCATTGCTGACTTGAACCTGATGGAGGCTCGAGTCGAAGTCAGCGAGGTCGACGTGGTGCGCGTGCATGTCGGACAAAAGGCCCAATTGGAGGTCGACTCATTTCGCAACGTCAAATTTCCCGGAGTCGTAACCCGGATTGCCAATTCGGCCAAGGCCATCGCCGCCAATACACAGCAGGAGGCCACAAAATTTGAAGTCCGCATCCGGATTACCGATAAAGCGGCGTTTCGCCCGGGAATGAGCGTTTCGTCGGATATCGAGACCGAATACCGGACCAACGTTCTGACGGTACCCATCCAGTGCGTCACCAGTCGGCTTCCCAAGAAGCCGGATGCGAATAAAATGTCCAAGGCGGACGCGGAGTCTGAGCAGGAACTGGCCGATCTAAAGAAAAAGAACAAGACGGAGAAGGCGACCGATATCGTGTTTGTCATCGATGGCACCAAGGTCAAGGCAGTTCCGGTCAAACGGGGCATTAGCGATGACAACTACTACGAAATCATCGAAGGACTGACGGAGGGCGAGGAGGTGGTTTCTGGAAATTACAAGGCCATCTCCAAGGATTTGGAGGACGGCAAACTGGTCAAGGTCGACAACAAGCCGAAGGTGGTGAAGGTGGATAAAAAGTAGATCGAATTTCATCGACCTTATGTCCCTTATCCGCATCCAGGATTTGACGAAGAGTTACGTCATGGGGTCCGAAACGGTCCACGCCCTTCGGGGGGTATCGCTTTCGATCGAGAAAGGGGAATACCTGGCGATCATGGGGCCATCAGGGTCGGGCAAATCGACGCTCATGAACCTGCTGGGTTGTCTGGATTCTCCGACCAGCGGCGTTTACGAGCTGAATGGCCTCAATGTCGCTCACATGGATGACAACGATTTGGCGGAGGTTCGCAACCGTGAAATCGGTTTCGTCTTTCAAAGCTTTAACCTTTTACCCCGTTCGGATGCCTTGCACAATGTCGAGCTTCCGATGATCTACAGTGGGGTGTCGCGAACGGAGCGAATTGAGCGGGCGTTGCAGGTGCTGACCCATGTCGGTTTGGAACAACGGGTCCACCATCGTCCCAATGAACTTTCCGGGGGCCAGAGGCAGCGGGTGGCGATTGCGAGGGCGTTGGTCAACCGCCCCAGCATTGTCCTGGCTGACGAGCCGACGGGCAACCTCGACTCACGGACGGGCGAAGAGATTCTGAATCTCTTTGAACAACTGTCGCGTAAAGGCAACACCATCATCGTGGTCACCCATGAAGAGGAAGTGGCCCGTCACGCGCGTCGGATCATCCGAATTCGGGACGGATTGATTGCGGCGGACGAAATCAACGATCACCAGGTGACGGTGACCATTGCCGGTGGCATGAGCGGGTTGTCATGACTCTCGCGACCGAGTTCAAAGAGGCCACCTTTATTGCGTGGTCGGCCATCCGGGCGAACAAATTGCGGGCTGGGTTGACCACCCTCGGTATCGTGATCGGCATCGTCACGGTGACCCTGATGGGCACGGCGATTACCGGTTTGAACGCGTCGTTCAAAAAAAGCATTTCCGGAATTGGTGCCGACAACCTTTATATTCAGCGGTTCTCGTGGCTGACGGGTGAGGAAGAGTGGAGGGCGAGTCGTAATCGTCGTCCCTTGACCCTGGCCAATGCCAGTGACATCGAACGGCTCTCGGTCTATGCCTCTTCGGTCAGCCTCGAAGCACAGGGTCAGGGTACGGTGAGCTACGGCTTGCGAAAGGCGAAAGGGGTCTGGATCGTCGGAAACAACGAGGCCAGCGTCATTGTCCGGGGACTGAACATGTCGTCGGGACGCTGGATCACTTCTCTGGATGTTCAGGCGCAACATCCGGTCTGCGTTCTTGGGAGTTACCTGGCGGAACGTTTCTTTCCGTACGGCGGGGCCGTGGGCAGCCGGGTCAAGGTGGATGGGTTGAACTATGAGGTGGTTGGCGTGATGGAAAAACAGGGTTCCTTCTTCACCGGATTCAATTTCGACAATCAGGTGGTGGTCCCGGTCACCCGCTTCATGCGCGACCTGGATCGGTGGCCCGACCTTTCCGTGATCGTTAAGGTCAACGATCCGAACCAGATGGACGATGCCAAGGAGGAACTGCGGGGCATCATGCGCCGTTTGCGCCGCTTGGACCCCGAGCAAAAGGACGATTTTGCCATCAATCAGCAGGATGCGTTGATCCGTTTTTTCAATACCGTGGGCGGCACCATTGCCGCGGTCGGGTTGTTCATCACTGGACTTTCCTTGTTTGTGGGTGGAATCGGGATCATGAACATCATGTTTGTCAGTGTGGAGGAACGGACCCGGGAAATTGGTGTCCGCAAAGCCATTGGTGCCAAGCAGCGGACCATTCTGGTTCAGTTCCTGGTGGAAGCGGCGACCATCACCCTGTTGGCTGGGCTGCTGGGCTTGGCCATCGCCTGGCCCATGACGCTGGTCATCGATCAATTCCTGGCGGCATCGCTTCCCTGGTGGCTGGCTGGCGTCGCCTTAACGGTCTCCATCTTGACGGGAGTCGTTAGTGGTTTCCTGCCAGCCTGGCGGGCTGCGCGGCTCGATCCTGTCGATTCCCTTCGCTCTGAATGAAAGCCCGGGTCACATTGCTGACGGAGTTTCGTGAGGCGTTCCGGATGGCGTTGAATGCCATCGGGGCGCACAAACTGCGCTCAGGACTGACCCTTCTTGGCATCCTCGTGGGCGTCTTCAGCATCATTCTGGTAATGACCGCCATACGCGCGTTGCAGGGAAACCTGGAGAAAGAGATGGCCCAATTGGGAAGCCATACCTTTCAAGTTCAGCGCTGGCCTGCGATTCAGGTCGACGACGATAGCGAAGCAGAGCAGAAATACAGTCGACGCAAGCGGTTCACCGTCAAGAATGCCGAGATATTGCGGGAGCGGGCCACCTTGGCCGGCACCGTGGGGGTGTCGAGCGAAGCGGACCAGGGGGAGATGTTCTCCCGGTATCGCAAGACCAATCCGAACGTGTCCTTCCGCGGCCTTTCTCCCGAGGCATTTCAAACCCGCAACCTGTCCGTGGCTGAAGGGCGAGCCTTGGCCGAGGTGGACATGGAAGGCGAACGCCATGTCGGCGTGCTGGGCTCCGAGTTGGCCAAGAAATTGTTTCCGTTTGGTTCCGCTCTGGGAGAATGGGTTCAATTTCGAGGGGTCAAATACACGGTGGTGGGGGTCCTTGAGGAAAAAGGGAGTATATTCGGTGCCAGCCAGGACGCTTTTCTTGCCGTGCCACTGCCGGCGATTCTCAATCGGTATGGACGAGAAATCCCGCTGACCATCCAGATTCAGGCCCGAACGGCAGATAGTTTTGATGATACGGTGGAACAGGTCCGAGGGTTGTTGCGCTCCCTACGCAAAGTGCCTCCAGGCGAACCGGATGATTTCGAAATCGTTTCCAACGATTCGCTGATCAATCAGTTTCGCTCCATTACGCTGGCGATTCGTTCCGGTGCGGGGATCATCAGCAGTATTGCCCTGCTGGCGGCAGGGGTGGGTATCATGAATATCATGCTGGTGAGCGTCACCGAGCGGACCAAGGAAATCGGCATCCGTCGGGCCATTGGCGCCAAGAAGCGGAATATCATGGTCCAATTCATCATGGAGGCGGTGGTCCTGTCCGAGTTGGGTGGCATCATCGGCATTTTGTTGGGAATCCTTGCGGGCAATCTGGCGGCGTTGGCCCTGGCGACGCCCCCGGTATTCCCCTGGATTGGGCATTGATCGGATTGGTTGTCTGTTCCTTCGTCGGGGTCGGTTTCGGCACCTACCCGGCGTGGAAAGCGGCCAACCTCGATCCCATTGATTCGCTCAGGTACGAATAGGGAGTGGCCATCCCGGGAAAAGGTTAGCAGCGCTTCGCTGTTCGGTGTCGCCGGGTGATGGGGCCAGCAACCGCCGGGCGATCCAACAACGGGTTTCGGTCGAGTCAAGTTTGCGCCGACTGACGCTCGGCGGCTACGAAATCAAGGAAGTACCGAGGGTTGTCCGGACCGCCGCAATTCAGTTGGCGGGATACCGGTGGGCAAATTCTGCAAAATTACGCAGCAATTGAAGTCCGACCGCCTGACTCTTCTCCGGATGAAACTGGGTGGCCCAAACATTTTCCCGACAAATGGCGGCGGCGAACGGCTGACCATAGGTGGTTGAGCCCGCGACCAAGGTGGTATCGAGAGGGCGGGGGAAGAAACTGTGGACGAAGTAAAAATAGGATTGGTCGGGAATGCCGTTGAACATCGGGCATCCAGGCTGGGTGATGGAGACCTGATTCCATCCGATCTGCGGAATTTTGAGGTGAGGGTCCGAATCCGTCGTTTCGAAGCGAACCACTGGACCTGCATAGATACCCAGACCCGCAGCGCAAGAGTTGAATTCCTCGCTGCGGTCGAACAACGCCTGGTAGCCAACACAGATGCCGAGGAATGGTCGTCCCGCGCTGATCCAATTCCGAACCGCGCTGGTGAGATTCCGGTGCTCGATGGCATTCAGGCAGTCGTCGAAAGCCCCTACACCGGGAAGAACGATCCCGTCCGCAGCCTCCAGACCATCCGCCGACGGAAAGCGTCGGACAGTGGCATCCACGTGGCGTAGAGCCTTTTCCACGCTGCGAATATTCCCCGAGCCATAGTCCAAAAGAGCCAGCACACGGGCAGAGTAGAAAGCCAATGGACGACAGGCAAACCCGGATACCGCGAGCGCCGCAACGATGCTGAGGCGCAGAAAAACACCATTGCGCTGGCGATGGCTCTTGTTACTATTTCGTAACGACAAGATTGAGCCACCGGTGACGGTGGCGTTTCCATTTTGGGCCGAATCCAAACACCCCCCCAAACAACCCCCTCTTTCTTAGTGAAAATATTCGCGGGCAATTCGAACATAGAGCTGGCGACCTCGATCTGTTCGAGCATTGGCATCCCTTTGGGACTGTGCAACGTCAGCACCTTTCCCAATGGAGAGACGTGCGTCAAAATTGAGGAAAATGTCCGGGGCGAGGATGTCTACATCGTCCAGTCGACGTGTCCGCCCACCAACCATCACCTGATGGAGCTGTTCATCATGATGGACGCCGTGCGCCGGGCCAGTGCGGCCCGGATTACACCGGTGTTGCCCTACTACGGCTACGCCCGTCAGGACCGAAAAGACCAGCCGCGCGTTCCTATCACGGCCAAATTGGTGGCCAATCTTCTGGTGTCGGCCGGGGCGAATCGGATACTGACCATGGACCTGCATGCCCAGCAGATTCAGGGCTTCTTCGATATCCCGGTGGACCATCTTTATGCGGCACCCGTCATTTACGAGTACCTGCACAAGAAGGGGTTGGACAACCTGGTCGTCGTCAGCCCCGATGTCGGGGGCATCAAGATGGCGTACGCGTACGCCCAGCAATTGGATGCGGAACTGGCCATCGTGGCCAAGCGCCGGAAAAGCCCGACTGAAACCGAGGCCACTGCGGTGATTGGTGACATCGCCGGGAAAAACGTGCTGTTGGTGGATGACCTGACAGAGACCGCCGGGACACTAACCAGCGCGGCAGCGCTACTGAAGGCGCGCGGTGCCAATTCAATCATTGCCTGTGTTTCCCATGCCTTGATCAGCGACTTGGGAATCAAAAGAATTCGAAGCTCTTGCATTGACGAAATCATCACGACCGATACAGTCCGCCGCTCTGCGATAGAAGGAGTGAACATTACGACACTCTCGGTCGCCGGTCTGTTGGGGGAGGCGATCAAGCGCATCCATGCCAACAGTTCGGTGACCTCGCTGTTCGAGTTTAAGGGCGGGCGAACCAGTTAAACTGCTGGACGTCGGCTGATACAACCAACATGAAATCATTGGCATTAAACGCGCATCCGCGCTCACTTTCACGCCGCAAGGGCTCTCGCCGCCTTCGAACTGCCGGACGTATTCCGGCGGTGATCTACGGGAAGCATCATGCTCCTCAGAATCTCGAGGTCGACACCGAGGAGTTCGACGAATTGGTGCACAAAGCGCATACGGAAATCATTTTGGTGGACCTGGCGGTCCAGAATGATCCGGTTCCGGTCCGTCTCGCCCTGGTTCAAGACGTGCAGCACAATCCCCTCACGGGTGCCGTTCTTCACATCGATTTCCATGAGGTCAAACCGGACGAAACTGTGACCATTGAAGTCCCGGTGGAATCCAAGGGTGATCCCGAGGGCGTCAAGTCCGGGGGGGGCACGCTGGAGCACGTCCGTTTCAAACTCCGTGTCCGTTCTCTGCCCAAGAACCTCCCTGATCAAATTCTGGTCGACGTCAGTCACCTGAAGGTCAATGAGACCTTGCACATTGGGGACATTCAGGCACCTGAAGGTGTTGAATTGCTGGGTGATCGCAAGATTCCGGTGTTTGCCGTGGCTGCTCCGCTGACCGCTGAAGCCGAGGCCGCTGCCGCGACGCCTGCGGATGGCAAGCAGCCCGAAATGATTAAGGAGAAGAAGGAAGACGGTGCAGCTGCCAAGCCGGACGCCAAGGCCGCTGACAAGAAGCCGGCCGGGAAGAAGTAACCGCTTTTCCCCGTTCATCCGGGGAGGAGCCGCTCATTAAGTTCACCCGGCGGCCATGAGATTGATCGTGGGTCTGGGAAATCCCGGAAGGGAATATCGGGAAACGAGGCACAACGCCGGATTTATGTTGGTGAATCGTCTGGCCGACCGCTGGCACGCACCCTGGAGGCTCGAAGCGAAATTTCAGGGTGAAGTGGCCGAGGGGCGGCGGGGGAATGACCGGCTGGTTTTTTGCAAACCGTCCACCTACATGAATGCGAGCGGCGAGTCTCTGGCCCGGGTTTCCGGGTTTTACCGGGTTGAGGCGTCCCGGATTCTGGTGTTGGTTGACGACGCCGATTTGCCACTGGGGACGGTCCGGATGAGAGGGGAAGGTAGTGCGAGTGGGCACCATGGGCTTGAGTCCATTGAGCGTCATCTTGGGACCCGGGAATATCCGAGGTTGAAGCTGGGGATTGCCCGTCCGTCGAGTGGCGGACGCGACATCGCCGGCCATGTCTTGGGAAAATTTAGTGACGAAGAGCTTCCTTTGTGGGAGAAATCCCTCTCCCGGGCGGAGGCTCAAGTCGAGTGCTGGCTGGGCGATGGGCTCGCCAAAGCCATGAGTTTATACAACGGAAGGGTGGAGTGAGGCCGGATGGATATCAGGCCTGTCTCTGCAACGGACAATCGACAGAAAGGAAAACGCAGTGAAACGCTACGAAGGATTATTCATCCTCGACTTGACCAATAAAGAGGAAGGCCTCAACGACGCCGTCGACAAAGTGAAGGCCACGATCACCAATGCCGGCGGCAAGGTGGACGTCGTCCAGAAAATGGAAAAGAAAGCCTTTGCGCGGGTGCCCGACAAGCGGGTCTCCGCAGGACACTACGTGAACATCATTTTTGATGCCGAGCCTGCCGCCATTTCCATCTTGCGCAGCAAGTTTAATCTGGTGGAAGAGGTGTACCGCGTACTCTTTACGGACGCACCCACGATTCCGGCCCCGATTCCCACCTAATCGAGCTCGGAAGGCCATCCGGGATGGGCTTCTACTCCGCCGCCCTCCTGCACCCCACACTTTCGACAACCTCCATCCTCAACACCTCGTACCATGCGCGGATATAATAGGGTCATCATTGCCGGAAATCTAACGGCAGACCCCGAGCTCAAGTACACGCCCAAGGGGACAGCAATTGCTCGTCTCCGACTGGCTGTGAATCGGACTTATAAGACCGACACCGGTGAGTCGCGTGAAGAGGTGACCTTTGTGGATGTCGATGCCTGGGGTCAGCAGGGTGAAACCATTTCCCAGTTCCTCCGGAAGGGGCGCCCCATTCTCGTGGAAGGCCGCCTGAAGATGGATACCTGGGATGACAAGGCCACCGGCCAGAAGCGAAGCAAACTGGGAGTGGTTCTGGAGAGCTTCACATTCATCGACTCCCGCGGGCAGGAAGGCGGCGGGGGCGGCGGGGCCCCGACCGCACCACCACCTCGAAGTCGGCAGCAGTCGGCACCTCCGGCTGCGGCATCGACTGGTGCCGGTTCCGAATCTGATGGTCCTCCTCCCGTCGAGGAAGACGATGTGCCATTCTGAGTCAAAGAGGGACTCACTGGTTTTAAACTCAAAATTTTTCCGTCCGTATGTCAAAAACTGAAGTTATTCTCGTCAAGAACGTCGTGGGACTCGGCGCTGAGACCGATCAAGTCAAGGTGTCCGCTGGTTATGCCCGAAATTATCTCATCCCCGAGGGGTTGGCCATTCCGCTGACGGGGGCCAATAAGCGGCGATTGGAGGTTCTCCGCCAACGTCGCGCCGAGCGCGAGGTTCATGAATTGAATTCGATGTCCGAATTGGGCAAGAGCCTTTCCAAGGTCACTTTGACCATCAGCGTCAAGACCGGCGAAGATGGCAAGATGTTCGGCTCGGTTACCTCTGGAACCGTCGCCGATGCACTGAAGACGCAGTTGGAAGTTCTCCTGGACAAGAAGAAGATTCATCTCGAGAAGCCCATCCATTCCCTCGGCGAGCATGAGGTCGAACTCCGGCTCCACTCCGAGGTCAAGGTGGGTCTCAAGCTGATTATCAAGAGCACCACTCCCCTTCCCGAAGTTGCACCAATTGAACGGAAGGACACTGTCCGATCCGAGAAGCGGGGCAAGCGGACGGAAGAGGTACAGGAGGAGGCTCCCGCTTCCAAGAAGGCAGAAGAGCCCCGGAAGTCCAAATCCGCCGCCAAAAAGTAGCGGTCGGTCTTCGCGACCACTATTCGGTCGCGGGCGATCAGCCTCTTCAATTTTTAATTGGGTTCGATGGCTGACTTCGGACCTAATGCGCCGGTGCACCTCCGGAAACTGACCATTGTTGGCGTGGGCTTGTTGGGCGGGTCCCTGGGATTGGCCGTCCGCGAGCGACGGTTGGCCGGTCAGGTGTGTGGTGTGGTGCGTCGTCCAGAAGCCGTCGCGGAGTGTGAACGGTTGGGGGTGGTCGATACTGCCACGGCCAATCTGGCGTTGGGCGTCCGGGACGCGGACCTTGTGGTCCTTTGTTGTCCGCTGGGACAAATGGAGGGCCTGTTGCGCCAGATGCTTCCGTTTTTATCCCCGGACGCCATTGTAACCGATGTGGGAAGCGTCAAAGGCTCGGTCCTCCGGCAATTGGAACCTTTGGCCCTCTCTGTCGGTGCCCGCTTCATCGGCAGTCATCCCATGGCGGGTTCCGAAAAGACGGGGCCGGGGGCCTCGCGGGCGGACCTTTTTCAGGGCTCGGTCTGCGTCCTGACCCCGACCGCCCAATCGGACTCCGAAGCCCTCCGGCTCGTGGGCGAACTTTGGATGGCCATCGGATCGCGTCTGGTTTCCCTCTCGCCGACACAACATGACGATCTGGTCAGTCGGTCGAGCCATCTGCCTCATGTCGTTGCGGCAGCTCTTGCCAACTATGTCCTCAGTCCGGTCCATCCTCCGGAACAGGCCGTGCTTTGTGCTTCGGGGTTCCGCGATACCACCCGGGTGGCCGGAGGTGCCCCGGAACTTTGGCGGGATATCGCTCTCGCGAATAAACACCACCTCAGCCGGGTTCTGGGCGTTTATCTTGAGGACCTGGCCGAATTTCGGCACGCGTTGGATTCAGGGGATACCGCAGGAGTGGAGGAGTTCTTTGTCCAGGCATGGCGGCGACGCGAAGCCTGGGGGCGACAGTCGAACCCGGTCGGTGCCAGGACGGACAACGGGAAAGCCTCCGAATAGTAATCCCCCGGACTTGATGTGAGTGGGGACATTTGAGGAACGGATTGCACTCCGTGACCTCTGGCGGCAACCTATCCCGTCGTTCAGCTATTCCGCCTTTCTCGTGGCAATTCCGTCTCTCATCGAAATCGAGCCGCTCACCGGTCCGGTGACGGCTCAACTGACCATCCCCGGCTCCAAGAGCATCACCAACCGGGCTCTCATCCTGGCGGCCTTGTCCCGGGGCACCACCATTCTACGGGGAGCTCTCTGGAGCGAAGACACCCAGGCGATGACCGAGGCGCTCATTGAATTGGGCTTTGTGGTCGAGGTACGGATGGATGAATCGGAATCAGCCAACCGCACCATTCGGGTGGAGGGATTGGGAGGAATCATTCCGCGGTCCGGTACTGCTTCCGCGCCTTTGGAGCTGGCGGTTGCCAATGCAGGAACCGCCGCACGATTTCTTGCGGCCTTCGTTTGTCTCGGGAATGGCCATTACCGTTTGAGCGGTGTTCCCCGCATGCACGAGCGACCTCAAGCCGCCTTGTTGGACGCTTTGCGGCAACTGGGATATTCCATCACCAGTCCCAACAATCGATTACCCGCCACGATCCATGGAACCGGCCCGGCCCCGGGGCGGCGGGCGCAGGTCCGTATCGACGAAAGTTCGCAGTTTGCGTCTGCACTGTTGCTGGTGGCACCGACCGCTGGTTGGAAGATTGCGGTGGAGGGGCGAGGGGATGCCGACGAAGCGCCTTACGTGGCGATGACCGAACGACTGGTGGCGGATTTTCCCATGGGAGGAGGGGAATTCTTCATTGAGCCCGATGCGTCCAGTGCATCGTACTTCTGGGCTGCCGGGTGGCTCTGCAACGAGGGGCGGGGAGGGACCCTGATTCAAATTGCCCATTGGCCTCGTTCGGGCTGGCAGGTGGACGCGCGATTCCCTGGTTTTCTCCCATTGCCTTCGGTGGTTTCACGCGAGTCTGATTTAGGCGATAGCATCCTCACCGCGATGGTTGTGGCGGCCGATGCCGGGAACTCTCACCCGGTCGAATTTACCCACCTGGGCCGACTGCGGGTTCAGGAATGCGAACGGGTGTCGGCCATGAGGACCGAGCTCTCGCGTTGCGGCGCGCAGGTGACCGAACGGGGTGACACGCTTCGAATTGTTCCTGGAGTTCTCCATGGCGCGGCGTTGGAGACCTACCACGATCACCGGATGGCCATGTGTTGGGCTACGCTGGGTCTCAAGGTGCCCGGAATTCAAATTCACGATCCAGGTTGCGTGCGAAAGACCTTTCCCAATTTCTTTCAAAAACTCGCAAATCCCCGACCCCATGGATTGGGTGTGACCCTTTGGGAGTGTGATTCCACCACCGGCAAGCGGCTGCGGAGACTCACCGAAGCACCTGATCTTTTAGCCACGTGACACCTTCCTCAATTCCACCCGCTGCGGGCAGCGCGCACACCGGGACGCCTCATCCCTTGAGTCTTCCAGAAGTCATCGCCGTTGACGGACCCAGCGCTTCGGGAAAGGGGACCCTTTCGAGGCTCCTGGCCAAAGAACTGGGTTACACCTATGTCGATTCTGGGGCGATGTACCGAACCCTCGCCTGGTATTGCCTTCAACAGCATGTGGCCATACCCCGGACACCCGCCGAGCTCAATCCCCTGACCGCCAAACCCATCCTGGCGGCACTTCGTCGATGGAAGGCCGAGTTGCGGGTAGTGGAAGGCGCACTTTGGCTCCACGTGGCGGGATACTTCCCACGCACCGAAATCCGTACCGATCCGGTTGAAAAAGCGGTGCCCATCATTGCCCAAATCGGAAAAGTCCGAGACTGGATGGTTGCCCGGCAGCGGGACTGTCTTAAGTTCGGCCCCCTGGTCATGGAAGGCCGCGATATTGGAACCGAAGTTTTTCCGCTGGCCCCCATCAAGTTTTTTCTCGATGCCAATCCCGCCGCACGCGAGCAGCGGATGCAGGATCGGGGAAACAAAGCCTCCACGGATCGCGATCAGCTGGATATCAACCGACGGCAAGGGGCGTTGATTCCCGCGCTGGACTCCATCCGCATCGACAATACGGGACAGACGGTGGAACAAACGTTTGCCGAGTTGCTGGAACATGTTCGAATTCGGCGGTCACAACACATGTCTCACAGGCTGGGAAGTTGACAATGAAGGTCTGGATACAGCGGCGATGTTCTGCCTGGGCGTTCCGTTGCATTTTCGCTGCGTTGGTCATGTTCGCTGGCGATTGGGTTCGAGCGGGCGGGGCCGAAGTGGTCGTGGTTTACAATTCAAACCTCCCAGCTTCCCGCGAGGTTGCGGAGTACTACGCGGCCCAGCGCGATGTTCCCAAGAATCAACTCATTGGCCTTGCGTTGTCCGATTCACAAACCAACCGCATCGATCGGCCCGCATTCGTTAAAAAGATGGTAGAACCGCTGATCCGAGAGTTGACAGAGCGCAAGCTCGTTCGATTTCAAAGTGAGGTAAGACCCGCCAGCAGCAACGTCGCCTCCCGGGTCGTCTATTCGGTGAGTCAGTCCAAAATTCGGTACCTTTTGCTCTGTTACGGACTTCCCTACTTTATCCCCCCGGACCCGAACCTCAATCCATTCCGTGACGAGGGAATTGCAACCAATACCCCGCCGGAAATGGTGCGCAATCAGGCATCGGTGGACGCCGAGTTGGTGCTTCTGCCTGTTTTTGGAAGGGCCATGTATTCGGGGGCATTTTCCAATCCTGCCTACGGGGAGACCAATACCGACAACCTGCATCCGACCAATGGCATCATGCTGGTGAGCCGCCTGGATGGTCCAACGCCGGAGCTGGCGAAAGGCTTGGTCGACAAGGCCAGAGTTGCCGAGCGCGACGGGTTGAACGGTCGGGCATATTTTGACCTTCGAGGTATCAAGAGTGGGAACTACAAACTGGGTGACGACTGGATCGGGCGCGCGGCTGAAGTAGCCGAGGCGATTGGATTTGAGACCTACGTAGACCACGAAGAGGCGACCTTGCGCGTAGGGTTCCCACTTTCGGAGGTAGCCATTTATGCGGGATGGTACTCCATGCAAGTGAATGGGCCTTTCACGCTTCCCACGGTCGAATTCATGCCTGGAGCCATCGCCTACCATTTGTTTTCTTTCAGCGCGGTGAATCCGCGCGATGCGAAAAATTGTTGGGTGGGGGCCCTGATTGCCAAAGGTGCTGCGGTAACGATGGGATGCGTGGACGAACCGTATCTGGCGATCACTCCGGACATTGGCGTTTTTCTGGAGCGTCTGGCGCTTCAACGAATGACGGTAGGCGAAGCTGGCGTGGCCTGTCAGCCTGGGTTGTCGTGGCAGACGGTGGTCATTGGGGACCCCCTTTATAAACCTTTGGGCTGTCATCCATTCGAATTGGAGGAATGGTTCAAATTGCATCCCAGTCCGCTCATGGCCTGGGCCTTGGAACGGAAGGTCAACCTTTACCTGAGAATGGGTCGCGACCGGGATATTTTGCAGCGCTATTTGATGGATCAACCATTAGCGACCAATGGCCCGGTGCTGCCTGAAAAGATCGCCGTCATGGCTGCTCAACGGGAGAATTGGGAGGAAGCGGCG
>CAITXU010000175.1 GCA_903896505.1 uncultured Verrucomicrobiota bacterium | reverse complement strand
GGCGGGATCAATGACCAACCGACCGCGCCGATAACCGGGGGCGGCACTGCCGTCCAGTTGCAATTGAAGCTTTGGCGTGGTCGCTGCGGAGATTTCCAGTTCACCACCATTTCCGCCTGCGGCCCCCCCCGCCACGCTCACCCGGGCAGATGCTGCATCCGAAACTGTGCCATCGCTTATCACCGTCACGCGGCCTCCCGGACTGGATGTTGCCCCGGTACCCTGGGCAGAGGTCAGGGAGTCAGCACCCAAATGAATCTCGCTGGAGGCATAAATCTCCACGACTCCATTCACCTCGCGGATGGAATCGGCCTGGATAATGCCATCCTGATTGACCACCTGAGCCCGAAGGGCAATGGAGCCTGCGTCGGCTATCAAACGACCGAAATTGTCGATGGCTCCTTCGGGAAGAGTGACTTTGGCGCTCAGGCCACGACCGTCGGGTCGTTCGGAAATCCAGACCTCCTTGCCGGCGTAAAGACCAAGCGTTCCATCGGGAGCGCTCAGGACGCCGTGATTTTCCACCTTTTCAGCCACCAGGAAAAGAGAGCCACCGGAGGCCACGGACATCTGACCGTAGTTGACGATGCTGGCGGCCGGGGGGGGAACCTCGAGGGACCAAGGTCCACCATTAAAGAAACCCTGCCCGGGCCCCGCTGCCGTTGTCGCGACGAAGCTGGCGGCCTTGACGACGGAATCGGGGCCAAACCAAAAGCCTTGTTGATTGGCCAGAACGACGATGCCATTGGCTTGGATGGAGCCAAAAATCCGGGAAGGATTTGCATCGAGGATTTGGTTCCAAACGATGGACGTGGCGGACGGTTGGTTGAACACCGTCTTCTCTCCGGGCGCGATGTTAAAGGACTGCCAGTTCAGGAACGCCCGATCCGAGGTCGTTATCGTCAGCACCTGTCCACTCCCCACGGCGGAGGCATTTCCTGATCCGACCGTCATTCCCACCGGATTTGCCTCCACGGTGGAACCGCACAGCAGCCACCACGACCCGCAGGCCAGCGACCAAACAGGAAGGGCATTCCCAACCTGGCGAAAGGCGATTTTCATTGGAGTGAGATTAAGAATTGACCGGAACGGTTGTCAAAACTGAGCGGCGACGGCAAAATAAATTTGCAGGGCACCGGCGTGGGTGGTTTGTGCATCGAGCAGGGCCCAGGCGACCGCCGCACGAAAATCGAAGGTGGCACCGATCTTGGCGTTGATTCCCATGCCCGCACCCCAGAGGGTTTGCAAATGGACAGGGGCATGGGGATTCAAAGAATAACTGCGCCCGTAATCCATGAAGAAAGCCCCCTGGAAGCGCAACGGCATCGTTCCGTCCACCATTCCAATATCCACCATGGGTGTGCGAGGTTCCAGCGTCATTCGCCACCCGTTGTCTCCATAGCGCTCCCCTTCCAGATAACCACGAACCCCCGCGAGACCGCCCATTCCAAACTGTTCGTTGCTGATCAGCGGTTCATTCGCCCATTGACCATCCGCCTTGACCAACAGGGTCCAATCGCCCGGCAGCTTCTGTTGACGGCTGGCACTACCCTGCAGGGTCACATAGGTACCTGATGAATTCGTGGTTCCGGTGGTGTTGGCGAAGTCTGTAGATCCAGAGAAAGGAAGGCCGGCAAGATTGAAGTTCATGCCCAACCCGAGCGATGTGATTCCGTTGGTGTCCGCACGCGCCCCATCCCATCGCAATGACATCGGGAGGTAGGTTACATGAGCCGTCCTCGGAGGCTGAACATTCGAAAACGGCAGAGAATTGGTCTGGGTCTCAAATGTATCCGGATTTAGAAACGTGAATTGCTCCAGGAAGTTGTTGGTATTGTAGCTGGCCCGCTGGAAATTTTTGAGATCGGCACCCAGGGAGAGAGTAGACTGGACCTGGAGAAAGGGCGGCAACGGTTTCGAGACTCGGAACCCGGCCGCCTCGGTCGTTGAGACATCCTGACCACTGGACTGGGAGTAGAGTCCGATGGGAGGGGGATTCACGGTCTCCACCGGGTTGACCTTGACCCCTGTGTCCGTGGTGGAGCGGTTGGCGTAAATCGTCAGCTCCGTCCGACCCTGCGAAGGAGGAAGAACAAACTGACGTGTCGCCTCGTTGTAGCCAAACTTCCGCGGATTGGCATCAATGGCGTTCTGGACCGGCTCATCGGAAGACAGCGGAAGGCGGTAATAGCCGCTGTAGTTGGCGATCAACGGACGGTCCAGCAGACTGGAATGCTCCGGGTCCTTGAATTCCTGCAGGGAAAACCCGTACTGAAGACCCATGGAATGTTCCCGCTGCCAGAGATTATTGTACTGGGCGGAGGCATTACCCCGCAGCTCCGGCGTCCCGGGGGTGTATTGATTGTTGAGTTCGAACCGACCGTGGACAGGAATCTGATCCTTCACCTTGAGCACCAGACGGGTCGTACCAGGAGTGGCCCCGGGCTCGATGGTGGGATAAATCTGGCGGTCCTGATTGTTATTGGCGTTGTTGAGCTCCTGCTGGAAGACCTTGCTGTTGAGAATGATGTTAGTGCGAAGGTCCGGTAGAGCCCGACGAACATTATCGTCACTGAACCATCGATTGCCCTGGATTCGGATTTCCGACAGGACCCCCTCAATAACCGCCAGTCGTACCACTCCGTTGGTGATCTTTTGCTTGGGAAGGGTGACTGAAACGGTGGCAAATCCCCTCCCTTGGTAGGCCAATTGCAACGACTTCATGGCTTCAGCCACGACATTGGTATCCAGCGCGCGGCCTCGGAACTCCGAGAGTATTGTATCGATTGCATCCGGCGAAAGCAACGTGTTGCCCTTCACCTCGATTTCCTTGATCAATCCAAGAGACGGGACATTCGTCACCCCGCCTGCGCCGGCGGGCCGGGAGGAGGGAGGGGATTGGGCAGGGGATTGGGAAGGACTGACCGGTGGACCTTCGGCAGCCCCAACAAGAAAGGAGGCCCCCGCCATGAACGCCATCACCGCCACTGCCGACCGGTTTTTAGGGCTGCGTCGCACTGGAGCTTTTGGATTTTTGAGGCTTTCCCGACGCCAGGCACTGGGTGTCATTCCAAAACGTCTCCGGAAAAGGGAATTAAATAATCCAAGATGATTATAACCACTTTCATAGGCCACATCAATGACTTTGGCATTGGATTTGGAAAGCAACTCACGTGCCCGAAGCAGCCGGAGTTCGGTCTGTCGCTCGCGGAAGGACACACCGACGACCTCCGTAAAGACGCGGCTGAAATGCCGGACGGAACAACCCGTCTGCGCGGCCAACTCCTCGACATTGGTGGAAACCAACTGTGACTCGGGATAACGGCCGAGCCACTCCCGGAGTCGTTCGCGGGCGTTTTCATGAAGTTCGGTTCCCGGTCGTTGCTGCATTTCAGGATGGAGAGCCGAGAAAATCATCTCCAGCATGCGGATGCGGGTCAGCAATGTCGGGGAGGCATCATTGGTCAGCAGGTCGACTCCCCGCTGGGCAGCCGCATGCGTCGCAGGAAGCACCAGTCCGCCAAATCCGGTGGCCGCCAAATGTTGCAACCTCATGCGTTCATCGACAGTCAAAATGGCTGGCAGGCGCTCTGGAACCACCACGAAGCACTGGATTTCCAGTTGACCATCCCGGGCAGCCAGCAAGCGACAATTACCGCCACCGACGGTGATCAGCGCGGCTCCTTTGGACAGCTCGGTGACCTTCCCAGAAGAGATCCAATAGGCTGTTCCCAGATGCACCACCACAAAATGGAGCCCTTCGTCTGGAGGTGTCCATTCCCCGGAAGCGGCGAGACGGACAACGCTCTTACTGAAATTGTGGACCTCGCGCATTTCGATGAAATTCTCGGTTAGGCATACCATCAACCCTGCCTCAGGGGAAACCACCAATATTAAAAAGGAGGCGTGTTTCCCAAATGTTGCACGGCGACGACAGATAGGTACCGGTCAACAGATTGGAAATTCAGGGTGCCGGGCGAGGTCTTTTTTCTGGCTGCGCTGGGTGGACGCTAAAAGAGGCGCAAGCATTTGAATGCCTGCGCCTCTGGGAAACCGTGCCGCGTTCTTTAGATGGCGACACCCATTTGATTAGAACAACGGGACGACAACGCCACCGTCACCGCTGCGGGAGGAGAGCATCTCATCCAGGGCCACGTAATCGTGATCCGTTTTAAGGACCGCATCCAACTGCGCGATGAAACCATTGCTGGTGATCGGGGTCGGATCGCTATTGCCATTGACGAAGGTCGTCACATTAGCGGTGACGCCATTGATGTCACCGTAGAGGTGCTCATAAGCCCAGAAGGTGTAGGAACCATTCAGGACGTTGTCTCGTGTCGGGGCAACACCGTTGAAGTTGAGGACATAATTGCTGAGCGGGGTCAGCACGGTGCCGTTGAGGGCATCAGTCGCCGAGCGAACGTCACCCAGACCGAGATAACCCACAACCTTGTCGGTCATTGCGGTGTTGTTGAGCAGGCGTGCCAGACGTCCGCCGCTGACGAAACCGTTGTTGTAATTGTTGTTGAAGCTGGCAGCGGGAACGATGCGCATGGTGGCCCCGTTCATGAAATCCGAGGCGCTGCCGGCGTACAGACTTTGGAACGCATTGGCACCGAGGCCGGTATCGGCACCGACTGTGAGACGGGTGCCGGAGAAGGAGTAACGTCCAGCGAGATAAACCGGAGTCGTGTTATTCACATCGCTCGTGAAGAAACCTTGCGAAAGCGTTCCGTTGGCGGCCAGAGCCTTGAACTGGTCGCTGGTGATATTCTGGAGGATGTTGGTGGAGGTACCCCGATTCTTGACGAATGCAAACGTCACCACACCGACGCCTTGACCAGCAAAATTGACGCTATCGGCCTGGAATTCAGGAGCGGCCCCTTTTTGGGAGGCCGGGAAGGTCGTCGTGTTCTGAGCGACGTCGGACAGAGCCAAATCGGCCTGCTTGATGGGATCGTTTCCACCGCCGGGCAGCAGGAAGGTGGGTTGGGACACCGGTGAGGAGGCGCTGGTCCGGAGAACATTGATCAAGCCTTCAACGGAACCGCTGTAAGCGGTTTCAATGATGACCCGGGTGGTAGCACCAAACAACGCGGTATTTGTTCCGACAAAGGTGACCACACCGGTGGCGTCTGTGGCGGACGCGGGCACCCGCACAGGAGCCACGTCAAAGAAGTTGGTGGTCAGTGTGCGATAGACCGCCGCACGAAAGGCGGTGGATCCAGTCAAGCGAACCGTGACATCGGCTGCTTGGGACGAGAACGACGCAGCGCCGAGGGCGGCCGCCGCGAGGCTAAGGCGAATAGTAGCATTCATGAGTTTGTGATCAGATATTGAGAAGCGGTGAGTGTGAAGTTGAAACAAAGGTCGTTTTGGGTAGGCGACAAAAGTATCCGATTTGATTACTTGGTCGCACGGCGGCGCCAGGCGGCAAAGGCCAGCAAGCCGAGACCGCCAGCGATCGCGTAGGTCCGGGGCTCAGGAACAACGGAACCGGCCGGGGTGAAGTAGAGGTTGGCGTGGGTATCCAGGGTGAAGAATCCCAGATAGGTGCCGTCACCCTTGGGGTTGGTGTTCTGGAAGTTCATCTGGTAGAAGTCCATGTACAGGTTCGAGCCGGCTTTGGTTTGCGACTCGATGTTCCCCTGGCCATAGGTGTTATTCAAACTTCCCTGGGTACCGGCGTTGACGGTGTAAGACTGGACCGCATTGGCCGGAAGGGCGACAAATCCGTTGCCGGTGGTCACTCCCGTTCCGGAAGCCGAAAAAGCCAGGGTGCCAACCGTGTTGATGACACCTGTTGAAGGGGCTTGAACCGTTTTGGCGGCACGCTTCCAAGGTGCGGAACCAGCGATACCGGACTTGGTCGGGTCCACTGCGGTTGAACCGGTGCGGGTTTTGGACAGATACAAGATAGTGCTGGCGCCCGTTTGGGAACCAATCGCAGCGACGTCCAATCCGCTGGGAAGAGTGTTGCCGTAGGCGGCACGGATTCCATTGGCGATGGTGTAACCACCGGATTGTCCAGAAACGCTTCCGGTGTTGGGGATGAAGTGGGTGCCCAGAGAGAGACTCTTGAAGTTGCTTACCGGACCGAGATCCAACAGAACGTCGGTCACAGCCGATGCATCCTGACGGAAGGCGATGATCACGTCGTTGTCAGCGTAGGTAAACACCTGCGCCGTAGCTTGGTATGCTCCGCCCGCCAAGGCGATAGCAGCGATTGTCAGATTTAGGTTTTTCATGAGATCCATTTCAAAGTTAACTGTGCAAGGTAGGTCAAATAAAACTGTTGCTTGGAGCTGGCCACTCGACCAATTCGTTAACGACAGTATGAGGCTAATTCAGTGGGGTATACTTGTATTTTTCGGACAATCTGACACATGATTAGGCCAGAGAAAAATCAACGAAAGTATTTGAAGAACAATGGTTTATAAAGAAAGCGATGGCCACCGCAGGTGTTTGGCCGATTTCGTCACATGACTGTGTCTCATCGCCTCCCACCCCCGGGGTCGTTCCGCGGAACTAGGGGGTGACCGATACGCGGTAAAACGCCGCCTGTGAGTCCGTTGTATCCGTCAGGCTGACCGGGCTTCCCGTTCCAGGCACACTTTGCCCCTGAGTCGTCCATTGGGCCAGGGGTGCCGCGGGATTCGAATTGGGGGCACGAAGCAGGGAGTAGCGATAGCTGCCCGCGACCGTCGTGAAGGTCACGGTGCTCACCGAACCATCCCTCTGGACGCCGATGATGGATGGGGCCGGCGCTGGTGGCGGCGCTCCCCCGGGTGCCTGAAACCGAAGGGTGCCGTCAGGCGATAACTCAAAGTAGCCCAAATAGATGCCAGTTTTGTCTTTGGGGGGAGGGGAGGTCAAGGGAGCGAGTTGATAGAAGTCGGTCCGGACCGGAGCGCCAGAGGTTTGGAAATCGGCGGGAATAATCAATTCCGGTTCGCCGGTGAACGAGACGCCGAAATTGCCCTGCTCTCCCATGATCGCCGAGTACTGATTCGGGTCGTCCGTGGGCAGCACCACCAGATTTCCATCGTTGTCAGGGCCGTCGGGCAGGTTCCCACTGCTGGCGGCCGCATTGTCTCCGATGGTGGCAATTCGACCCGCCGTGATGGCTTGGACGGTTTTGGCCTTGCGAACGTAAGTCGTGCTCTGGGTCCCCAAATCGGTGCGCGGGTTGGTCACCCAAAGCGTCGATAACGGCAGACCGCCGGGCGCGCCACCGGAAACTGCCACAGCGGCGAAGATGGTGACTCCCACACCGTCCAGCACGGGAAACACCTTTAAAAGCTCCTTGGCGGGTAGTTCTGTAACCAAAAAGGAACTTCCAGCGGCTGCGCCTGTGAAGCGGGTCACAGGACCCAGGTCTGCGACGATTTGGGATGCCCCACCCGCTTGCCGGATTCCAATCAAGACGTCTGGTGGGTCAAATGAACTCTGAAACTTGAACTGGGCGGCCTGTGCCAGGCCCGTTGCGATGATGGAAAGAAGACAAGCGCTCTGGATTTTCATTAGTGGTATCAAAAATAGCCGGGCTCTACCGCCCGATAAGCATTTCGCTGGGGTAAATAATGACAACGACCACAGGCAAGGTATTGTAGTTTTAGGTCAATCTTTACCACTTTAAGGACACTCGACTCCACACCTACGGGACCTTGCCAACGGTCGCTGCAGCAGTTACATTTTGAAAGATATGGGGTGGAAAGCAACATCTCACCTTTTTCTTGGCGCAGTGGTTTTCGCGCACGGTAGCCTTCCCGACGCTCCAATCCTGACCGGCCTGTCCAGGAAGCAGGGGCAGGTGCGGGCCTATTTTCTCACTTCAGACCGGCAGCATGCCTTCAGCCTGTCGCCCGCCGGTGAGTGGTCCGGATATCGGTTGGTCGAGGTTGATTTCAAACAAAGAACAGCACTCCTCGAGGAAAATGGCCATCGTTTCCTGACCCGTTTCGGCAGTGGCATTGCCGAGCCACCCTCTCCCCCGGTGGCAGCCCCCACCAAACGGGTCACGCCCGCTTCGCCATTTAGTGCGGAAGACGAATTGTTTCGGGCTCAGCATGGCAACGCAGCTTATGCCGAGCTTCAAAATCAACGACTTGCGGAGGCGCTAAAAGCCGGAACGACGACCTCGGATGCCGGAGTCACCGGTAACACCTCCATCGGCACCCCGGGTGGGCAATGATCGGCCCGTGTCATGAGCCGGGTGATGAGTATTGACCTCCCTGGGTGTCCCTCCTCAACCTCGATTGAAATGAAATTCACGACCTTGATTTCCCGCAGTGTGGGCGTGACTGCCGCCATACCTCTGTTGGTCCAAGGGGGCGACCTGACCCTGACCGGGCTCGCGCGCCATCGGGGGAAGGCCTATGCCTACCTGGCGAGCGGCAAATCAGGCGAAAGTTTCAGTCTCAAATTGGGTCAGGAATTGGCCAACCTGAAGCTCGAATCGGTTGATTTCATCAAGGGCGAGGCGGTTGTGGTTTCTGGCGAGGAACGGCTGGTTCTGGCTCTGGAACGACGGTCCAAGGAATCGATATCTGGTTCTCCTCCAGCGTCGGCTCCGCCTCCTGCCTTTCGACCCCATTTGACTCCCGGAGGCTTTCCTCATCGCCCGGGAACTCCACCGATGGGGATGAATCCCAATTCGAATTTTGATCCCAACTCGCTGACGGC
Source organism: uncultured Verrucomicrobiota bacterium (assembly GCA_903896505.1). Taxonomy (GTDB): domain Bacteria; phylum Verrucomicrobiota; class Verrucomicrobiia; order Limisphaerales; family UBA9464; genus CAILNN01. Next base: position 690 of record CAITXU010000175.1, on the reverse strand, counting down.
CCCGCCCCCACGAACGCTCGCCGAGGCACAGGCCTTGCATCCGGAGGCCACCTATACCGAAGGGGCTGCTGAAATGACGGTCACGACCCCGGGAACCATGACTCCCCCTTCACCCGGGTTACCCCAGGGCCACTCCATCGGGGCACCGGGTTCCCCTGGCCAATTCCCCAAAATCCCGGTGGCGGTGGGCATCACCAGCCCGGACGATCCGAGTCCGGAACTGCCGGAACCAACGGACCATTAGGCCGACCGCTGAGCTGAAGCGGGCCGCCGCGCCTGCCTCCGCAAATGATATCTGGGCTGAATCCGTGGTTGGCGTGGGGTGGACCGCCCCAGGACTACCAGGAGCCTCGCTACCAAGGTGCCTTTAGTGCGGGAAAGGTCATGATCCCCGCAATGATTGGGGACTTGCAGGAGCGCGCTCCGAAGGAGGGACATCCAACGGAGGGACGCGCTCCAGCAAGTCCCCATAGCAATTTTAACCACCATCGCCCGACTCCCAGCTCCAGCCATTCGCCCGAGAGACGGGTTTGCCGAGGTATATCTGCAGAGTGGGCGCAGTACGGAATAGACGCGGTCTGAACCGCCGCGGCTCGACAGAAGCCTCGGTCCTGCGGACGGCCCATGGGCTTCGCCTTTGCCGATGCTACTGACAGTCAAAAGTTTGCATCAATAATCCACCGGGCATGG
>CAITXU010000174.1 GCA_903896505.1 uncultured Verrucomicrobiota bacterium | reverse complement strand
GCATGCCGGCCGTGGCCTCGATCTGCTCCGAAACGCAGGCGTGGAAGTCATCACGGGAATAGGTTCCTCCGAGGCCAACCGCCTCAATCAAGGCTTCAACCACTGGATTGTCCACAAGGCCCCATGGGTCACTCTGAAAGCCGGAATGACTTTGGACGGCAAAATTGCCACTGCCTCTGGTGAATCGAAATGGATCACGGGCCCCGAGAGCCGAAAACGGGTCATGCGAATGCGCCAAGCCAGCGACGCCATTTTGGTCGGAATCGGAACCGTATTGGCTGACAACCCTGCCCTCACCATCCGTCAGGGAAAACGCCCTCCATTCTCCCGACGGAGGGTCATTCTCGACACTCAGGCACGAACTCCACTCACGTGCCAACTCACCAGCGACCCCTTTCGGGAGAAAACGGTCGTTGTCGTAGGAGAGAGCGCCCCGACCGACCGCCGAGAGGCACTGGCCCAACAGGTGCAAGTCTGGGTTGCTCCATGCCATCTGGGCCATGTCGATCTGCGATGGTTATTATCCCGACTCGGAGGGGAAGGCGTCACGAGTCTTTTGGTGGAGGGTGGCGGAGAGGTCCATTCGGCCTTTATATCGAGCGGCCTGGCCCATCAGGTGGCCTTTTTCTACGCCCCACTGATCTTGGGCGGTGAAAAATCGATCCGGGCGGTGGGCGGCCAGGGTGCCGCATCGCTTGCCGATGCGTCCCAACTGACCGACATTCGTTCCACGATTCTGGGCGAAGACCTGCTTGTTGAAGCGATGGTCATTCCTCCGCAACCACTTCCCTCCCCCAAGTCTTAGTCATGTTTACCGGTATCGTCGAAGAGGCAGGCACCATTGAGTCGATCGAGCGTTCTTCACAGGGCATCCGGCTGATCATTCATGCGGCCCGGGTCGGCGAAGGCGTTCAACTGGGCGACAGCATTGCCGTCAACGGCTGCTGCCTGACAGCGGTCGAGCTGGATACTGGGGTGTCTGGTGGTCACCGAATCGCCTTCGACCTGCTTGATGAGACCTGGAAGCGGACCAGTTTTGCCCAGTTGCAGCGGGGTTCACGGGTGAACCTGGAACGAGCCTTATTGGCCACCAGCCGACTGGGTGGACATTTTGTGAGTGGGCATGTGGATGGGACTGGTACAATTCGACGATGGGAGCGGCAGGGAGCGGACCATCAACTCGAGATTGAGGCACCCGAGGAGGTGCTCCCGTACCTCATCTCCAAAGGGTCCATTTGCGTGGACGGCATCAGCCTGACCGTAGCCCAACTGTTACCCGATGGATTTGGCCTTTGGATCATACCCCACACTTATGAAGTCACCTCCCTGGCAGAACGGAAGGTGGGAGACCGGGTAAACCTCGAGGCGGACCTTCTGGGTAAGTATGTCGCCCGATTGCTGGAGTTTCGGAAATAGCAAAGGGCCGCCCGGACCGATTCTAAACATCATCGATTTTCCAGCGGACAAAACTAATGACCTGTCCCTTAGTTATAAATCGCCCTACCGATGTCGCTTTTGTCCAAATGGTTAGGTAACGGAAAGGACATCCATGGACAGCCTTCCGGTGAACTGAGGCAGTCGAGATCAGATAACCAACGGCTCTCCCATCAAAGGGAGGTGGGCATGGATTTCGTAGCGTTCGGAGAGACACTGGGCGAGGGCTCGACGCTGCGTGTCTTCACCATGAGTCAGAGCCACCCGTGGACGTTTCGCGGCCAGGGGCTCGAACCATTTCAGCAGGTCGGTTTGACCGGCATGGGCACTGAATCCACCCAAGGTATGAATGTGGGCTTTAACGGCGATCCTTTCGCCAAAAATGGACACCATCTTTTCGCCGTCCACCAACTGACGTCCGAGAGTTCCGTGGCCCTGATATCCGACGATCAGAACGTGACTTCCAGACCGCCACAAATTATTCCGGAGGTGATGCAGAATTCGGCCTGCGTTGCACATACCCGATCCGGCCAGGACCAACAGCGGACCCACCTGCTCGTTGATCCTTTTGGATTCCTCCGCTGAAGCCGTCATGATGACCTGAGTAAAGTCGGAGGAAAAGGGACGACCTCTCAGATATTCCAGAAGGTCGTCGTCATAGAGTTCCGGATGTTGGGTGTAAATTTTCGAGGCTTCGATAGCCATCGGGCTGTCGAGATAGACGGGAAACGACGGGATCGACTTTTCCTCCATCAGACAGGCGAGCATATGAATCAGGCCTTGAGCCCGACCAATGGCAAAGGTGGGGACGAAAATTTTACCCTTTTCGCGAACGGCCGCCTGAACGATCCCGGTGAATTCCGCCACGGTTGATTCCCGGGAACGATGGTCCCGATCACCGTAGGTGGATTCGAGAAACACCAAATCCGCCTCGGCGAACGATTCCGAGTCCTTGAGAATCGGGGTTCCCCGGGGTCCAAGGTCTCCGGAGAAGACCACCACCTTTGTTTTTCCGTCCTCCTCCACGCGCAACTGGATGCTGGCGGACCCCAGCATGTGACCCGCCTCGACATAAATCGCTTCGATGCCTTTGGCGACGGGAGTCCGCCGTCCGTAGGAAATGGGTCGGAACAGTCGAAGGGCGGCATCTACATCTTCCTGGGTATACAGCGGGGCTTGCGGAGCCTCGCCCGCCCGGTGGAAGTGTCGATTCCTTCGCTCCGCGTCCTGGGCCTGGATTTTTGCGGCATCATGAAGGATCAGAGCGGCAAGTTCGATGGTGGCCTGGGTCGCCAGGATGGGTCCCCGATAACCCGCCTGAATCAGGAGGGGGAGACGTCCGACGTGGTCCAGATGGGCATGGG
>CAITXU010000173.1 GCA_903896505.1 uncultured Verrucomicrobiota bacterium | reverse complement strand
GGGACGCGTCCCGCCATTGCGGGACAAGTCCCAAATCATTGCGGGGATCATCACCTCCCTTGTTCTAAAGGCACCTCGGTAGTGAGGCTCGGGCCAAGCCTCTCGCGGTTCGGACTACGCCTACCCTGGGAACGCGGACGTCTCGTCCGCAGGCGGTCCGAACCACACCCGATTGGCGGCCGCCCAGTCAGAGCGGCAGGACGCCGCTGCCACTACGGTGCCCCTTCCACCCGGGCGAAGCCCATAGGCCGTCCGCAGGACCGAGGCTCCAGCTAAGCCTCCGGCGGTTCGGACTACACCAATCCAGCGCGGGCGCATCCCATAGGCGGGCAAAAGCGGCGGGACGCCGCTGCCACTTGCGGCGACCCTTTCGCCCGGGCGAAGCCCATAGGCCGTCCGCAGGACCGCCCGCAGGACCGCCCGCAGGACCCAACAACTACGGGTATCCCCTCAGGTTGCGGATTCCAACATGGGCATTAGCCTCAAACTGACTCATGACGTGCTTCAACTTTCCGACATTTGGTGACTCTCCAGGCAGGTGCCCGGTCAAACGTGACCTCGTTGGGAAGGTTGGATGAAACGATGGGCTCGCTAGTACCTATTTGTGAAATACTTGAATTGCTCTCCGATTCTCCAGGCAGCCAGTGCCATGGCATTGATCTTCGGTCTCTCGCAGGCCTGCGCTCAGTCCACGGTCACCGTAGACTCCACCAAAACCTGGATCGGCTACATGAATGTCACCGAACTCACCGGGAATCCGCAATTTGGCACCTCGTGGGGAACAGCTGATCTGGACGCCTTCTTCACCGGAACCAGCACGCTGACGCTGACCCCCAACACCAGCATCGACCGTGACAAACCGTCCGACGACTACTGGTGGATCGGCGGTGCCAATGGAGCCCCCAACAAAATTATGGAAGCCAACATGTACGTTCAGGACGATACGTTGGCCGGTCAGACCGTCACCTTTAGCGGAGATTGTCTCACCAATTCGCTCACCTCCGACTACAGCTGCATCGCGTTCATCAAGGATTTCGTTCCGGATTACTCCTCTTCCACGCCCACGACCGTGGATGTGGTTGCCGGAAAGCCATTTACGTTAACCCTGGATACCCTGGCCGGACACCACATCCAATATGGGTTTGCAACCAAGGGACCGAATGCCCGACTCGCCACGGTGGCCAGCCTGGGAAAAGTCGTCTTCGAGGTCAACAATGCCGACCCCTCTCTCGGAAAGGTGGCCGCGCAGGTCCTGACCGAAGGCGAAGATGCGCACTTCTCGATCGATGCCAAGGGGACGGCCCCTTTCAGCTATCAATGGAGCTTTGGCAATGCCTTCGGGACCAATACCCTGATCGATGGTGGCCGGTTCATCGGGGTCAACTCAAGTGCCCTTGCTGTTTCGAAGGTCACCACTGCGGACGTGGGCACCTATTTCGTGACGGTATCGAACCGGAATGGCACCGGCATCGCCCAAGGCTCGCTGGTGGTTCGTCCTTTGGAGCAGGCACGAACCAACCTGTTGATTGACCCGGGATTCGAAGCTCCGACGTTTGCGGTCACACCGGATGCGGGATGGACGAGCTACAATGGCGGTGCACTGAAATCCACCAACGACTTTTATCCCAATGGAGGTCCGAATGTTCAGGTTTTGGATGGCGGTCAATGTTTTGTGGCCTACAGCACCGGAACCGGAACCTACAATGGATGCCTGCAGGTTCGTCCCGCCCATCCGGGAGAGGCCTTTATCGCCGAGGGATGGTTGTTGGTTCCGTCTTCCGACCCGATCATGGGAAGCGGCACGGCCGCACTTGAAATCAAGTTCCTGGGCGCCAACGGTGGTCTCCTTGGATATGATCGTTCGGCCAAGGTGGATGCCAGTGCGCCCGTCGATGCCTGGATTCATCTTCAGGCTACCAACCTGTTCGCAACCGACTACGTGACCTCCCTGGGCACCGCCCCGTATTTGGCGGCACCTCCGGGAACAGCGTCCATCCAGTATCAGATCACCTACGTTCCCGACACCGGCGGTACGGTTTATGTCGATAGCGCCCTGCTCCAGCTCAAAGCACCGGTGGTCACAGCCAGTACAATCACGGACTCCATTCAATTGAGCTTCCCGACCCTGTTCGGCCCCACCTACCAGGTTTTGTTCAAGTCCAGCCTGAAGGACGCCCAGTGGCAGGTGCTGACCGAGATCGTCGGCGACGGAACGGTCAAGTCCGTGAGCGATCCGCTGTCCTCTAAGGGCCGCTTCTACATTGTCAATACCAAGTAAGACGTCCGGGTTCCTTTTCCCGTTCTCAGCGGGAAAAGGAACCTCCCAAATGGCACCTGTTCTTTCCAACAATTCGATACAAGGGCACGCTATTGAATGTGAATAACATCGGTAGCGGGGGAGCGCCTGCCGACAAACCGCAGTCCAAGGGGCTTGCTCCGTCAAGTTGCCATATCGATTGGGGTCATCTTTGCCTGATTTAAGCGTTTCCTTTTTATCGAGGAGTTCGGATGCCTGAGACGATAACCAGCATAATGGGGCCAGCGGGCGGCCCGCCATTCAGGTAAAGAATCCAACGCCTCCTTTGCGCTTCTCTTATTTTCGCGCCTTCGCGGCTTCGCGTGAAATAAATGGCATTGGACTCACGCGAAGACGCGAAGAAGCATGGGAAAGAAAAGCGAACGAATATCCAGGACACAGTCCCTCAAGTCCCCAATTATTGCGGCGACAATCACCTCTCTCTGAAGGCACCTCGGCGCCGAGGCACCGTCACCTAATCCTTTCTTCTCTGTGTTCTCTGAGCACTCTGTGGTTGATCCTCAGGACAGCGAGCAAGAGTCCAACCGCAGAGAGCTCAGAGGGTACAGAGAACAACTCTATTTCAATGGCGTCTGTTGGAGTCGCCTGGGCGATCGAAACGCTGTTATCGGGCTATTCAGATAACCTGCCTAAACGAGCGGTGAGGCGACGGCCTAAAATGCAAAATCACCCACATCGCGATCAAGATAGAAAAAAGAAAAAGGGCCAAGAGGGAGAGAAAAATGGTCAATCTCCAGAATCCACACCAACCTCCACTCAATACCACACGGAAACCAATGATAAGGCTAGGTTTTTCGGGATCGTCGGCGCGGCGAAAGGAGGATAGCAGAGACTGTTTATAGTCATCGCGCCAGGCCCCACCTCGTGAAACACGTTCTTTATTCTCCAAGCAGTACAAGTCTTCGCACCATTCCCAAACATTTCCAGAAAGATCGTAGAGACCGTTGGCCAACGGCGGAAATGATCCGACCGGAGATGTAGCGGAAAAACCATCGTCATAGTTGGAAATCGCGACGTTTTTACTTGATAATTTTTTGTACGAGGAATCGGCAAAATTTCCAACTTTGTTTGGTGGAGGCCAACTAGTTCCCCATGGGTATCCGTTCGAACGATTTGTGTCACGAGCTCCGGGTGTCTCCCCAACTTCGCCCTTCAGGCCCACCGCGGTGCTCCATTCCAGGTCGGTCGGTAACCGATAGGATTGCTTTGAATTCAACAAGCCTTCTTTCCGTTCCTTTGTTGTCAGCCAGGAGCAAAAGGCTTGGGCTTCGTTCCAACTGACATTGACGACTGGATTGGATGTGGTTGGGGTGACGCGGACGTTCTCAATTTTCGGATCGCGCCAGGAGTCGTCCAATCCGTTGGTTGAGTCGGCAAAGACTTTGTAATCCTGCCAGCGGGTTTCCCAGATACTGAACCAGACCTTGGTTCCTTCGACGGGGACGAATTGCATGCCAAGGCTGTTGGTAAACTGTCTTCCGAAGAGGCCCCAAACTGTGACGACCGCGACAACGACAACGAGACTGGCGATAGGCCAGTACCGCCCGACGTAGGATTTTACTACTCGTCCCCAATGGCGGGACAGTCCGGGATCATCTGCCGTATCCGATCTCGGGACCCGTGGTGTCCCTGAAGGGAGACTGGTCCGGTCATGCGGAACGGTCTTTTCAGGTGTCGAAGTGTCAGGTGCGGGGACTGGGCTACCCGCTTGGTCTTTAGGTTTGACTAGAGGGCATTGGCACTCGGCAGCGACTTCCTTAGCTAATTCTGCCAAAAAAGAATCCTGGTCAGCTATATCGAGTCCGCGTAATGCCTGGGAAGGGCTGCCGGCCGCCTTGAACGAGGAAAGTCGGATTCCATTGGGGCCAGATTTAGAGTCTGGAAAAAGGAACTCCTTTGTATCAAATGCCGAGGCGCTAAGAATTACAGGAAATATCGTCCGTCGCGGATCGCTCTGGCTCTCCTTCATCAAAAGAACTGGGAGTTCATGATCGCGAATGTAGTCGCTGGCCATGAACTTGGGGGAAACCAATAGAATGGCTGCCCGCACTTTTGGCAACTTCTCCTGAATGCGTTTGTGCCACTGATGGCCCATCATGATTCCATCGTCGCAGAACACTTCAATCTCTTTGCCCTCATACGGTTTGAGATGATCCCTCATCCGATTGAGCCAACGCTTATTAGTATCCGATGATTCGTTGTCGGCACGCGCGTAGCAGATGAACACTATGGGGAGCGGGTCGGGCATTCGCTTCCTGGAAGCTTGCCCGGGCGCTTGATGGTTGTCGAGGGGTTAGGGTTGGTGGAGGATGGTCCCCAGAACCCGACGATGGGATTGCGACTTCCTACCTACGCAGAAATAGAACAACCCGTGTAGGGTTACTCACAGAAGTGGTCCGAACTACCGCGGCTCGCCGGGAGGCTCGCCCTACCGGGGTGGTAATATAACCCGAGCCTCGCATCCATCCCAACCGTCGCCTTGGATTTTTATCCTGCCTGCCGAAGTCCTCAATTGAGGACAAAACTGACATCGGCGGACTCCAATCGAAGGTTCTCCGGCACATTTTTAGGATCGATTTGGACCACTGCCCGATGAAGACCGGAGGCCAATTCGACACGGTTCACTCCCGCCCGGCCCAGCTTCTTTCCGTCAACCCAAAGTTCCGCAGCCGGATTTGCGACGAGATTGAGTTCGAAGGTCCCGTTCTGAGCGACGGTAAACTCCGTGGCAGCGTAAAAGGATAACCGCGATGTCCACGCCTCCCCCCCGTTGGCGTCCAGCAGCAGCTGCCGGGGAATCACTCCCCGCACGAGCGCGTACACCGGCTTCCAACGCTTATCCGTGAATACGGTCGAAATCGGCCAATATTCCTTACCTTCCTGACCGTCGGTATGGACCGTCTGGGTCAGCAACCAATGACGGGCCACGCCCCCCTTGGCCGCGTCATAGTCCCCGGGCTTGCCGAGTCGGCTGAGAAAGGCAAACAGGTCCAATTGTTCCTGGCTGTTCAACGATTCCAGCAGACCGGCGGGCATCAACGAATTGACGCCCTGCTCCCGCTTCTGGATTTCGGCCTTGGCAATCGACTCTTCAGCTCCCGAGGCCAATCGCAAAATGAGTTCGGTTCCGGTCTCCTTGGCCAGGGTCCCGGTGTGTTCATTGCCATCCTTGGTGGTGACCAGAATGGCATGATAGCCTTCCTTGATCTTTGCATTGGGGAGCAGCACGGATTCCACCAGGTAATCCATCGGCGCACTCGCTCCAATCGAGGTCAAATCCGGCCCCACCTTGCCTCCGGCACCACCGATTCCATGGCAGGTCAGGCAGGCCGTCTCATTGCGACGGAATATCTTCTCGCCGCGCTCAGGGTCACCTGAAGCGGATGCTCGCGACGCAAGGTCCTTGATCAGGTCCATCCCGGCTTCGGCATTGTTGACCGTCAAGCCGGCTCCGCGCGCCAGGGCCAGCACCAAGTCCAATTCCGATCGGCCACCCTCGCGGGCTGCTCGCATTCCCGCCCGTGCCGCCGGAGCTTGCAGCCCATGGTCGGGCAGGGCGTCGGCAATAGCCCGGCCTGCCCCCTTGACTCCCAGAATGGCCCGCCAGAATTCCAAGGCCACGCTCTCGTCGGTCATGGCCTTCGCCTGATCGACCACAGCCGGGACGGCCCGTTGGATATCCAAACCTGCCAGGGCCACCACCGCAGACCGGGAAATCAAAGGATTCGGATTCCCGATCAGTTCACTTAAAGCGGCCAGGGCGGACTTGCCACCAATGGACCTCAGCGCTTCAAAGGCAGAAGTACGGACCGCTGGAGTGGTGGATGCAGCACTGGCTGCTGGCTTGATCCCTGAGACCCAATCCCCGCGCTCTTTCCATAGGACAGCCAGTCGAAAGGCTGCGATTCGAACGGAATCGGAGTGGTTCTCTTCAGCAAAAAGGCTGGCAAGTGCCCCAAGATCGCCTTCGGGAAATGCTTTCCGCTGACGGACAGCCTCAGCCAATGCCGACAATGCCCGGGAGGTTGCCGCGGGGCTGAATGTGCCGCCAACGGCACGGTCAAAGATCAGTCGCAGCTGGGCCGGTGTTCCGGCCCGTCCGATGAGTTCAATCCATGGTCCCGTTCCTGATGCGTCGAGCGTCCGGGTCTCCAACAATTTCCCCAGAACCTGACCGGCCAAGTCGGGAGGGATGGCGAGCAGGGCGAACTCTAATTGACGTTCCTTGCCTTCGGGCTTCCATGCTCCGGACTGAAGTGCTTGGACGAACGGCAGCGACAGGTCGTTGATCGTCAACCAGAGGCCGTAGTCGAGGGTCGGGTCCATGGGCAGGTCCAGGACCGACAGCGCCAGGGCGACGGATTCGGGACTCTTGACCCGGGCCAGTGCGCGGAGCGCCTCTAGCCGCGTCTTGGGCGACGGGTCACGAACCAATTGCGAGAGCACGGTCAATCGCTGGGCATCGGAGAACGACGAGGCCGAGGGTTGAGGTTCGGCAATGACCAACGAACCCGAAAGGAGGGTCAGGGCGATGAGGGAGCGCGACATGGCAAAAGTTTTGAGGAGTTCGGGCTCGGGGTTCAGTGGGTTAATTCCCGGGCGGCTGCGGTCCGGAGTCGGTCATCGGTTGAAGCCGCAAGCTCGGTGATGAGGGATGGCAGGGGCCGACCCACCGCTTCATGGAGCCAAACCAGTTCCAGCCGGGCTCTTGGGTCCGTTTGCTTCTTGACCCAGGCATCCGCTGCGGGAAGCACTTCAACTCCTTTGATCGCCAGAAGCCGTCGGGCGGAGGCTTGATGGAAGGCGTTGGGGGACAGTAGCAGGGGAAGCAGTGCCTCCGTTTTGGATTCGCGCGCCGTCTTGCGCATGCCCATGGCGTCCGCGAGCGGTCGTCCTTTGGCCGCGACACGCCAGATGCGCCCATGTTCCTTGTCACGGCGTGGGTCGCGGAAATCGACCTCCCCGTGTTGAATAATGGGATTGGACCAATCGGCAATGTACAGCGCGCCGTCAGGACCGAACCGAACATCAATCGGACGGAAGGTGACATTGGTGGAGCGCAGCAGGTCGGGCATTTCATGGGTCTGAAAGGACGATCCCACATCGGACAGGCTGAACCGAACCACCCGATGGGCGCGGAAATCGCAGGTGATCAAGCTTCCCTGCCAGTCATTCGGGAAATTGGGGCTGTGAACCACTTCCAGACTGGCAAACTTCGGATAATTCCCGGGGCTGATGCTCTCCGCCTCGCGGCGCATGTCGGAATAAGTAAAATAGGTGGCTCCCTCCATGGCGTGATAAACCCCCTTAAAGCCTGCCCCATCGGTGAAGAAATGATTGCCCCATTGGTCCCAATGATGTCCCCAGGGGTTACAGCCGCCCTTGCAAAACACCTCCAGTTTCCATGTTTCAGGGTCGAACCTCCAGATACCTCCACTGTTCAGGCGCATGACCCCTTGGGGTGTTTCGATGTGCGAGTGAGTGTAAATGGACTGATTCATGTAGAGACGACCGTCATAACCCCACCGCAACGTGTGGAGGTTGTGATGGGTGTCTTCCGTGCCAAAACTTGAGAGCACCACTTCACGTTGGTCCGCTTTGCCGTCCTGATCCTTATCCCCGAAATGGAGCAACTGACTGCTGGCGGCGACATAACAGCCTCCGGTGCCATCCGGAAGGACTCCAGTCGGAATGAGTAATCCATCGGCAAAAACGGTGGCCTTATCGGCCTTGCCGGACCCGCGGGTGTCCTCCAACACCACCACGGAATCGGTGGCCGGCTGACCGGGCTTGATCTGGGGATAGACCTCGGACGAAGCAATCCAAAGTCGGCCCTGGGGATCCCAATTCATCCCAATCGGTTTGTGCAGCTGGGGATTCTCGGCCCAAAGCGAAACTTCGAATCCGTCTGCGACCTCAAAGGTCGGCACCGGCTGCGGTTGGGAAATGGGTGCCGTCGGTGTCGAAGGCGTCCGTGCCAGCAAGCGTTGTACCTCTGCGATGGCTGCTGAATCCGGATGGGCAACGTCCCGCAAGCGGGCAATGCGAGCCTCCCATTCGGCGATCAGCGGTTCAAACTGCGGAATCTCAACCGCATTTTGACCTTGTTCATGTTTGCGAAAGCCAAAGAGGTAGGTCCAGTTCTCTGGACGCCACCGATTAAAAAATAGCTCGTTTTTCTTCTGAATCGCCTGCTGGAGGAGCCGATGGTTTTCGACGTTCCCGAGCGCCTTCGGACGCTCGGAAGGGCCGACCAACCCATCCAAGATTTTACCGGCTACCATTTCATAACCCTCAGGCGTGAGATGAATGCCATCGTGGGTTCGTTCGGGACGGGAAGAACCCATCCATGCGCCGGAGAGTGGGATATAACGGGACCCGGATTCCGCTGCCACCTCACGGGTGGTTGCTTCAATGGCGGTAAGCGCGTCCTGGAACCGCTGGGGTTCCGTACCACCCGCTTCTGGAACGCCAATGGGCCCCAACAAGACAAACCGGACATTGGTGCCGCTCGCCTCGTTGATGGCCGTCATCAGACGCCGCAGGTCCGCTCCAAACTTGGGTGCCGCCCCAGCCCCTCCCAAAGCGGCAGAAGTCCCATAACTCAGAAACGCCACGGTTGGCTTCACCAGTGACAATTGTTCCTCCACCCGGCCCAGCCAGAAATCTTCGCCGCGATTCCAATCGAAACTGGCGCGCGACTGGCCCAGCGGTGAGTCGGCCGACCAGGCCAGGTTTCTAAAGGTCAAATTTTCGCCCGACCAATGGGCGGTCAGGGCCGTTTCGATGGCACCGGAATCAACCTCCCGCTCAAAAAATGTGTCGCCGATGAACAACACCCGGTCGCCCGAGTGAAGCTCAAAGGAATTTGTGGGAGCGCCCTGCAAACGGGCAGCAATCCAAATGCATGAGCAAACCCACCAGCAGGCCAGAAATCGTTGTGCGCGCATAGAGGTATAACGTGACCAGAGTGCTGCGCTTTTGGGGAGCGGGCAAGTCCGCGTACGGTGAGTTTGCCGAAGCCGCCGTCCACTGCTGATCAGCGGGAACCCGTTTTCGGTGCGTTGGTCCGAGAATTCAATTGCGCTATTTTCTCAGTCAGCCGGGAAATCATTTCCGCTCGTCCGACCTTGGTCGCCAGGCCGAGCTGTTCGCGAAGGACCGCCGGCAGGTCGGCATGATCAGGGAACTCCGAGACAAATTCCTCAAGGGCGGCCAGCGCCGACAGGGGGTCCGAGGTTCGCTGCCATTCGGCGATTTCGCGATACAACCGGACTCGTTGCTGCGGGGTGGCCCCATGAAGGAGTGCGACCCTTGCCCACTTCGCCGCTTCGTCCCAATTCTGCCGTTGCGCAGCCATCACGGCGATCTTTTCAGACAGCACCGGGCCGTTGGTAGCCAATGGTTGCTCCATCAAATAGCGCTGCAAAATATCCCG
>CAITXU010000172.1 GCA_903896505.1 uncultured Verrucomicrobiota bacterium | reverse complement strand
GTCCGCAGGACCGAGGCTGCCAATGAACCCAATCAGGTTCATTTCACCATTCCACCATTTCCAATGGTTGGTGGTCTCCTGTCGAGCTGCGGCGGTTCGAACAGCCTCTATTGCGATTTGATTCTGAGGGCCAGCGGCCCAGGAAAGTTGGATTGAAGGTTTTAGGGCTGAAAGCCCGGAATAGAGGCACCGCGGTCAGAGATTCGAACCGCCAAGGCTCGCCGGTGGATTTGCCCTGGCATGGCTTGGTAAACTATCCCATTTGCTCCCAACCCGAGGGATGCGTAGCCCTCGACACGATGGTCCGGGCCTTCAGCCCTTGACGAACTAATTCCGCCCAACCTAGGCCTTTAGCCTAGGCTGGGATAGAGCCGGGCCGTTGGCCCTCAAGCGGAGGGAGCGAACCGGACCGCCCCAAGACGCCGGGTCGAGGGAACCGGCCTTCAGCGCATCGCCTCCAATCTACGGCCGCCAACAAGTTCGTCAGGTTCAATGTGCCATTCGACCAATCGCAATGGTCGGGGTCTCCTGCTGAACCACCTCCATTCCGATTCCGTTTCGAGGGCCAAAGGCCTGCATCCATCCCAGCCTGGGCCAGCGGCCCAGGTTGAGCCCGACCGGTTATTCAAGGGCTGAAGGCCCGGGCCATGATGCCGAAATGTACTGCGTTCCGTCGGGGAGCCCGAAAGTGATTGTCCGAAGATGAACGAAGATTTTCGCAGATGAAAAAGCCGGAGATGCGGTTATCCATTTCATCGGCTGCTGCTTGGCGGAATGGGGCTGCCTGTTCGCTGGGCGGTTGAGCTAAGACGAAATTGCCTTCTCCCCCGCGCTGGCTACCAGCGAAAGCGTCGTCAAGATTATGGGGGACACCCAGCTCTCTGTGATCACCGAAGTCCGGCAAAACGCGACTATCGATTTGACTCTACGCAAAAGTACCCGGAACAAAATTTTTTTGGGCTCTTGGTCAAGCCCATTCTGAACAAATACGGCTATCCCCCTGACTTGCAGGAAGAAGCCGTGAAAAAGGTGATTTCGCGGGCGGGGATGCTCTGCGCCGAACTGCCTCCCGAATAGGTGGCGGCAAACAGCAGACTTGCTAAACGCATTTAATCGTATGTATCCAGCAATTTTACCGAGTTGTGTAATGACACCTACCCGGCGCGCTTGAGAATTCAACGAACGGCACTATCGCGACAGGCATGTCCACGGCCATTAGCTGAGAAGGCACCGAAAACACAAAGCGAGATGGATAACCGTGATGACAGCTAGAAATAAAACCCTTTTACGGTCCCGGTCAACTCCGTGATCTAGTTCCCGCAGGACTTCCCATCGGCGATCAGCGGAGGGGGACGCGGTCGGCGTTGGGTAGATTTCAGGTATGGGGACCTCGGTTGCGGCAGGCTCAGCCTTACGCCTTGACCAATGTTTGGTCCAAAAAAACAAAGTGGCGCTCAGAGTTGGAATCCGAATTTTTGTTTCCATAGGGGGGCGAGTTTACGGGATCGCCCAGTGACCATCTACGCACTTGCGGTGAAGTTCAGTAGCCACTTTCAAGACGGTCTTACAATCTTGGGATATGAACTAATCGACAAGTAGTCGACAAGCTCATCGTTCAGGCGAATTGATCGAAATGCCCAATTGCGCAAAATGTCGAAAATTGGGAGAATTTGGGAACGTAACAAAAACGATGCAGATTATTCACCTCAACCAGGAAAGCGTCCGAATCATCAACGACTGGCGCTGGCGGCTTGGGTCCAATCCGACGGAGCGCAAGTCGCTTCTCAATTGCATCATCCTCCATTATTCCCATGACGTTCCACACGTGGCAGAGGATGCTGTCCAGAGTACAACCGGAACGACTCAATACCAATTGAGCGCGAAGGCAACCGCCCAACTAAACCAGCTATTTGTCGCCGTCCACCAGCGAAAGTCGGGCCTGTTTAACACTCTCGATGAAGCCGTCAACTCATTGGTACAGCTCTCTGAACGTGACGGTGGCAGATTATGGCCGGACCTCTTGGATTTTTTGTCAAGGAGGTAAAAACCGATCCATCCAAGATTTATTTTACCATCGAAGAAAATGTCTACCGTACGTTGTTTGGTTCGGACGACGATATCCAATCGATTGAGAAGAAACTAGGGCCATTACTTGATGACTGGGTAAGCACGTTTGATGCCACAAGCGAAATTTCGACGCAGACCCCGAAGAGTCGCATTCTCAAAGAGATATCTAAATTCACTAGGCCTGTTCTTTTGACCATTACAGTAAAACCTTCTACAAAGGCCCGCTTGATACAAGAGTACCCAGGTGAACTGTCCTTACCAGTTGCCAGAATCTTTCAATCCCACCTATTCAAACGTTACGCTAGCTAGGCATCACCGTAGCCACTGGACTTACCTTGCCATGCAACGCAGCAGGTCGCTCTCGCCATTGGGCGGCAAAGCTCCCCCGACCTGACCATTTTGCTCGAGGCACCCCCCGCCCCCCCGGGGTTACCACATTTAAGCGAAAATATTTTTAGGGACAATTGGGAACTTGCAGGAGCTCCGAAAACCCGCATCCATCCCAGCCTGGGCCAGCGGCCCAGGTCCTGCGGAAACGGTAATTCAAGGGCTGAAGGCCCGGGCCAAGATGCCGAAGCCCAACTCGTAACGTCGGGTAGCCGGAAAGAGTTTGTCCGCAGATGAAGAAGCGGTAACCGCCGATAACGGTTTGATAGGCAGCGACTCGGCGGCTTGAACCCTCATTTCCGCCGGTCGGTTGGATGAACCTGGGAATCGCTGGACTTCCACCCCGAAGAGCGGCGGGACGCCGCTGCCACTTTGGAGTATCAAGCTCAGGCGACGGACCTGTCCACGTGTCGCTCGATGATGGTGTCGGTTAAGGTGGCCCAAGACTCCACTTTCTGCACGTCGTACACAAAGGGCGCGATACAGGTGGACGGCAGGTCATCGACGATAATGTCGGGCTTCGCCGTAAACCCCTCGAACAATTCGGTGAGGTGATGAATGGCAGCCACGCGGCGACAATAGTCCGCTCCGACCGACGACCAAAGGAACAGACGGCAGCCGGAAAGAGTTTGTCCGCAGATGAGCGCAGATTTTCGCAGATGAAGAGGCGGGGAGGGCCGATAGCAGTTTGAAAGGCTGTGGATAGACGGCCCGGGTCCTCCTCTTCGCCGGGCGGTTGGACGAACCTGGCAATCGCTGGACTTCCACCCCGAGAGCGGCGGGACACCGCTGCCACCTTAATGGTGATGCCACCTCTTAGCCACCCAAAGACATAGTAAGGTGGTTAACGTACCGAAAGTTACCAACCAAACGACCAAATCGACGATATCAATACGGCAGCATTCAGCACGCTCCTCATCGGACCGAATCGACGCAGGGTCGTTCTTGGTCAAGGGGTCTCTTTTGTCGCGATCTCTATCGCCGCCCGTTCGTTGTCCCGAAGTCCATCGCACCCCGGCGCAAGGCTGCCAGGGTTGCCTCGAAATCCGGGGGTAGTGGCGCATCAAATTCCACCCAACCCTTTCCACGGGGATGAAAGAAGGCCAGGCGTCGGGCATGCAGCATCTGTCGTTGCAACACCAGTCCGGTCGTCTCGGTCAGCCGGGTATTGGCGCGACTCCCATACAGTTCGTCGCCCGCCAAGGGAAACCCGAGGTGCTGAAAATGGACCCGAATCTGGTGAGTCCTGCCGGTATGAAGCCGGGCTTCCACAAAACTCGTCTCCCAAAGGCGCTCCAGAAGTCGATAGGAGGTCCAGGCCGTCCTCCCCCTGGCCCCCGGCTGGACCGCCGCCATGCGCTTCCGTTGAGTCGTATGCCGGGCAATTGGCGCCCGAATGTCGCCCGACTCCGGTGTCAGGGCACCACAAACGATGCATTGGTAAGTCTTTTCCACCTTCCGGTGGGCGAATTGCTCCTGAAGGGACCGATGGGCCGCATCGCTCTTGGCCACCACGAGGCAACCGCTGGTCCCCAGATCGAGCCGATGAACGATTCCCGGACGTTCGACGCCACCAATGCCGCTCAACTGGCCGTGGCAGTGATGCAGCAGGGCGTTCACCAGGGTCCCGTCAGCGTGACCGGCGGACGGGTGCACCACCAGTTCGGCTGCCTTGTTCAAGACCAGCAAATCGGCATCTTCATGGAGGACATCCAACGGGATATCCTGAGCCACCACTTCCGTAGCAATCGGGGCCGGCCAGCGGACCTCGACCACATCGCCGGACCGGGGCGACTGGGCCGCTTTGGCCAGACGTCCATTCACCTGGACCCAGCCCTCCTTCATCAACCGTTGAATCTCACCGCGCGACGACTGTTCATAGCGTTCGCGCAGAAAGGCATCGAAACGTTGCCCGGGAAGCGACTCCGTTACGGTGAAAACGTCTCGTTCCATTCCGATCTTGATTGAAGATGCCCCGACATCGGCGACTAACGTTTCGGACGTTTCTCGATGGGTAACTTGCCCTCGGGTCGCACCACGAGGTTCGTACCGGGAGTCCAGGCAACCTCCTGGCCATCAAGATACAGTGTCCGGGAGACCATTTCGACCAGATGCCCGAAGGCATCAAAGGCAACGGTCCCCGGAAGGTAGGTGATATCGACGTACTCCACGTGCCCATAGGGGAGATCGTTGGTGTTGGGCGTGCGAAAGATACGACGGTACGGGGCATTGGTGAACCGGCTCGGTGCCGTTTCACCCGGAAAAGTCAGGGTCACCGGCCCCCCGGCGAGCAATTTGTGGTGTTCCAAGACCACCACCGGGGTGCCGTTCGTCAATTTGTCTTCAGTCACCACCCATGGACCTCCCCGTTGGCGCACCAGCATGCAGCCGGAATAACCGGTGATGTACAGGAATAGAACGGCAAAGAAGGACCGTGCTGCCTTCCGGGCCAATTGGATGCTGTCGTCGTTCAAAGTCGGGGCAGCTTATCGGGATATCACCAAAGTGCAACGGGGAGAAGTGGTCCGGGAATTCACGGCTTGGGATGACCGTGGATGGGGCCGACGGCCCGGAAGGTTTGGAATCCTGCGCTACATGATGAGCGCACCTCCCTCCCCGGTAGCCGTCTTCAGACCGCGCCGATGGATATCCCTCCTTCCGAGGGACTTGCGTCCTGAGGCCGCCTTTCATCCGGCGGTCAAAGTTCGGTAATCGATCTTTCCTGTGCCCAGTTTCGGGATTTCCTTCACCACCCGGATTTCGCGCGGGACACACAAATTGCCGAGACCCTTGGCCCGGACGGCGGTCCGAATCATCTCCAGCGTGACGCGTGAATCGTTGGTGACCGCGATCAACACCTCCCCTTTGTCCGCATCCGGGCGGGTCAAAATCGCCACTTCGCATCGTTGTCCCAACTCCGGGAAGGCCCCGGCGAGGGCGTCTTCGACCGCCGTCAGACTCACCATCTCACCGCTGATCTTGGCAAAACGCTTGAGACGTCCCAGCAGGAACAAGAAGCCTTCCGCGTCGACCTTGGCCAGATCACCCGTATCGTACCAACCCCCGAGCGACTTGAAGTGGGCATCCGCCTCGGAATTGAGGTACCGATGCATGACATTGGGCCCCCTCACCAGAAGTCGCCCGCCCTCGGCAATGCCCTCGACCGGTTCCAGCTTCCACTCAATCCCTGGCAGGAATCGCCCCACCGAACCCGTCCGAAGCTCGATCATCGAGTTGACACTGATGACCGGACTGCATTCGGTCGCTCCGTATCCTTCCATCACCCGGAGTCCAAATTTTTGCGCCCAAAGTGTGGCCGTGGCGTCCTGGAGTTTCTCGGCTCCGGCCACCAGATACTTGACCGATTGAAAGTCGTAGGGATGCGCCTTGCGTCCGTAACCCATCAGGAAGGTGTTGGTTCCCACCATCACCGTGCAGGCACGGTCGTAGACCATCTCCGGAATGATCCGGTAATGCAAAGGTGAGGGGTAAAGAAAGATATAGAGGCCCCGGATGAGAGGCAGCATGGTGCAGGTTCCCAATCCAAAGCTGTGGAACAACGGCAGGGCATTGAAGATGCGCTCCCCATCGGTGAAATCGAGGCGGGCGAGCGACTGCCGGACATTGGCCAGGATGTTGTCGTGGCTCAGCTCGACCCCCTTGGGCACCCCTTCCGAACCCGACGTGAAAAGAATCACCGCCGGGGCCGAGCCCCCGTGTCCTTCGGGAACCAGTCCAGCCCCCGGACAACAGGTTTGACGGGCCAGCGCTGCCAGTTTGGCCATTCCACTGACCTCTTTTCGAACGTCCTCCAGGTACACCAAATCCACACCTGCCCCGGCAAAGGAGCTCATGTCCAAACGGGCCTTTTCAATAAAGCTGCGTGAGGTGATCATGTGCTTTAATCCGGCGAGGCGGGCGCAGGCGAGCATGATGGCACTCCCTGTCGAGAAGTTGAGAAGGGCGGGAACGCATCCGGCGGCCCAAAGGCTCAAGACCGTCACCGGGGTGGCATTGACATTGGGAAGCAGAACACCGACCACGGGAAACCCGCGCTCCGCCGCCTCGGCCTTCCATCGGCGCTCCCAAGCCGAGGCCAGCACATCCACTCCCACCAAAAGCCGTCGATAGGTGAGCGGCTTGAAGGTCACGTCCTCCAAAATCGGCTTGCTCGGACATTGCCGTGCGGTCTCGATGATCGCAGCCAGCAAATGCGATGGCCCGAATTGATGATCGACCTCGAACTGCTGGCGAACCATCTGTTCCCGCAGCCAAATGGTCAGCCTCGGCCGGGCCTCTTTGCGCGGTAAATCTCCGGTGGGAGGTGGCGTGAGCACCTCGCTGAAATGAACCGTGACCTGCGGAAACCAGTAGCGTCGACCGGGCTGCCGCGCCCAAAGCAGGCGGTTGGCCCCCTTCAAATAGCAGGTGATGACCTTGGCCTGGGTCTTGTGGATCAAGAATCCCGTGCCCTCAAACAGTTTCATCAGGGACCCTGTCCGGGATAGCCGCCCCTCGGCAAAAAGCACCAGACGCCCGCCCGTGGCCAGATACTCGGCCATCTTCCGGGTGGAATAGGGTGAGGTGGGATCAATCGGGAACGTTCGCCGATTGACCATGATCTTCTTATGGAGCCAAGTGGTTTCCGCTGTGTTGGCGCTCGTGACAAACCGCCAGTCCTCCTCCAGGCACAGGCCAATGAACAGCCAGTCCAGCCAGGACACATGGTTGGGTATCAATAGAACGGGTCCCGGTGCCCGAAGTGACTCCAAGTTGTAGGCACGGTACTTGAAGCAGAGGCGTAGAAGCCATCGGAGTATGGAGTACATATCAAAAGAGGGGCTTCGCCATTAAATAGCTCCGGAAGATGAAGGATTTAATACTGCGCAAGAGAGATCGAAAGACTTGAACGGCACCAAGGCCAACTCCGGCAATGGCACATAGGGGAGCGAACCAGGAATCCCAGGGCCGCGTGCCCGGCGAATCCGGTATTTCCATGGCACCCGATAAAATCGCGCCGGGACCTGGAAATTCCGCTGTGGCCAATTCTTTCCCAGTAGCCGAAATCCACTGAGAAATTCCAGAACTCCCCACACGGACCATCGGCATGTCGGATTCGAGGCACCGAAGTCGGGCCTGTTGAGCGTTCAGGAGATGCTCGGTCTTGCCCCAATCCTCAACATCCATCGAGAGGACCAGGAATGCCGCTGCACCCTGACGGAGGAGTTCATCCATGACCTGCCGGTAACTGGCATCATAGCAGATGGCAATCCCCAGCTTGCCCCAGGGTGAATCCCAGACCTGCTGGGAATTCGCCGGCTGGCCATCCTTAAAGAGCTGGATCGGTCTCGATTTCGCCTGCTGGAATACCGTGGCTCCATTGGTTCCAAGAACGTACGCCGTATTGAAGTAGCGGGTGGAATCCATCGGTTCTTTTCCTCCAACCACCAACCACTTCCGATGGCGGCGACACCATTCCCGCAAGCTTTCGGGCACTGGTCCGTCGAGGGCGTACTCGGGCAGCAACACCAGCTCGGCGTCGGGCTTTTCCACCGCGACCCGATTGAGCGCCTCGAGCAGTTCCGGAAATCCTGGAAACTCCAATTGAACGGCAGCAAACCGAAGGGGGGGACGCGACGAAATGGGATGGTTCATCGGAATTTGACGCATCCCTAGAAGTAGCGCCAACCAAATTGGGATTATCTGAAATGTCCACCAGGATGAATTTCTTTGTGCAATGCCTTGTGCGAGGGCGGCCCCCCCCATGGCAAGTGTACCCAGGCCATAAACACCGAACGTTTGCCAGGCAAAGGGTCCCAAATGCTCCAGCAAACTTCCGACACTCAACCATGAAAAGCGAAGCCACCAAACCTCGCATCGAATATACTCGAGACAGGTCCAGAGAAACGGCGCAACAATGAGAGCCAATGTTCGGCCTTTGGATTTTTCGATCCAACGAACCAGGACAACGAACGTCGCCGGCCAAATGGCCAGCAACAACCAGAGCACGATGGCCGGTGGCCCGAACAGTCCGTAAAAGAAAGCCAACGGAGGGGCATACATTCCGACTCCAACCAAAAGCGTGACGTAGAACGCCCAACGAGAGGATGGCAGCTTGCGCAGGAACAACAGACCCGATAAATGCAGCAGAGCGCACACTGTGCAAGTCCCACCCAACCGGGCCAGGTGGAAGGCACCGACAATCCCTATTGCCGCCAACACCCAAACAACCGCCGGATATCGAACTTCGCCACCCGCCTCACGCCTCGACGGTTGGTCCTCCGGCAGGCCCGGCGTCGATCCGACATGGGAGGCTTCGGAGGACATACATCACCGGGGTGGCATTCGGAAAAAGAGGGCCGCTCCCGCCAATAGGGAGGCGACGACAATAAAGAGGTCTGAAGAGCTGAGATGGAACTGTGCCGCGGCAAAACACATGCCGCCCGCCAGCAACATCCCCAGATTGTCGTTCAGGTTTTGGACGGCGATGGTCTTGCCGAGCTTGGTGTGATCCGATTCGTCCTGAAGGGAGGCGTTCAGAGGGATGAGGAAAAGCCCCGCAATCACTCCCGCCAACATCAGCAGCACCGTGACCGGAACCACCACCAGGATTTCGCCCAGATGCAGCACCGGGCCTTGCAGGAAAGGCGACACCTTCACCAGGGACAGGATTCCCACCGGCACCGCCAGCAGGCCGATGAACAGTCGGGTCCATTTCAGTTGCCCAATGGGGAACCAAGCTCCCGCCAGAAGACTTCCCAACATCAATCCCACACTGAGCCAGACGCCGAGGATCGCAATCTGCGTGTTGGTCGTAAACTTGAGGACCTCCAGTCCCCACGGTTGGAAATTGATCTTCAACATCGCTCCGCACACCCAAAACAACGCAGTTCCAATCAAGGTTCGGGATAGGCGGGGGTGTACGAACAAGGCCTTCGCATGACGAAAAAACTCACCGGTGCTGGGACCGAATTTGACCTCCTGATTCGCCGGAGTTGGCGACATGGAATAGTTGAGCGCCCACGAAGCCCCATACATGGCCAGGAGAATCAGGTAGGAATTCAGGACCTGATTTCTAAACACATCCGAAAGTTTGGCTCCGGCGATGCCTCCGGTTAAAATCGCCACCAAGGTCAGGAGCTCCACCATCCCATTCGCCTTGACCAGACGCTCGCGGGGAAGGATTTCCGGCAGAATGCCATATTTGGCAGGGCCATAAATGCTGACCCCGATGCCCACAATGAAATATCCCAGCCCTTGGAGCCAGAAGCCGAGCCAGATGCTCGACAGGCAGCAGATTGTCCCAACCAGTTTGACCAGATTGCCCCGCGCCAGCCAGGTCGTCTTCGGGTAGCGGTCATTCAAATAGCCGCAGATCGAACTCAAAAAGATCGGCGGGATGAAAATCATCAGGGTGTACAGCGAGTTCTGGCTCCGCAGCGTATCGGTGGTGATTTGTCCCTGCTGCTGGAGGTAGGTGAGCTGCCCAATAATCACGCCCAGGAGGGCATTGTCGCCAAAGGAGCTGATGAACTGACTTGCCAGCAGGATGGGATAGTTGCGATTGCGGTTCATGGGGATGTTTCCTGGACTGCCAGCCGCTGACCATTTGCTTCCATAAAACTGAGCGCCCGAAACAGGCCCTCCGCTTCTGCATCGGAAATTCCTTCCACCACGCGCAGCACGGCCGCATGGTAGGCCGGACGGATTTCATCCACCAGCGATCTGCCTTGGGGTGTAGCAACCACCCGCCAGAGGCGCCGATCGGCGGCGGCGGCCTTCCGAATCACCAGGTCCTTCTTCTCCAGGCGGTCCACCAACCCGGTGACATTGGAACGATGCGTCAGCAACTCCCGACTGAGTTCCACCTGGGCCAGGCCCTCTGGATGATCAGCGACCAGATTGAGGAGATTAAATTGGGCGGAGGAAAGAGCCCAACGTTCGAAAAAAGGACGACTGACCGACCAAAGACTCTCCGCCGTGCGCAGCACTTGCAAAAGCGCACGGTATTGCGGACTTTCAGTGGGCGCCACGGAGGACATCGTTAAACCCAACATTTAGGATTAACTGTTGATATGTCAACAATCTGTTTAGAAACATGTTCCCGTTCGCCATGATTGACGTTTCGGTTGGCTCACTCCATTTTCACGCACCCAAATCATTTCATGTCGACCCGCTCCCGCGATTCCATCGTTGCAGAGTTCTGGCAACACGTGCGCACGGAGGAGCTCCCAGACCTCACCGCCGGACCACGCTCCAAGGTCCTGAATGCCCGGAGCCTCCATGGGCGTCTGGACCCATTCCTAAAAGGCCTACAGTTGACCGATGAAACGGTGGCCCTGCTGCAGGCAGCCGCCCTGCTCTATCACGATCAACACGATCCCGCCCACGACATCGTCGCCGACCGCACCGACGTCACTTCCGCCTTCGTCCACGGAATCCTTCACCGTCGGGAACCCGATTATTGGAATGCCAAGTACTGGTTTCGCCGGTGCGACATGCATCCGGCCTATTCCATTCTCGCCGCAAACATCAGACGATGGAATGGCCCCGGGGAACCCGAGACGATTCGTGGACTCGTCCTGCCGGGCTCTTTTGATCCATTTGCCTTTGTGGATACCTGCGAACGGCAGGCCCGCAGCCCTCGTGGCTCTCCCGAGGTCGAAACCCTCCGAAAAATTCAGCACGCCGAATTTGAGGCTTTGGTGCAGTCTCTGCTGACGTGAATGAGTTTTATACGGTCGTCGGCGCAGTGCTGCCCGTCTTCTGTCTTGCCCTGGTGGGCGTGATTCTCCGAAAGGTCGACTGGCTCACCGAGGAGGCCGATGCCAGCCTGATGCGCGTCGTGGTCAATGTGCTGACTCCGGCATTCATCCTCGACAAGGTCCTGGGAAACAAAGCCCTGCATCAACCGGAAAACCTGCTCCTTCCCCCCATCGCCGGCTTCTGCGGTGTCGCGCTGGGGGTATGGGTCTCGGGTCTGGCGGCACGTCGGCTTCGTCTCGGATCGGAATCCGTTTTCCGAACCTTCGGAGCCTCCACGGGAATTCAAAACTATGGCTACTTTGCCCTGCCTCTGGTCGAACAACTCTTTCCTGGTCAAACCACGGGTGTCCTTTTGGTGCACAATCTTGGGGTGGATGCAGCAATGTGGTCCGTGTGTTTGATCGCCTTGGGACATGCGGGTTGGAAACAATGGCGGAAGTTGATCAACGCCCCGATCATCGCGGTGGTCGTTGCCGCAAGCCTAAACCTGGTGGGAGGCGATGCCTGGATTCCCAAATTCACCACCGTCACTGCTCACATGCTCGGGGCATGCTGCTTCCCTCTCGGCATTGTATTGACCGGGGCCATCCTCGCCGATTCGTCCAAAGAGCTTCGCCAGGACCCGGGATGGCGCACCATGGGTTGGAGCTGCCTCTTTCGCCTGGGTCTGATTCCATTGGGTATGCTCGCCATCGCCTGGGCGCTACCGGCGTCCCGTGAGCTCAAGCAGGTCCTGGTGGTTCAGGCAGCCATGCCGGCCGCCGTTTTCCCCATCGTCATGTCCCGACTATTCGCAGGAGACCCGCCCACCGCCATCCGGGTGGTCATTGGCACCTCCTTGGTCGGTTTTGTCACCATCCCCATCTGGCTCCACTTTGGGATGCGCTGGCTGGGACTGGGCTGAGCGGAAACACGACACTAGTTTCGAGGGCGCACCTCGAAACACAGCAGGTACCAAAGCACGGTCGGGAATAGGAAGCTGAACCACAGATTCTGAACCGTGATGTCGTAGACGTGGGTGACTACGGTATGAACCCACGGCGGATGTCCCGCTGGATGGGCAAATGCCAGGGCAGCGGCGAATGTGAGGACCAACACCGCGTTGAGCAGCACCCAGCCAATCACCGCAGCCCGGGTCCGTTCCTTCCACCCCATCGGGGTGGCGGCAACCAGAGCCAGCAGCATCACCTGCGGAATCCACCCCACAGAACGGGTGTCCAAAGTGACCCCACTCACCTCCACTGAACCATCCGGATTCATTTTCCGTGGGTCCGCCATGGAGACCCGGGTATCGATCCCCTCATGGGCTGAATCCTGAAGCGTCTCGACATGAACCACCATTCGCGGCACCACCCAGGTAGACAACCACTTCAGCTCGCGCTGAAAAACGTTCCGAACCACCTCCCGCCCCCCGGGCCAGGGAGCCATCAGCAAGCCAAAAACCACCACGAAGCGCGCCACAGCGGCAGCGCCGGCGCGCATCTTACCCATGGGAAGTCCTTCCAGCCTGCTGGACCCAGTTCAGCCATGCCCACCAGAGAAGCAACGCAATCACGATGAAGGCCGCCGGCCACCACTCCTGGTGCAACGAGTAAAACCAACTGGAATGAGCCCTCCCGGTCAGGTAGAGCGACGCCACACGGACGAGGTTGAGCCCAAACAAAATCAATCCTCCCCCCACCATGCCCAGCAGACGCTGACGCCAACTCGCGGGAAATCCCAGCATGGCTCCGGACATCAAGGCAATCGGGGCCAGGGGATCACAACCGCTTCGCACCGCCACCGAAAACTCGGGTCCTTTCACCACGACGCCATCGATTTGGGTTACCACACCCATTAAACTCAGAAGCCACGAAGCGCCGGCGGCGCTGACCTTGAGCACCGGCAGAACAACTTCGCGGTCCACCCATTCCAGGCTGCTCAAGCCAAAATATCCACCTACGACGAGTAGGAAAACGAGGATGAACCGACTGCGACCTGCGGAATTGGCGGATTTCGTAGTGCTCACTGGATTCACGCCCATCACTCGGGCTCCCACCCGTCGCGGCTATGGTATTTCCACCAGTCTGACTCCTTGGGACTGCCTTTGACCCTCTCCGCATGGCCGTCGGCACACACGATGTTCATGCCCAGGTTGTGGGGCATGTAGCGGTAATTCCAGTACGGAATCTCCCAAATCAGGGCGGCCTTGGATGGATTGGCCACGTTCACCGCCCGACGACCGCTGACGGGCTTGGAGACCTCATAGTCGGAACCGGCTTTATCGAGATAAATATGATTCCAAACGTAGGTAACGCCGTCGTTGTCGTAAAACCAGTCGCCCGTGGTCGCCGCGCCCGCCTCGGTGGATGGCATCTTTATTTTCAAGGCCGAAGGACAACTAAATATCCCGGGATTGATTCGGTTGACCTTGCGCACCGTTGTTTTGGGTTTGGAGGTATTGGTCCCCAGATACGGACGCAACAGTTCTGGCATCCATTGGTTATCACTGCGGAGTGCATGGTCCGTGGTCCAGGCTTTGCCCCAGTTTTGGCACAACGGAATCCGGTCGGCGTAGTCCGCCTCGTACAACGTGACCGCGAGGCCAATCTGTTTCTGGCTGTTCAAACAGTAACTTTGTTCCGCCTTCGATTTCGCCCGGGACAGTGCCGGTAGAAGCATTCCTGCAAGGATGGCGATGATGGCCACCACCACCAGCAATTCGATGAGCGTGAAGGCCCCACCCCACCGGAGCCGTGAAGGGAAATGGGTCGAGGGCTTCATAACTCGTGAATCTCAAACGACGCTACACCCCTGCCCTGATGCGGCAAGCGAGGACTTTGTCCGGGTCCGCCGGGAACCAATTACCCGATTTCATCGACGGACGCAAAAATGCGCACTCTGGAGCCCCAAAGGGGCAAAATGAGATAGCCCGGGGCACCTGCCCCGGGTTGGATACCCAAAATTGTTTTGAGCCCTGTAGGGGAGAGATTGCAGCCAGACCGCACTATGCATTAATCCCGTTTCAGGAGAGACATTTTGTGCGCTTTGGGACGGCTGCCGGGGTCGGGTTTCGCCCCTTCAGGGCTTGGAAAAATGGTGGAATTAATCCCTGGGACGTTGCCCTAGGCCATCCCATTTTGTCCCGTTGGGGCAGTCTAACCCGCGAGCACAATATATTCGACCATCAGTTATTTCCGGTCTGACCCCGAAGCACCACAGGTGGGATACTTCCCAATAAGAGCGTTTCTCCACCTCTGGGCGAACGGGCGAGGT